>NZ_CP036267.1:1101450-1468600 GCF_007744255.1 Thalassoglobus polymorphus | reverse complement strand
TAGACTTTTTTAGACTCGAGGGCTCCGGTGGCCTGAAAACACCTCTTAGCCCTCGCAGCCGTAAGTCGTTCTTTGGCAACCAGTAAGAAACTTGAGCCTACGATAAGATGCCTTTAGAACCCCATTTTCACCGACCCCGCGAAATCGTCGTTGCAAAGTGTGTATGCTTAGCGACTTTGAACGCGGGCGGGTCCTCCGCTCTAAAAAAGAGCGGCCCCATTGAAGCCTGGGGTGATGTCGGCTGCGGGACCACGCTTGCCGTCGGTCCTCCGCTCTAAAAAAGAGCGGCCCCATTGAAGCTTACGAACACGACAGCGCCAATTACGATCCCCAGAATGGTCCTCCGCTCTAAAAAAGAGCGGCCCCATTGAAGCTACTATAAATCTTTTTTTCATTTAGATTTGCCTCAGGGTCCTCCGCTCTAAAAAAGAGCGGCCCCATTGAAGCAAGGTGTCAAAATGGCTCTTAATTCAATCACTGCTTCGTCCTCCGCTCTAAAAAAGAGCGGCCCCATTGAAGCTGCCGCTATTCTATCAACGATAGTTATACGATTTTCGAGTCCTCCGCTCTAAAAAAGAGCGGCCCCATTGAAGCATCCTTTCTTGGGTTTGCCGATTTTTGGCGGTTTTCCGTCCTCCGCTCTAAAAAAGAGCGGCCCCATTGAAGCATTTTCATGTTGGAAGTTTAGAATATGATAACCACTAAGTCCTCCGCTCTAAAAAAGAGCGGCCCCATTGAAGCAAAACACCTGAAAGTGAAACTTTACCTTCCGAATCACGTCCTCCGCTCTAAAAAAGAGCGGCCCCATTGAAGCACCTCGCGTGCTGTTTTGCGGCTTCGACGATGTCGAGTCCTCCGCTCTAAAAAAGAGCGGCCCCATTGAAGCGGTAGGCTGCGATCCGCCATTCGTAGTAAACGTCCGGTCCTCCGCTCTAAAAAAGAGCGGCCCCATTGAAGCTGCGGGTGTGAGCGGTGGCAAGTCTTGCAACGACAGCGTCCTCCGCTCTAAAAAAGAGCGGCCCCATTGAAGCATCCTTTCTTGGGTTTGCCGATTTTTGGCGGTTTTCCGTCCTCCGCTCTAAAAAAGAGCGGCCCCATTGAAGCATTTTCATGTTGGAAGTTTAGAATATGATAACCACTAAGTCCTCCGCTCTAAAAAAGAGCGGCCCCATTGAAGCAACCATATCACCCATTGTGGTGAGTTCAATTTTTCGGGTCCTCCGCTCTAAAAAAGAGCGGCCCCATTGAAGCCCGTTGATTGGGACTCGGTAGTACGTCCCCCCATTATACGTCCTCCGCTCTAAAAAAGAGCGGCCCCATTGAAGCCAGTCTTAGTCATTTTCACTCTCTCTAGTTAGTTTGGTCCTCCGCTCTAAAAAAGAGCGGCCCCATTGAAGCTAGAGATAGACCAGGGCGGCGGCGATCGCCCCGGCGTGTCCTCCGCTCTAAAAAAGAGCGGCCCCATTGAAGCGTCTCAATCGTGATGTCGTCACAGAGTTGGTTGCTGTGTCCTCCGCTCTAAAAAAGAGCGGCCCCATTGAAGCGCCAATCAACAGACTCTGGCAACAACAGCCGTGAAGGGTCCTCCGCTCTAAAAAAGAGCGGCCCTATTGAAGCATCCCAGCTACGACAATAATACTGTTTCAACTTCTCACGCTTCATACAAACGGGGTGCGAGTGTTGACCGATCGGTCTAACCATCGTAGGCTTAACCGAGGCCGATTGAACCTTTGTGAGTTATGAATGCCGTGGGAAAAATCATTTGAAGAGTCGGATGTGATCGAACAGGCGATGAATGTCTTCTGGGAGAAGGGATATGCTGCCACCTCGATCTCTGACATCACAAACGCGACAGGAATCAAACGAGGCAGCCTCTACAACGCCTTTGACGGAAAGCATGACCTTTTCGTCCGCGCGCTGCTGAAGTACTGCGATGAGCTGAGAACAAGTAAACTTCGAAAGCTGGAAACAGTCGCTGATCCACGTGAAGCGATCAGGATGTTTTTCGACTCGCTCGTAAAGGCAACGCTCAGCGATCCCGATAAAAAGGGCTGCTTGCTGTTCAATACCGCACTCGAATATTCGTCACACGACGATGACGTCAAAAAACTCGTCTCGGCGGGGGTCAAAGAGGTCGTCAGTTTCTTTGAAGGACGAATCGATCGCGGTAAGGAACTTGGCAACATTCCCGAGTCGGTTGACACTCGCCCGACAGCCAAGGCTCTAGTTGCCCTGGCGGTTGGAATTCGTGTGCTGGGACGTGGGACCTTTGGGAAAAAGGGACTGGAACAGGTCTCTCAACAGGCTGTTGACTTGATTTCATGAGCAGAAAAGAAAATAGCTGAAATTATCAGGAATTCCTGGTAAGAAATTCTGCCAAGAAAGCGTCAAAGAGTTGTGAGGAGCGCGGCTCCTCATTTTTCGCCCCCTTCTAGACCGATTGGTCAAAACCAACAAAGGAAGCATGATGGCCAACTTTAGCGTTCACACGATCGAGACTGCCAATGACGACAGCAAGCCCCTGCTGGAAGATAGTAAGAAGGCGTATGGCTTTATTCCCAACCTTCATGCCGTGATGGCCGAGTCCCCTGCCCTGCTGGAAGCGTACCAGTCGCTCACCGATATCTTCGACAACAAAACGAATCTTTCAACGACGGAGCAGCAGATTATTACGATGACCAACAACCGGCTGAACGGTTGCTCGTACTGCATGGCAGCTCACACATCGATCATGCAGGCTGGAAAGGTTCCGGAAGACGTCATCAAATCATTGCGAGACGGAACAGCGATCGCCGACCCAAAACTGGAAGCCCTCCGCCTCTTCGCCGAGAAGGTGAATCTGCAACGAGGCAACCTCAACGATGGAGATATCGAAGAGTTGCTGGCTGCCGGTTATACGAAGCAAACAGTCTTCGACGTGATCGTCGGAACTGCCTTCAAGGTGCTATCGAACTACACGAACCACATTGGCGATACCCCGCTCGATCGCAACTTTTCAAAGAACGAGTGGAGTTCAGAGGCCTAACCCGTGCGTTCCCACGAAGCCGCTCTTGATCGTATTGAATTCGATATCAGGTCTCATTCTCATCCGACCTTGAAGTCTCAGCGCTCTGCTTAACAACACGACCTTAAGGAATGAAGGTCATCGACAACGTCGTCGCTGAATACCGCAGCGACTCGAAACCGAACCTCACTCCTCAACCGAAAAAGCGACATGAACACCAAAACAATTCCTCTCACTATCGTCACGCTGACCATCGCATTGACCGTAACCAGCGGGTGCACAGAAAGTGCGAATTCTCAAAGCGAGAACCCCGCAGCAACTCAACCAGAAGATCTTCCCATGCTTTCCGAACAGCTTGAAGAAAAAGCTGCCTCAAGCGTAACGCGAATTCCGGAAGACGTTCGTCAGGCATACGCACAAGGAATCGAGAAAGTCCGTGCGACCGGCATCGAGAAATCTGCCAAGCAGGTTGGCGATGCGGCGATTGACGCTCAATTGACAGGTTGGGACGGCAGCACAGTCAAGCTCAGTGAGCTTTGGCAGGAAGGACCGATCGTTCTAATGTGGTATCGAGGAGGCTGGTGTCCTTACTGCAACATTCAGCTGCGAGCCATGCAGCAGAGCATGGACAAAATCGAAAATTCCGGAGCAAAGTTGGTTGTTCTGACACCAGAACTTCCAGAGAAAGCCAAAGAAACAGCCGAGGCAAATGATCTGGATCTCGTAGCATTGCACGATAAAGACAATGCACTGGCGAGAAAGTATGGACTCGTCTTTCAACTTCCTGAAGCGATCATTCCGGCATACCGCGACAAACTCAAATTGCCCGAATACAACGGTAACGACGCAATGGAGCTACCACTTTCAGCAACCTACGTCATAGATCAGTCCGGCAAGATCACCTACGCGTTCCTGGATGCGGACTACAAGAAACGAGCCGAACCGGCTGACGTCATCAAAGCAGTGGAAGCGGCTGCACAAAAGTAGTCACGCTGCATGGAGTCTCAATAGTACACTTTGATGTAGTCGCTGGCGTCGAGTGGTAACAAGAATTTGATAGTTCCGCTGTCGACTATTTCAAAGGGAATGGATGCGTGATGAATCGACTCAACCCGAGTGACTGGTCGTGGACTGCGCAGGCGGAATTCAAGCTTCTTGATTGGCGTCAGCGTGTAATTTGCGATCGGTATGACGGCTCCGTTTTCAGCCTGTAGCAAAATCGCATCAACAAGCGGGACGTTGCAAGTGAGTGGAGGATCGACACCCGCAGCCCGCACTGGCTGCAGAATCAATTCGCGGGTTTTGGCAGGAAATTCCCAAGGATTGTACGATCGATTCAGACGCGCGTCCGCCGCCAAAGTTGTGGCAGTCGCTTTTTCGGGAACGTCGAGTGTTGGCGTTGGTGCTGACGTACGGTTGGCCGCCACATCTTCTTCAGTGGTCCGCGAGGCTTGCACTTCGCGTCGCGCGACAACGGCCTGCCTGATGTAGTCCAGCGCAGGCAGGAATCCCACCGAATAGATCACTCCGGTGCCAACATTCGTGCGAATTATGGCTGCAGTTCCGTCTTCAAACGTCGCTAAGACTTCGCCGCCTTTACTCGGAGTTTGATGCTGACGAACCGATAGAACGTCCAGTGTTACGCCATCAGCCACAACTTGATCTCGCGGTTGTAGAATATGGACGTAGCTGCCCGAATTCAAAAAAGGCTGGAGCGTTTCCAGAGAGTCGCGCTGCGAATCCAACTGCGAATCGAAGAGTTCGAGTGGACGATTGTACTCATCGCGACTGGCTGCCCCCGCCGACAGATACAGCGTTCCGCCTGAGGCGACCCACTCACTTAACTTACGTGCCGCTTCGAGTGTCAGGTTTGGGCCATCGACGTAACAGACTTTATAGTCCTTCAGGACGCCACGTTCGACCTGTCTCTCTCCTAAGAAGTCGACGGGAATTTGAGCATGAGCCAGTGCCATCCAGGTATGCATGCGGTTGAAGCCGAACGCGTGATTGCGGTTCATTGTCCAAGCATCTGAGGAAGAAGAATATAGAATGGCGACTTCAGCAGGTGCGGCCGTCGCCGACAGTAGCAGATCTTCCGCACCGCCAATTTCCCGGACAACTTCAGCGTTGGCACGCCACGTCTCAGGTTTCGAATACCAGGTATGGCTTTTCCATGCAGGTCCACCTTCGTGACTCCCCCAACTTACGCCATACGAAAAGTTCTTCCAGATCCGAACTCCTCTCGCTGTTTCGCTCGCAGCTTTGAGTTTGATGTCCCAGGATTTACGACCGGCGTGAGTCACCAGATAGTGTCCGATCGATTGCCCCCGTTCACGCGAGGCTGCACGCATCAAGTCGACGTTGTATGCTCCGCACTGATAACTGGACGCCCCGTTAGCCCAGTCTTCACTCCAAATCGCATTCTGGTCATCAGCGTCCAGTAATTCAAAATAGTCAACTCCTTGTCCGTACATGTTGGCATGATACGTCGCACCATCGCTGAAGTTGACGAGTGTCGGTAGAGATCGACCATAGGCCTCTTCCAGAATCCCCCGTTGAGTCGCCATGAAGTCACCCAGTGCACGGGTACGAAACCGTTGAGTGAAGTAATGTAACGCTGGAAACTCGTCGCGTTGGTTGTCCGGCACAGGTTTCACCTCATCCCAATTCGACACGAGTAAGTCGGCTGGCGACTTGCCCAGCTTCTTCAACCAAGCCTGAAAGGCGGTCACATAGGCTTCATCTTGAGCCATAAACGCCGCCGGTTGCCCCGTCGGTTCATCGGTGAGCATGCAGAAGACAATGTCGTGAATTGACTTGCCGCTGTTACGAAATTCAGAGGCCTTCGCGGCGGCTCGCTCCTTCATTCGTTCAATGTCGGGACTGCAATACGAACCATTCTGCATGTACCAAACACCACCAATGTACGACCGGGTACGATTCCAGAAGCCGAAGTAATCCAGCGTTTTCCATTCGCGCTCGCTGACCGACTTGTCGACTTGTGTGCCGTAACCTCCGACGGTTGCGCTGACGAAGAACGGGAACTTTTGTGGCTTCCTGCCGATCTCGGGCCAATCGAAAGCATCTGCGATTCGACCGGTCGCTTCAGCGAAGTTTGAGTCTCGCTTTAATCGACTGAGATTTTCTGCGGTTGTCAAATCAGGCGGAACGACAACGACCAAACCGTTTGGATCACTCTTCACGTCCATCGTTCGTACGATTGACTGCTCGTCTGCTGCCGTGGCGAACTCCAACCGGGCCTGCAATTTTGCGGCATGCTGATGATACGTGTGCCTCATGCTGATGTTCAGAATCGCCCCGCTGTCCTGGTAGAGCATAGGTGTGATGTTACACCACGGAGTCTGCTCGCCGCCCAGCATTCGTTCGCTATCCTTTGGCCGCAAACCCGGTTGTGCGCCTGCCTTGGAGAGACTGAAGTGTTGATACCACGGCGAACGATAGTGATCCGCAAAGATGTGAACATAGACAGGCTCGTCGTAGACCTTCCCCAAAGTTACTCGCAGAAACGTTTGTTCTCCATAAGGCAGATGGCTGGGGACCATCGTTTTATCGGTAGTCAGCAGGACGCAGTCGAGATGTCGCACATAACCTGAACAGTTCTTCTGTTCAAATTTCGTAAACTTTAAATCGACGGTCCCGGCGGGTAAGTCAGCATCGACGTAGTCCCACACATATGCCCAGCTCTTCGCATCCGGTTTTGATTGAAGGTCAAAGTCTTTCCCAATCGCCGTGTCGCCATGCAGCACGGCGAGTCGAAACGGCCCGCGAAAACGTTCATGGTGCAGATAGCGAACCCAGATTCGGTAGTTGCCTGGCTGTTTGATTTCGATTGCCCGGCGGGCGCTTCCGCGTGGATCTCCCGAGGCACCATGCAAAGTGTGCAATCGCGACGCCGACCGAGTCTGTTGATTTTTCGACACCTTCCAGGCGTCGGTCGTCGACGTAAAGTTCTCCGCCTCGACAAAGATCGGTTCTGCCCGAGCAGTTGAGCCAAGCAAGAAAAACAGCATCGCGGAGAGAATGAATTTCATCGTCGGCACTCGCGGTTCAAGGTTCGAGTCTATCGTTCTGCTTCGAATATCGTACTGACATGGAAACCTCTGCCACTGACCGATCGCCCCACAGGTGAATGCAAATGTGAGTGATGGTCAAGTTGGCTGAGGCCTCTTTGGGCGACGGCAGAGCAGATTACCCTTCCGATACTGGAGTTGAGTCAAAAACTCAAAGCGGGTTCAGTTTGCAGAGTTTTGTTGGCTCACATGTTCTTGGATCGCATCGAAGAAAGCCTTATGAATGTGTCTCGGCGCGGCATGTCCCATCAAAGGCTCATTGATGACTTGCTTGCCTCCTTGCAGTTGATTGTAGGCTGCGAAGCAACTTGACGGCGGGCAAACAGTATCAATGAAGCCGACACTCATGATTGCATCAGCCTTGCATCGACTGGCGAAATTGACGGCATCGACATACCGGGATGCTTCGAGAATCTTTGAGTCGGGTTCGCCATTCTCTGACTGCGGAACAAGTTTCGGCCACCCGTTGATACGATCGGCCGCTCGGCCGGAGTGATCGCAAATGGCTGGGACTCCGGTCGCAATAAACGTGACACGCTCATCGAGACCACCAGCGACAAGTGCCTGACCACCACCCTGACTATGACCAACAACGATGACTGTCTTACCGTCCCATTCTGGTTGGTCAGCGAGAAAATCGATGGCGCGTACTAACCTGAGGAACATCCCACGGAAGTAGGATGTTTCCCGATCCTCGCGACCGGCGTGGCGATAATTACTCAACCGTCCTGCATTCTGCTCTTGATAGAATTCTCCCGGCTTTCCGTTGGGAAGTCCATGTGCGTTGATGTCCATGGAGAGCATATTTGCTTTCGCCCCTTTGATTGCATTCGACAGACTTGAGCTGCGAACTCCCGCACCATGGACCCATAAAATCGCAGGCAAGCTCTTCTCTTTCGCATTACGTGGCTTGGCGAGGTAACCAGAAACCGGCGCTCCACCCAGGCAATCGACCTGCACATCGAAACACTGAACCGATTGATCTTTATGATCCACGTGCGTCAATTTGGCGTCTGCAGGAATTTGTGCCAACTGCTCCTTCTGGTCAGCCCAAAATTGATCAAAATCGTCCGGAACCGGAAGGCTCAAAGGAATTTTGGTTGGTGAAAATCCAAGCCCTGCTGTGGCGGATAGTTTTTTGTTTTCAGATGTCTGGAAGTTGACTCGGCACTTCAGGAATCCGGGAGAAGTCATCTTTACGGGAATCGTATTGCCATCCGCCAGATCGAGTTTCCCGCGTGGGAATTGATCCGCATGCTCCGACATAAAGTCGTCAACGACGTAAGTCACTTTTCCAGTGACAGGCTTCCCTCCCTGAGTGAGTGTCACGACGAATTTGGCTTCCTCGCCGATCTCGTAAATGGCGTTTTCTCTTTCTGCGACCACTTTGAGCGAATAGTTTTCTTCAGCTGCGAGAAGAGATCCAGACAGTACCAAGATCGCAAAGGTCAGAGGTCTCAGGAAAGATAGGGCGCGCATGAATTTCTCCGGGGACAGTATCAAATGTTTTCGATGAGAGTACATCTGAGATCAAGCTGAGACAACTCTTGAGCAAAATTGAGTGAGACTTCAGTCGTGGAACGATTCACCACATGAAATGCGCAGTCCTCCCAGCCAAGGCTATCGAAGAGTGTAGACTCCAGCCGCTTCAATCCAGAATTGGGAATTCGCCAGCAATTTTTATAGAGTGTCGCTGGGACTAATGGATCGAAACGGCACGCGTCAGCAAGTTGTAGTCGGTTTTGAAACAGGTTTATCCGAACAACGCAGCGATCGGTTTGCCCCCGTCGGTAATCGGCACGGGGCGGGCATTGTCGAAGAGTTCAAGTGCAGGATTGATGCCGAGTGCGGCGTGGATCGTCGCGTGGAAGTCCGGGACTGAAACGGGGTTTTCGACGATGTTCTTACTCAACTCATCGGTCACACCGTAAGCGCCTTGATGATTTAAACCGCCGCCTGCGAGAAGCAGGCTGAAGCAACTTCCCTGATGTCCTCGTCCACCGCGAGCATCGTAGGCGGCCGGACGACCGAACTCTGTGCCGATTGCAATGAGGGTTTTATCGAGCATCTTTTTTTGTTCGAGATCAGTGATGAGAGCTGACAAAGCGATGTCGAGTTCCTCGATGAGCAAGTGCTGATTCTGCTGGCCTTCGTTATGTGTGTCCCAGCCGGTGCCGTTGATGAAGTTCAGGTTATGTGAGACTTCGATGAACCGCACTCCTGCTTGCACCAGACGCCGAGCAAGCAGACAACGTTGACCGAACTCGCCGCCATAGGCTTGCCGCAACTCGTCAGACTCATCCTTCAGGCGGAAGTGTCGCATGAAGTCCGGTCCAGCTAGACGCAGAGCCTCAGACTGAGCATCCCGGTACTGCGCAACAACGGAGTCGTTCGGGACTCGGGCAGTTAAAGGTTCGAGCAACTGCCGACGTCGGTCGACGCGAAGTGACGTCACTCCTTCTGGTCGCGTGAAGCCAGCTGGTCCGCTTTCGGTATCAACGAGATAGACATAGCCTGCTTTAGCACCAAGAAAACCGGGGCCACGGCTGACGTTGGGGTAACCGATCAGCATATAGGCGGGGACATCCGGGTTGACTGCTCCTCGCACATGGCTGACGATCGAACCGATTGAGGGATAAGTCGTACTCCCAGTGATGAGCCGGCCGGTATGAACGAAGTTGGTCCCGAAAGCGTGTTCGTCGACCAGATGATGATTGACGGTTCGCACGGCAGTGAGTCGGTCAGCGAGCTTCGCAGTGCGGTGTAAATGCTCGCAGAACTTTACACCAGGGACGATGGTGTCGATCGTGTCGTACTCAGAGCCGGCGAGCTTTGGTGTCGCTTTGGAGTTCCCGCGATTCTTGGGATCGAACGTATCGATCTGGGCCATTCCCCCACCCAGCCAGACGAACACCACGTGCTCAGCTTTCCCTTTCGGGACGTTTATTGCAGTTGGAGATGCGAATGTTGAGCGACTTGCCAGAGCAGCTCCAGCTAATACGCCAGCTTGTTTTATGAAATGTCGTCGTTGCATCAAATTGTTCCAAATGTCAAGTAATCTGAGATCGCCAGCTTGAGAAGTTCAGCCATGTCCTGCAAACTTCTCAAGGGGTGTAAACCCATTCGGGAGCATTAAGAATTGCCCAGAGCACGTCCTCCATACGAAGACGCCAATCGTTGTCCAAGGCATTGGTAGGCGGGTCACCACGACGAGCTTCAGCTTCTTGCTGAACAGCCAGTTCATTGGCTGGGCCATCAACGTGATTCGACCAAGTCACATAGCGAACGGGTTCTCGCTTGCCTGGTGTCGGCTTGATTCGCTTCGATTCAGGGATGACACGAGTGTCGTACCCTTTGGACAATAAATTTACGTAAAGCTCTTTCTCTTCAGCCGACGGCTTCCGAGTCAGCAATTTAAGAAATAGTCGGTCAACCAGTTGTTCGACCGACTGATCTTCCATGACAAGCTGCGTGATTCCGTGTCGATCGCTCAGCCGCGTCAGCCAGATGCTCATGACGCCGTTGGCATAGATCGCTGGCTGAAGAATGTTGGAATCTGTGTCGCGAAGACTTTGCGGATCCTGTCTGGCTCCGCGCCAACCGAAGGTCTTTAACACACTTGTCACAGCCGTAATACGTGGCAGTGATAAACTGGGACGATCCCGTTCGTTGGACGTTGAAGCCAGCATCCAGGAACGCCGAGCATGTCCGAGGGTAATAGTGGTCTTAATAGAACGAACGCCGTCGATGTCCAGACTGACTTCTTCCAGATCGAAGGGAGTCCCGGTCGCGTGGAAAACAGAATCAACAATCTGCTCGGCTGTCAATCGTCGGGGGGCCGGGGAGATGAAGAGGGGGCTGGTTTCAGTCAGCGTTGGATCGGTCGCACGTTGATACGCATGCGAATTCAGAATCAATCTACTAACGGCCTTCATATCATAACCTGAGGCAACGAATTGATGCCCAAGCCACCGCAGCAAGTCTGGATGAGAGGGGCTGTTCTTTTCCCAATCGGACAGACTGGGCACCAGGCCACGCCCCATGAGCCGCTGCCAGACGCGGTTCACCATCACCTGCGCAAAACGTTCGTTTTGCGGAGCAGTGATGAGTGCAGCGAGTCGATCTCGTGAGTTTTCCGGATGTTCAGCCAGTGAGTCCGCCACCGATTCATCGCAGTAACGCTCGAAAGGCCAAGCTGGCTGAACTTGAGTCCCCGGTTCGAGAGTCACTTCAATAAGTGGTTTACGGCCGGTCTGCTCGAGTCGTCCAAGTGGGACGCTACTCGATTCGGGCAGCGTGATCGTTTTTTGTTTCAAAAGGGCCGCGAGTTGTAGTAAGTCCTCTTGCATTGAAACATGCGTTGGTGCGTCGTGACACCGGGCACATTTCATTTCGACCCCGAGAAACGCGGAGCTGACAATAATTCCCTTGGCGGCCATCGGCAGATCGTTCTGCGAAGCGGTGCCGAAGCCTGCCGGTCCACCGAATCGTTCACTCCCTTCCATGCGGATCAACTCTGTCACGAAAAGGTCGGCGGGTTTGTTATCAAGGAGCGACTCATACAGCCACCAGCGAAACGGGCCGGTGTTGTTCAGCGTCGGGTTAATCATATTTGGGTTTTCAGCGAGAACGTCGAGCCAGTAGCCCATCCAATGGTCTGCCCAGCGAGGATCGTTCAACAAGCGATCAATAACGTTGGCGCGGCGTGTCTCCGGGTTGTCGTTCATGAACGCAGCGATCTCGGCCTCAGTCGGTGTGACACCAACGGTGTCGAGAGTGACTCGCCGGAGAAAGCTGAGGTCGTCGGCGAGCGGAGTTGGCTCGAAGTTCTCGATATCGAATTGCGGCCATACAGCACCCTCCTCGATCCAGCGTTTTAGCAGAGCGACTTCGTCGTCCGTGAGTGGAGCTCCCTTTGGCGGCATGACGACGTACTCATCTTTCGAAGTGATTCTCGCAATGAGTTCGCTCTCGTCGATGTTTCCAGGAACGATGGCGGGCGTTTCGGAATCTCCCCCCTTCAGAATCGATGCGTGATCATCGATGCGGAGATTGCCCTGTGCCTTACCACCTTGATGGCATTCATAACAGCGCGACTCCAGTAATGGTCGAATCTCCTTGAAATAGTCGACACCACCCTGATCAGCTTTTGTTGAGTCTTGTTTACTCTCAGCAATCCGAGCAGCGATGAAATGATCGATTGCGTTGTGTGCGGGGGCATCATCCGGAAGCTCAGGAACGTTGACTTTGTCGGTCTCTGCCAGCCACGCAGCGGCCGCAGCGCGTCTTCCATCCCAATAAACCTGATGAGCAGCTCGACGTTCGGCGCGGGCAGCTGCGTTCACTCGGGCGAGCACTTCTCGGCGCTCTGCTTCATACTCCTGCCAGCCTTCATCCGTGTAACTGACTTCACGATCCCCAGCTGAAAGAAGCGACCATGACTCGCTCCCTTCCAGTGAGACAGCGACGACAGTTTCCCCGACCTCGGGCCGAAATCGCCCGCCGCCTGTGACGCCACCGACAAGTGTTTCCAGAATGACGAAATGCTCTCCGCCCGAAGTTTCGAATTCACACCAGGCGTCACGATTTCCCGGAGGTGCGAAGCGGAAGTCTGGACCGAGATCGAGGTAATTATCCTGAACTGAGAGCTTCTCATACCCTCCCGGATCGTTTGGTCGGGCTGACGTTTCGAGCAGTTTCTTTCCATCGATTGAAAGCCGACAAACACCACGACCTCTTAACAAAAGACGGTGTTTCCCAGCAGGGAGTTTCACTATCGCTGAGGCTCGTAAATGAGACGGATTCGCCCGGTCACCTCGAACACCTGTCGCAACATATTTTTGTGGAAGCTCAAACAGTCCGAAGACATCTTCGTGATAAGTCTCCGTGACCAACGGTTCCTCTGGCCAGTTATTCGAGGCCGGAACGCCCTCTTCACTAATCTGAACGAGCACCTTGCCAGATGGAATCATCTCGCGAGTCACAGGTGGTGGCGGTGGGACATAGGAGTAACGTTGAGCGATGACCTCTGGAGAGAACGGCTTGCGATAGATTGCGATGTTGTCCATCCAGCCCTGGAATGATTCAGCGGAACTGCGCCCATAACCGGTGCCGATCACCAGATCATCAGTGTCCTGCACCGGCGAGTGGCTCGTTGGACCACTGAGGTCCCAAACACCATCAACAGGTTTGCCGTCGATGTACGCGTGCAGGCTGTCAGCCTTTCCAAAAGTGAAATCAAACGCCAGGTGGTGCCAGCCGTTGAGCGGCATTTCGGCATTGCTCCACCAGCGATGCCAGTCGGGTTCCTTCGTTTCCGGGTGCTCACTCGTAAAGAGAAAACCGAGCTTGGCGCCGTCGCCGGTTCCCTTGAGTCGGAAGGCGTAGTTCTGGTTATTTTCGTTGAGATTCTCGCCAAATTTTCTATGGCGACCTTTCCCGATGAGATAAACCATCCGCCCTTTGCCAATCGATTTCAATTTCACCCAAGCTTCGAACGCAAATGTCTCTCCCGCCCCAAAGCGAACATTCGTAAATCCGCCTCGTTCGTGATCTTTGACAAGAATCCAGCCTTCATGACCGACAAAGGTCGCACTGTTGTTTGTTTCAGAAAATCCCGGATAACGCGGCGGACGGGGGCCACTGGCGGTCGCTCCGAATTTGCCTTGCCACGAACCGGGTTGCGACTCCCCATCAAATCGCCATTCCAGTATCGGTTCATTCTCACCCTCAGCGGCCTCTCCCTCAGCGGCGACCTCAAACGCAGGCAACATCAGCACCGTGAAAGTAGTAACTACAATCAGACTGACTCGAAATGTTCTGGAACTCCTTAAGCCGCAGGCATGAACGGCTTTCTGAAAGAGACTCATTTTGAATATCCTTAGAACTCATTCGAAGACCTCTCTTCAACCTCCTTAACAGTGACTAAGCACTGAAAGTTTTCTTCATCGCAGAGGTTGTCAAACAGGCTCTCAACTTCAGCTGAGGAAAGTCGGGTAATAATATCGGGAGCAACGAGATGATTATTATCGAGTACGCCCCTAATGAAGTGATCGCCAAAGGCGACCAGCTTCTACAATAATTCATTCACAATACCGAATTTTCAATGTTAGGGCACTATAGCAATAAATTATTGCAGGTCTGGCGACAATTTGAGAGAGGTAAGGTGGGACCTCTCTTTGAAATCTGCAGCATCTCAGAAATCGGCTGAATTCCGATGGCTGCTATATTGCACTTCATTTTTCTACTGCTCTTACTTGGCATGACGAGTACCTCTTGCTCAACTACTCTTTGGCCAAGGAATGAAATTCAAGCTTTTTCAGACCGGTTGCGAAGACAAATTTCAATCCCACAAAGGAACCAGTTTCTGTGATCAATTTTCCTGTTGTCTCAACGAAGTCCTCTCCGAGTCTGATTTCCCGTTTCATCGTTGTCCTCGCTTGCTTCTGCTCCGTCAGCGAAGGGGCAGAAAATCTCACTCAGAAAGCCCCTGCTTTCCTGGCGGGTGTCGCTGCGGTGGATATTACTCCGACGCAGTTTCCGGTCATTGTGAATGGACAGTTTCTCGAAGGGAAGGCAGACCGTGCTCATGACCGATTGATGTCACGTGCGATGGTCTTGGACGACGGCGAGACGCGCTTAGCAATTGTCGTCGTTGACAGTCTGATGATTCAGCGTCATCTCCTGGACGACGCTAAGGAGATGGCCCACGAGTCGACTGGGATTCCTGTCGATCGGATGCTGATCTCTGCAACACACACGCATTCCGCTCCGTCAGCGATGGGATGTCTTGGAAGTCGACCAGACGTTGAGTACCAACAGTTTTTGGTCGGTCAGATTGCCAAGAGTATTCATCAGGCAGCTGAGAAGATGCAACCGGCGAAAGTCGGTTGGACAGTGGTGAAAGATTACGAACACAACCATTGTCGTCGCTGGATTTATCGCCCTGATCGCATGGCGTCTGATCCTTTTGGTGTTCGTAACGTACGAGCACACATGCATCCGGGGTATTTAAGTAAAAATCATATCGCTCCTTCAGGACCAGCAGACACTGACCTGTCATTGATTTCAGTACAGACAAAAGAAGGTCAGCCATTAGGCGTCTTGGCAAATTATGCACTTCATTATTATGGAGCGCCTCTCGTGTCAGGCGACTTCTGCGGTCGCTTCGGGAACAAGTTCGCAGAACTGATCGGAGTCAAAGAAAATACCGATTCCTTCGTGGGGATCATGTCGCAAGGAACAAGCGGCGACAGCATGTGGATGGATTATGGATCACCGGCACAGAAACGGGATCTCGATCAATACACACTCGAAGTCGCCCAAGTGGCTCGCGAAGCATACAAAACGATTCAGTATCAAGATCATGTTTCACTCGCAATGGCTGAAGCGAAGTTGAAACTCCAACGACGTGCACCAGACGATGAGCGCTTGAAGTGGTCGCAGTCGATTCTCGAAGAGCTGGGTGATCAATTACCAAAGTCCAGAGCTGAAATTTATGCTCGCGAGCAAATCTATCTGCATGAAGAACCGGAAGTTGAAATTAAGTTACAGGCGGTCCGAATCGGTGACATCGGAATCACAGCGATTCCGAATGAAGTGTATGGTCTCACCGGGCTTAAGCTCAAAGCCCAAAGCCCGCTTCAACCGACCTTTAACATCGAGCTGGCAAACGGAGCGCAAGGCTATATCCCTCCTCCAGAACAACATGCGTTAGGGGGCTACACAACCTGGCCAGCACGGACAGCAGGACTGGAAGTTCAGGCAGAACCCCAAATTGTCGAGACACTATTGGGACTTCTCGAAAAGGTCGCAGGCAAGCCTCGTCGTGAAATTGAGGCACATACCAACGACTACTCAACAAGCATATTCGCCTCGAAACCGGCAGCATATTGGCGATTCAACGAAATGTCAGGGAGCCGCGCAGTCGATGCGATTGGACAGAATCACGGAACGTACGAAAACGGTGTGGCGTATTTCTTGCCGGGATTCGCTGAGACTTCAGAGCAGCAAAAGAAAACTGCCAATCGAGCAGCTCACTTTGCTGGTGGGCGAATGCAATCAGAAGTGAAAGGTTTGGGCGACACCTGGTCAGCCGAGTTGTGGTTCTGGAATGGTTTACCGAATGATGCTCGTGCGGTCACCGGCTACATTCTCTCACGTGGGACACCGGGACAAAAAGATGCTGCCGGTGATCATCTTGGAATTGGTGGCACATATCAGAATGCAGAAAATGCTGGCAAGCTGATCTTCTTCAATGGAAACGAGAAGGATGAACTGCTCATCGGGAAGACTGTGCTGCCCACAAAAACCTGGAATCATGTCGCCATCGTTCGAGACGGGCAACAGGTCAAAATTTACTTGAATGGAAACACCACTCCGGAAATTCGTGGGGAAGTTTCCGTCACACACCCGAAGGATGTCGATGACATTTTCGTCGGTGGTCGAAATGATGGACTCGCACCATTCGAAGGAAAGTTGTCAGAAATCGCGATTTACAAACGTACTCTCACCCTGCAAGAAATTGCATCACATTTCAGTTCATCGGGATTTGCGTTAGCAGAACAACAGGATGAAACTTCTCCCACCACCGGTTCGATTACACCTGAGGATCCTCCACTTTCCCCAGAAGAAACTTTGGCCGTTACGCATATTCGTGACGGATATGAAATTGAACTGATCGCAGCGGAACCATTGGTGAAAGACCCGGTCGCGATTGCGTGGGGAACTGATGGTCGGCTGTGGGTCGCAGAGATGGCTGACTATCCACTCGGCATGGATGGCAAAGGAAAGCCAGGCGGGCGTGTTCGATATTTAGAGGATACGAACAACGATGGACAATACGATCGCTCAACTCTGTTCCTGGATGGAATACGATTTCCAACCGGATTGATGCCCTGGCGAAATGGTGTCCTCATCACTGCCGCTCCAGAGATTCTCTTCGCAGAAGACACAACCGGCGACGGCAAAGCGGATAAGCAGGAGGTGTTGTATTCCGGGTTTCAGGAAGGGAATCAACAGCTACGAGTCAACGGCTTGCGTTGGGGACTCGACAACTGGATCTACTGCGCGAGTGGAGCCCATCACGGCGGTTACGGGGCCGATCGGAAACTTCACTCAACAAGATCAGACGCGACGGTTGAACTCGGAAGCCGAGACTTCCGGTTTCGCCCCGACACTGGCGACATCGATCCTCAAAGTGGTCCGTCACAATTCGGTCGAAATCGAGATGATTGGGGGAACTGGTTTGGTCAGCAGAACAGTTTCCCGCTCTGGCATTTTGTTTTGCAGGATCATTACCTGCGACGAAACCCTCACTTCGCGCCCCCTGATCCGCGCAAGATTCTAGTCGGTGAGCGAAATCCCAAAGTTTATCCAGCCAAGAGCCCGCAGAAACGCTTCCATGGATTCGAACAGTCGGGACGATTTACCTCCGCCTGCTCAGCCATCGTATATCGAGACGAATTACTCTTCCCGCGAGAGTTGAATTCGGAGCACGCTTTCACGTGCGAACCGTTTCATAATCTTGTTCAGCATAATGTCATCGAAACCGAAGGGCCAAGCTTTATGTCCCATCGAGATTCAGCAGAGAAAGAGACCGACTTCTTTGCTTCGAAAGATCGCTGGTGTCGCCCTGTGATGGTGAGAACGGGTCCAGACGGAGCGTTGTGGGTTGTGGACATGTATCGCTACATGATCGAGCATCCGCGGTGGCTGCCGCCAGAAGGTCAAAAAGAACTGGAACCGTTCTACCGTTCAGGAGAGAATCTGGGCCGCATCTATCGGATTGTTCCGAAAGGTCAGAAGCCGCGTCCGATTCAAAACCTGGAAACTCTCAATCCGGCTGAACTTGTCGAACTGTTAAACAGCCCCAGCGGAGAACAACGAGACTTGGCGAGTCAGTTGATCCAATGGAAAAACGACCCTGCGACAGTTGCCCCGCTCGAAGAGATCGCCCGAAAGAGTGAGAATCCGCTGGGTCGCCTGCATGCCCTCTGCACTCTTGATGGACTCGGCAAACTGACACCCTCGATTGTCGAACAGGCCCTGCAAGATGCACACCCCGGAGTCCGACGCCACGCAATTCGACTGGCTGAACCGATGGGCGAACAACATCCAGAGTTGATCGCCAAAGCAATTGAACTTGCGGATGATGCCGACGCTCGTGTTCGTCTTCAACTCTCTTGCACGTTGGGCGAATGGTCCGGTAAGGCGAGTGCAGATGCTCTCGTCGATCTCACCATTTCCGATGCGAACGATCCGTATCTCGTTTCAGCTCGAATGAGTTCAATCAATCAATCGAACCTCAGTGATGTCTTATCTTCTGCATTACTGAAAATTGAAAACCCTGCCGCAGGTCAACTTGTCGGGCAACTGCTCGCGTTGTCAGTGGCGTTTGAAAATCAAGCGGCCACGCTGGACGGATTAGAAGCAGTCCTGAGAACCCAAAATCCGGAGTTGCAAACATGGCAATGGAAAACGATCGCTGAGCTATTCGATGCTCTACAACGTCGCGATCTACCCCTGAACAAGTTGCTCAACGAAGAAGGTCAACGCGGAGAGTCACTACAGTTGCAAATAGACGACCTTGTCGCTGAAGCGTTTGCAACGGCAGTTGACTCGAATGCAGAAGAATCTCTTCGCATTGCAGCCATCCCTTTACTCGCACGGAATCCCGCAACACGATCTGCCGATCTCAGCAAACTCGCCACCCTACTGACACCACAAACTCCGCCATCGGTTCAGGTTGCAGTTGTTCGTCACCTGGGGTCAACCTCTGACAGGAAAGTCAGCGCTCATTTGCTGGAAGGCTGGAGCAGCCACGGACCGGCGCTGAGAAATGAAATGATAGCGATCTTGTCGACTCGTCGTGAATGGTTAACCGATCTGCTGGACGCCATCGAATCCGGGAGTGTCGCCCGTACCGATATCGGGGCCTCTGCACGCCAGGTCCTTTCAGCCTATCGCGATAAAAACATTCGCGAACGCATTTCGAAGTTGCTCGCCGAATCGGGAAGCGAAGACCGACGCCAGGTTGTTCAAGAATATCAAAACGTACTCAGCCTCAAGGGATCAGTGAGTCGTGGTAAAGAGATCTTCAAGAAGCAGTGTTCAACTTGCCACAAACTCGACAACGTTGGCTTTGACATTGGTCCGAATTTGCGATCTCTCACTGACATGAAACCGAGTAGCCTGCTCACGTCGATTCTCGACCCGAGTGCCGCAGTCGACGGAAAGTTTGTCACCTACGTCGCAGCGACCGAAGATGGTCGTGTCTATACCGGAATCATGGCAGCAGAGACCGCCAACAGCATCACTCTCGTCGAACAGGAAAAGAAGCAGCGAGTGATTCTCCGGAACCAGCTGGCAGAAATCCGCAGCACTGGAAAATCCCTGATGCCAGAAGGCTTGGAAAAAACGATGAAACCGCAAGACTTCGCCGACGTGATCGAATACGTTCGCCAGAAGGATTCGAAATAACTTAACTGCTCTCGTCAGTTTCGAAGTTCACGAGCCAGTTTTTTCGCAGCGGGTTGCCATTTCCCTGGGTCTTCGTGTCCGAAAGCGGTCACCATTTTCCAGGTTCCAGCGAAACCTTTGGGGACCTTCTGGCTCTGGAATGCTTTCAAGTAATACTTGCGGTACGTCTTCGGGACGTTCCATACCATCGAGATACTTTCTGTTTCTTTGGGAGCAGAAAGTATCCGGGAAACTGCAAATTGCTGGCTGTTGGGCTCATAGATCGAAAGCCAGTCAACGACTCGATTAATGTAGAACAGTCGAGCAAATTTTTCGTCGTCCAGAAGTGGTTGATGAATATCTTCTTCTGGAGTGGCATCGTTGCCTGCGATCAGTTCCGAAGCCGTTGGAGTCCACGCGTGCATGAAGTGATAGACGAGATCAAGATGCGTCTCAACGTCGGCTTCGACAGTCGTCGTTTCGTAAAAGCGGTTCTCCTTGATCTCAAAGATGTTGGTCAGGATGAAGCCGCGAATCTTTGATCTTCGCACGAAGCGGAATGTTTCTCCCTGAAGTGTCGCTTGTAAAGTGGTGAGTTCTTTTCCATCTAAAAAGAAGGCGAGAGACTGCAAGTCTTCGGGTTCGTTTTCAAGATGTGCCGTTCCAATGAAACCAATTTCGGGATAACGGAAAACTGTCCCATAAGCACTTCGTTCGGTTGTCATCGGTGTTCCGCGAAAATCAATTCGCCCAGGAGTCCATTGCGTCGACTGCCGCAAGAGGATTGTCACCTCTCCGCACTTCACTGTGATCGACGGCAACTCTGGACCGATATTGGGACGAAAGTCTTCAGCTGAAGCACTCGTTACAAGCGAGAAGAGCAAGCAAGTAAAAATTGTTTTCATCATTCGATAAAGCTTCCTGGTGAGGAATTCAGAACAGTGTTGAAACGGTGACTGCATGAAAGTGACTGCATGAAGGTGTTACATCACGGGCTTCAACAGGCCTTCACGGTTCGTTCCCAGAAATGGCGGAATTCCTTGCAGTTCAATGTAGTAGTCTTCCATTGATCCCGTAGCAGGTCGCGACAGTCGCAGTGTCCAGATTTCCCCCTGTTCGGATTCAGGAACACCAACGAATTGCTCTGGCATGGCTATTGTTGCCTTCTCCCACACAGATTTCCCTTGAGGGTTCAGTATCGCTGCCCCGATCCCTTCCATCCCTTCTCCGAAAATTTTCACTCCGAAGTCTTTCGTATTGGCGGGGACGTAGAAGTACAAATCGCCGACCGAAGAGATCAACCAGACTCGTGTCTTCTCACCTGACATGACAGTCGGGCAATTCGTGGAGGACAATTGAAATTTATTCGGACCACTTTGGATCGGGATTCTGTAGAGACCGGTTTCAGGTGCGACAAAGCTAAGCGAAGTGGTCGACAGAAACGGAACTTTCCCAACGTTCAAATCTTTCCCGCTGGGGGTGATTGCATTGACCTGAATTGGCTGCCCGGAATAGTTTCCAACTTTCAAATGGTTCAAAGTGATTTTGATTTCTTTGTCTCGTTCGGCAAAAATCAGATACGTCCCCCACTTACGCTGAGTGAATGAAGTCTGCCTGAAAGTCTGATCGATCTTGTTTGAGTTGACAGGAACGAAATCAAGCTCCTCAGTATCATATCTCGGGAACCGTTTGAAAGTGTTCCCATGGTGCAATTTCGCCAGTAATTCCGGAGTGATCTGTAATTGTGTCTCCTTGTTTCCAGCCCGAATTGTCACATCCCCGGTGATGTCAGCCAGCCTTAGCCCGCCAGCACCATCATGAAAGCTCATCACGGGTCGGCCAATTGAATCTTCAATCACGCAGTTCTCAAAGTGAATCCCGCCGACGTCGCGCTGATCACCAACTCTCGTCATGAACTGAATCACCGGAGTTTTTGCGTCCCCTGCACCGGGCTTCAACTTACAGTTCACGAAGCGTATTTTTGCTCCTTCAAGCGGTTTACTTCTGAGAGTGGTAACCGCTCCTTTCCCGCCGGAGAAGTCGCAGTCAATGAAGTCAACCGTTCCGGTCATTGGGCCTTGGTCACCACCTTCACCATTAGTAAAAGAAATCGGTGCACGATTCGAACCACGGGCCACGCAGTTCTCAAGTCGGATCGAAATCGGTTTCGATTTGGCTGTCATGTTGGGGAGATAGAAAGCATATCCAACGCCCGCATTGTCTTCTGCAACACAGTTTCGCATCACACAATTCACGAGTGATTCATTGGCATGATTCGGTTCAAAATCGATGCCAGCCATCGGACTGGTCCCAGCGGTGTTCTTCATGATCGTATTCTCGATCAGAAGATTTTCCGCGGTAATGACGCTGATTCCCTGGCGATAATGTTTGTCGAGAACGACATCGAGAATGTGAACATCTTTGTTCGTTTTCCCGCCACTTCCAACCCCGAGATAGATTCCGTCGCCCCCGCTTTCCATCATGGTGAGCCCCGAAACTTTAACGTTCGAACTCCCTCGGATCAGTAACGTGTTTCTCCACTCAGCTTTCTTGTAAGGGGCCTTCGCGTAATCGTCCCGGTGCATTTTCAAGGTCGCTCCGTACCCCGAAATCGTCACGTTTTTCTTGTTAACAATATTCAAAAGAGAATCGGTCGACCCTTTGAATTCCCCCCTCTTCGCTTGAAGGACTGCACCTTTTTCGAAAACCAGTTCTTGATCACTGGCTGCATTGATCGGGGTGACAATCCAAGGCTGCCCCATATCTTCGATGATGACACGCTTTGCCCCCGAGTCGATCGCACTTTGAAGACTTTTCGTAGAGTCAACTGGATCAAAACCCCACCACGATGCACGAGCCTCAGTGATCTTTCCTGATTTGACGTCATCAATTTTTGTTTGATCGACATCGCTGACAGAAGCGACAGCCAAGGCGAAGAGTCCGAGAACGATATTCATTGTATGAGTCCTGAAATTCGAGCAACTTCAATTGTTGGATGTCTCTGTGAAGGCCACTTTCATGACTTCGCAGAGAGCTCGCCACGAGGCAGAACTTGGTGATCAACAATTGAATTTGCTTCAGATTCTGGGAAACATAGTTGATCCCCAGTCTGTGAGTAAACCTTCGCTTCGGCAGTTGCTACGCCTCCATTCACGAGATAGTATGACAAGCTGAAAGCTCGCTTCTGCTCCCGATGCGGGTTCGTCGTGACGCTTTCAAAATTGCCTGCCCGTTTTGTCCTCGCACTTTGAATTTTCACAAAACGAATTTTCATAAACCTCGTGGCCATCAGCCCTCCCCTTCTTCCCATTTTTTTGCCCTACTGAATTTCCAAATCCTGCTTTGCTCCTTATCGTTTGCGAACGAGGTTGGCTTTGGTTTTTTGAATAATTGCAGAAATACTCACCTGCAGAAACAATCACCCCGCGGAGAACAAAGATGTTACGAACTCGTCATCGCGCATCAGCGATGCTGATCGCCCTATTAACCCTTGCAGGGCTCAATCAGCTCTCGTCGACGCTCCAGGCGGCCCCTCCCAAAGGGTTCACGTCGATTTTCAACGGCAAAGATTTGACCGGTTGGAAAGGTCTTGTCGGAAATCCAAAGACTCGCGCAGCGATGTCCGCAGAAGAGCTTGCATCTGCACAGAAGGAAGCAGATGAAGTCATGCGGGCACACTGGAAAGTTGAAGATGGTGTACTCGTCTTTGATGGAAAAGGGAAAAGCCTTTGCACCGACAAAGACTATGGAGATTTTGAACTCTACGTTGACTGGAAAATCCTCGAAGGAGGAGACAGCGGAATTTATCTGCGAGGCAGCCCTCAGGTTCAAATCTGGGATACCGAACACGAACCTTACTTCCGCCATGGAGCTGAGAATGGTTCAGGATCGCTCTGGAACAATAAAAAACATCAGCGATTTCCGCTTGTCAAAGCAGATAAGCCGGTTGGCGAATGGAACACCATGTACATTCGCATGGTTGGCGAACAAGTGACAATCAAGTTGAACGATCAACTCGTCGCTGACAATGTTGTCATGGAAAACCTTTGGGAACGCAACTTGCCAATTTACCGCAATGGGCAGATCGAATTGCAAAACCATGGCAACACTCTCTATTTCCGAGAGCTTTACGTTCGTGAAATCCCGGGAAGTGAAGCCAATGAAATTCTGCAAGCTCAAGAGAAGAACAAAGGCTTTGAGAAAATTTTCAATGGAAAAGATCTCACCGGTTGGAAGGGCGCAGTCGACAGCTATGAAGTTGTCGATGGCAAACTCATCTGTAAAGAGGGAGCAATCGGATCGCTCTACACAGAGAAAGAATACTCAGACTTCGTCGCCACCTCAGAGTTCAAACTTCCGCCAGCAGGCAATAATGGGTTCATTCTTCGTTACGCTGGTGAAGGGCAACCACATATTGCAGGACTTGAACTGCAAATTCTCGATTCGGAAGATCCGAAATATGCCAAGCTCGATCCCCGACAGTACCACGGATCTGTCTACGGTTTAGTTCCAGCTCATCGTGGCTATTTACGCCCAACAGGAGAATGGAACTTCCAGAAAGTCACGATGCGTGGCTCCAATATCATTGTCGAATTGAACGGAACTACGATTCTGAATGCCGACTTGTCGCAAGTCAAAGAATCGAAAGATGGAGAAGTTCCTGCTGGGGCAAAACGAAAGAGCGGTCACTTCGGACTGGCTGCACACCGTGACCCGGTTGAATTCCGTAATCTTGCGATTCGCGAATTACCCGGCGAGCCAGCAGTTCCTCCATCACGTGACATCGCAATCAGCCCGACCGATGGTCCGATCAAAATCTTCAACGGTCGTAACCTGGAAGGGATGTACACCTGGATTCGTGGTTCAGATTACGCTGATCCCAAGAAAATCTTCACAGTCAAAGACGGCATGATTCATATTTCCGGCGACGGTTACGGCGGATTGATCACCAATGAATCCTACCGTGACTACCACCTCATTCTGGAATTCAAATGGGGTAAGAAAACCTGGGGAAATCGTGTCGATCGAACACGCGACTCCGGTCTTTTGGTCCATTGCTGGGGACCGGACGGGGGGCTTTCAAATACATGGATGGCATCCATTGAAGCTCAAATCATTGAAGGTGGAGTTGGCGATATTCTCGTGCTGTCCGGCTCTGATCCCGTGACAGGTCAGGCTTATCCGGTTTCATTGACTGCAGAAATCACAAAAGACCGAGATGGCGAAAAAGTCTGGAAGAAAGGTGGCGAACGAACCACACTTTCCAGAGGACGCATCAACTGGTATGGACGAGATGTGGACTGGGTCGACAAGATCGACTTCCGAGGAAAAGATGACGTCGAAAGCCCATTCGGTGAGTGGACACGAATGGAAGTCATTGCAGATGGCGGACACTTGCTTTACAAAGTCAATGGCGTTGTCGTCAACGAAGGTTTCGAAGCGAAGCCCGATTTCGGAAAGCTGCTTCTGCAAACCGAACAGGCTGAAATGTTCGTAAGACGCTACGAATTGTGGCCCATCGGCAAAGCTCCGAAAGACAAGCTGAAGCAGTAATTCAGACTTGTGATTTCTTGCTCATCTCAGACAGCACGCCATTCATGGCGTGCTGTCTCTTTAATTACGTAACGCTCAAAACACTTTTGTACCAGTCCGAAAAATTATGGAATGATCACTTCCCTCAGTGTTTAAGAGCGCAATTTCAGGTTTCAGGATCAGTCCTACATAAACAGACAGCGACCATGACACAACGCGCCATTGAACATACAGTTACTTTTCGCTTGCAACATGCCCCGAAATCCCCGGAGGAGACAGACTTCCTGAACGCAGCGGCAAAACTCGCTGAGATTCCTGGTGTGCAAGACTTTCAAATTCGTCGTCAAACGAGTCCGAAGAATTCTCACACGTTCGGCATCTCAATGTGGTTCGCAACTCCTCAAGAATTTGTAGACTACAGCGAACATCCCGCTCATGTTGAGTTCGTTCAAAATCGCTGGCTGAAAGAAGTTGCCGATTTTCAGGAAGCTGACTTCGAGCCACTGAGTTAATTAAAATCGAACTTCGCAATCACTTTCTAATCCGACAGTTGAACTCAAGGGTATAGGTATTCAGCATGCGACGTCATTTTCGAGATATTTTTTCTGTCACTGCGATCACACTCACTTTCGTGGCTGCAACAACCGCCTCAGACCGTCCTCCTCAAGGTGTGGCACCGGGAGTCGAAAAGCCGCTTCGATTGTCTCCCGGACCGGAGAATGGCAGGAACAGTGAAGGAGACTTCATTCAGCTAAAAGATGGCCGTCTACTTCTGATTTACACAAAGTTTATCGGAACAGGCGATCATGCTCCGGCTGAGCTTGTAGGACGATACTCTTCTGACGGTGGAAAAACCTGGAGTCAGGATGACGTCAAAGTTATTTCGCGAAAAGAGGGCGAAGCGAACTTGATGTCAGTTTCACTCTTACGTTTACAGAATGGCAAGATCGCGCTCTTCTATGTTCAAAAATACGACAGTCCACAAGGAGAAAACTATTCTCACCTGGACTACATTCTGATGCGAACCAGTTCCGACGAAGGAGAAACATGGTCAGAACCAACTTATGTGGTCCCTAAAGATCACCAGGGCTATCGCGTCTTAAACAATGATCGCGTGGTTCAATTAAAGTCTGGCCGGTTGGTTGTTCCGTTGGCGGTTCATTATCTTCCCGGCTGGCCGAAGTGGCGGAATTCTGCACAAATTCTCTGCTACCTCTCTGACGACAATGGCAAAACCTGGCGAGCCAGTCAAAGCACACTCGAATCAGAATTACTCGCTCAGGAACCGGGAGTTGTGGAACTGAAAGATGGCAAACTCATGATGTTTTGCCGAAGTCGCGATTGTCAACTTGTCACACATTCCACTGATCAAGGCGACACATGGTCAGAATTAAAACGTTCAAACATTCCACAGCCAACTCCCTCTCCTGCCTCAATTGAACGCATCCCTTCAACGGGGGATTTACTACTGGTCTGGAATAATGGTGACGATCCGCTCGCCTCAGCAAAACCTGTTGGGCGTCGACCTTTCACCGCTGCAATCTCCAAGGATGAAGGAGCTACTTGGCAGCACGTCCAGAATATCGGTGCAGATCCAGAAGGATGGTATTGTTACACAGCCATCGATTTCGTTGGCGATCACGTGGTGCTGGGACACTGCGAATACCCAAGACTGAATTCGCTCCAGATTACTCGCCTGCCAGTTGATTGGTTTTACAAGGGTGAGAAAAGCTCCGCGAAAGATTGAATCATTCATTGACATCATGATGCAGAAGTGTGGTATTAAGCATACCACACTTCTGCTTTTTCATTTACACACTTGACGGTTTGATCACCATTCGGCGAACTGCAAGTTCGTCCAGCATTGTGTCGTCGACTTCGACTCCAATTCCCGGTCCAGTCGGGATGCGGGCGAAGGCGTCTGAGAGTTCAAACTGGTCAATGGGGACAAAGTGGTCCATCGTTTCCTGAATCAATTCGATCCCATGATCTGTTGGGAACTTAAAGCCCGGGAGCGTGGCGAGTGCCAGTTCGCTTGCCATTGAAATGCCCGAACCGGTTCGGCGTCCGCACCAGAGCGGAATTTGTTTCGCGTGGCACCAGTCGTGAATCAGTTTCGCTTGGGAAAGTCCGCCGACACGCCCAACTTTGATATTCACAATTTGACAGGCATCAAATGTGACCGCATTCTCAACCATCGGCAAGTCATGTGCTCCTTCATCGAGGCACAATGGAGTTTTAATTCGACTTGCCAATTCTTTGTGATAGACGAGATCAAAAGGTGGCAAAGGTTGTTCGAGCATCAGCATGTCGAATCGATCTAAACTTGCTAGATGGTCGACATGTTCTGGCAAGTACGCAGCATTTGCGTCAGCCATTAACGTGATGTCGCCAAAGTGTTCACGAATCAGCTTGAGCGGTTGATCATCCCAACCTGGCTGTACTTTGATTTTGATTCTGCGAATCCCCTGTTCCAGTGCGGATTTAATGTCGGCGATGAATTCTTGCGGGTTTGAACCAATTGAATGGCTGGTCCCAACTTCGACCGTTTCGCCCTGCCCTCCCAGAAGTTGCTGGATTGGCTCCCCGCGTTCCTTTCCGAGAAGATCCCAATACAAGTGCTCCACCGCAGCTTTGGCGTATTCATGCCCACGAATTGAATGCCATGTCTGGCAAACATCTTCAATCGAGTCGAAGGACTTCCCCAGGACCATCGGAAGGAGAACTTCTGAGATCATTTCCCAGACTGTGCCAACAGTCTCCGAAGCATAAAAAGGACGCGCATCGATGTTGGCTTCGCCATAAACAGTCAAGCCATCCGCGTGACCGCGCAGCACAACGAACTCGCGCGCAGTGATCGCTCCCAGACTGATTCGAAACGGGTGTGCCAATCGACGACGAACGTGTAGTAACTCAACTTGTTCCAGCTTCATGAATCATCTTGCAGTAGCAGGTCGTTTAATTTTGTAGTTTGCCTTGGGACTGATGAAAGAAAAACCAGGACACAAATTCTAGAGCAGCTTGCTCTACCGTGTGCCCGTGACGAACGCATTTCTCCTGTAAAAATGCTGTTCGCCACGAGGCAGATCCTGCAAACCAATTCGAAAGATGCTCTATAAAGAACTGTGCCCTGACTGTCCATTCTCAGTTCGCATCTTAGCGATTGCCGAGACTTCCTGTTCGAGAAAAATCCCGAAGTCTCTCAAATGGAAGTTCTGACCATTACTTCTTATCCCAAATCTCGTTCAGAGCTTTAAGCGTTTTCTCGACGAGAACTTGTCCCCCCTCAGCTCCGACATTGTTACTTTCGACGATGGCGCTGTAGCCGCCACCTTTTGCGGCCCGTTCTGTTGGAACATATGTCCCGGGACCAGCGAGTTGGATGATGAAGGTCTGCAAGGCTGGGCTGCGGCCTTTCATTTGAATACCGAAGTCGGTGAACAACTCGAAATCGTTCGTGGCAATTGCAATGTCGCCCAATCGAATGGTGTGAAGTTCCATCTCGTAAGGATTTAACTCTCCAGCTTGCTGTCTGTGAAAGCGATCAACGGCAGCCTGATGCCAGAGCGTTCGTCTTTGGTTCTTTGGATCTTTCGACAGTTCAGCGACTTTCTTACCAATGGCGGTTGCCTCAGTTTCGGTGACCATACGTTCTGGCAGTTCGATCATCTGAACTTTGTGCACTAAAAGTGCGTCGCTGTGACGCTCTTTGCTTGCACCTTCGTAGGCCTCTTCCCAGGCCGAGACGATACGTCGCGACAGCTCTTGAAGTCTTGTCAGACCTCGCAATTTCCGCATCCGTTCTTCTGCAGGTTTGCTGTACATCAGATGCGGCGATTGATCGCCAGCGGCTCCCGTCCAGCCGAGAACAAATAAGTCTTCGCCGTACTTGGCACGGAGAGTTTTACGTACTTCATGCCAGAAATCGGCATTGACAGCTGAACCGCTTTCAACTTCCTGTGCGGGGCAGGCAACGTTGATAGCAGTGGCAATGAGCTTTTCGTTCTTGTCCCAGAAATAGAGGACATTCACTTCGTGGTCCTCGTAGCCTTCGATGGCACGGAAATTCTGGCTGTTTGTCTTGCCGTACATCGCAGCTGTTCCGTTGGAATATTGAACTCGTCGATTCTGGGCGACAACCGCATGACCGAGCCCCCAGGCGACACTACCGGTATCTCGTGACTCCCACGCCTCAGCCGCAATTTCTGCAACACGGTCAGCAAGAAATTCAACGTACTCCTTGGGCTTCATCACCCCTTCAGATGGAAGGTTGTAAATGCCTTCTCGCATGACTGGAGCAGTATGCGTATGAGTCGCATTCAAGACCAATTTGTTGATATCAAATCCGGGAAGTCGATCCTTCGCCCGTTCGCGAACCGCCTCAATGACTCCATCACGGATCGCCACCAAATCGCAGGAAACGAGAATCACTTGATCAATGACTTTGTCACCCTCGCGGGACTCAATTGCCAAAGCCGTCGCGGTGCACTCGTTAGCAGGTTTTTGTGAGATTCGTGTACGCATCTGTCCGGAAAGGGCGACCGGCTGGTCAGGGGTGATACTGGTGGTAGCGCCTCCAACATACAGTTCGGCAGCGGTCAATGGAGCTGTGAATGAAATCACTAAAGCAGCGACGTACGTGGGCATGAAGGAACAATGAAAGCGTTGCAAAGATTGCAGCATTGAGTTTTCTCCGATTCGGGTAGGAAGTGTCGGAACAGCCCGTACACTTGCGAGAGGAAGGAAATTACTTTGCGGGTGTTGTGGGAATCACAGGCAAAATGATCCGGCTTGGGTGCGAGGCATCATGGAAAATTGTTTGAGTTGCCACTTCTGTTCGTCGATGCCGGTTCAACGGTTCGCCCGTGTTGGGATTCACATCGAAGCGAGGATAATTGGAGCTCGAAATATCGACCCGGATTCGATGGCCTTTCTTGAAGACATTCGAAGTCGGATAAAGCCTGATTGTAAATTCGTAAGTCTCGCCGGGATTCATCAAGACTTCTTTCTTGAGTGATTCCCGAAATCGTCCGCGAACAATTCCGTCTCCAATATTTAAGTCAAAACCGGCCGGCCAGTCTGTCGATGATGGATAGACATCGATCAACTTCGCAGTGAAGTCGGTATCAACTGCAGAACTGGAGGCAAATAGTTTCACTTCGATTTCACCAGTTACTTCAAGGTCTTCTTCGAGTGGTTCCGATTGAAAAACGAGAACATCATTGCGCGCGGAGATTGGAATTGGCGCTTTGAAATTCCAGACGTGTGGCCCCCCTTTTTGATTTCGTGCACCTTGCAACAGAATGTCATTGCCTGAAGAAATGTTCCCCCCAATGGTCGGGACTGGATTTTTTGGATCGAACTGGAATTGAGTGACTGCTTTTTCTTCTTCTGATTTGGCAGTCGACAAGTTGCCGTCAGGTTGCAGATAGAAATCTGTGTACTCTGTCCGGGCTAATGGCCAGTCGTTTTCACTTCTCCAATATCCACCATGCTTCAAGCGGCCTTTCTCGTCCTTCGTGCCGTCGCCGGTTCCCATGACGAAAATTCGGACTGGTGTCTTGAATAGACCAGATTTGCCGACAGAGTTGTCGATCCCTTTCAACCAGCGGTCGTACCATTCCTTGCGCCACGCCCACTGATCTGCAATGGCTGCTTCTTTGCCGAATGTGACATCCCCGTGTGCATAAGCAGCCTGTTGACCATGAATCCACGGTCCCATGATCATGAAAACGGGCCCTTTGATGGTCTTGCTGAGTGCCATAAAGTTGGCAGTGTTGTTCCCACCCCAGGAGTCGTACCAGCCTGAGACCAGATAAACAGGAATATCTTTGTACTTCTCAGGATCTTCCACAATGTTCACTGCCGACCAGAACTCATCATCCGGTCCGCTTTCCATTGCAGTCAGCAACCAGTCTTCGTATTCGGGAGCGAGTCGCAACGGAGTTTGTCCGCGTCGTGTCGGGAAATTCTCGAGGTAGGCAAATCGTTGATCCGCCATTTCTTTCAGAACTTCAACTGTTCCGGGATCATGTGAAGCACGACTCCCGCGACCGGCGTTCAGAAAGATCCAATTCCAAAACCGCAGCTCGAAAGCGCCCGCATTGCGAAGGCTCTGTCGTCCCATGTTTGACATGGCATCGACGGGGATGACTGTCGTCAATTCAGGAGCACCAGCGAGGGCCATCGAATGTTGCGTTCCCCCATAATAAGAAGTCCCAATCATCCCGATTTTGCCATTCGACCATGGCTGCTTCCCGATCCAGGCTGCACAGTCGACACCGTCGGGGCCGTCGTCGCTGAGCATGTGCCAGACTCCCTCAGACTTGTAGCGACCACGAGTATCTTGCGCAACAAACACGTATCCATTTGCGGCAAAATACTTGGCAGCTGTGACTTGTCCATTTTTGTTGTAAGGAAGTCGGCTCAAGATCACGGGGAGTGCTTCATCGACCGGTTTCCCGTCTTGAGCTGGCCGATAGACATCCGTCGCCAGCCGTATTCCATCCCGCATCGGGACCATGATATCTTTTTCAACAACGTAGTCGTCCGCATGCGAGTACGCCCCGCTCGTAAGACAAAGTGTGATCAGCAACACCCAGTGGTGCATCGTACGCATTCAAACTTCCTTCAAAATTTTATTGTTCAACGATAGTTAAAGAGTGCGAATACTAGAGCATCTTTCGAATTGGTTTGTAGGTTCTGCCTCGTGGCGAACAGCATTTTTACTGGAGAAATGCGTTCTTCACGAGCAAACGGTAGAGCAAACTGCTCTAAGACTGCCACCGCATCGTCGTGGTGATCGAAACGCCCAACGAACAGTGTCAAAGCACTTTAACGGTTCAGCTTTGTCACCAATGAATCAGAAAACAAGCCTCATCGAAAATTTCATCTTAATGGGAGATCATCAAGTCGTTCACTGGCCAACCGGAATGACGGGAAGCGTGAGATGTGAGGGACGTTTTGCATCATGAAAAATTGTTTGCTTTGCTGATTGAAAAGTGGTGACCTTTCCGATGTTATCCATTTTTGAGTTTGGGTTTCTTAAATAGTACGGATAGTAGCTACTGGAAATTTCAACTCGAATGCGATTTCCACGGGCGAACACGTTCCCGGTTGGTCGCCAAAATTCAATCTGATATTCATACGCTTCATCGGGTTTAATTTCACTCAATTTGTAAGGATCAAAGGCTCCGTTGTTTTCAGGATCTCGATGCCTCGCTCGCATGACTCCCTCAGCCAGAAACAACGCACTGCCGTCAGGTTTGACATCGGAAAGACGAATCATCCAATCGGTATCGTGAGCATTTGTGGCGGCAAAAATTTTGGCAGAAATCGGGCCGATGAGTTCGACGTCTTTCGTGAGAACTGGAGTCTCATAGACCAAAACATCCTGTCGCTTTGCCGACTGACTGATGTCGCGAGGGCCATCAATGTGACCGTTAGTGAAGCCTGCTGAGGGTGTTGGATCGCGAGGATCGTAGACGTAATGGTCCGGCGATTCGTCACCTGGCGGAAGCGTAGTGAGACGACCGTCTCCGTCTGAAGAGTTGGCATTTCCGGAACTGTGCAAATAATATTTCGTAAATTTCGTCTCCGGCAACGGCCAGTCCTGTGCCGTTCGCCATTCGTTCCTTCCCATGACAAAAACATGCACAGGAGGGTCTTTCAACACTCCATTATCAACGCCTTTGAGATGATGGTCGAACCATCGCAGGATGTAACCGTCCCAGTCAATGATCGCCTGCTCGCCAAAATCGACACCGGCTGCGACGTGGCTTCGATTGATAATGTGTTGCCAGGGACCGATCACCATTCGGGGTTGGCGTGCCGCTTCAGTCCCCCCATGTTTCTTCATTGCCAGATAATTCATGGGCGTGCCGGTAAAGTTCGCGTCAAACCATCCGGAAATCGCCAATGATGGAACCTTCACTTTCGCGTAACTCTCAGGCGTCTGATATGAAATTGCCTTCCAGTATTCACCGCTCGCAGTGTTTTGCTCAATCCACTTCCGCCACCATGTATTGGGTTTGTAATTCCGAGTTTTGTCGAAGTCGATATAAGGAAGTTGGTCATAGGCCTCCTCGCGATTCACGGCGAATCCACCGTAAGCACCTGGGCCAGCACGATGTGGATTTCGGCCAGATGTGGAGCCTGCCCAGTCCATCATCCAGCAGACGAAGATTCCGTTTTGATACGGGCAGTTATAAAATTGATCCGGTGGAGCAACCTCGGGGACGATCGCTTTTAATGCAGGCGGCGATTGAGACGCTGTCCACCACTGAGTCCAACCCATATATGACAAACCGTAGGTGCCAACGTTTCCGTTACACCAACTTTGCTCCGCGATCCATTGGACTAAATCGTAGCCATCGGTCTTGTGCTTCGCCGAAAAGGGATCCCACTCTCCGCCCGATTCAAACCGGCCCCGAGAATCAACATTGATAACCACATAGCCACGCGAGGCAAAATTCCTTGCGCGTCCAGCCTGTCCATTTTTGTTGTACGGTGTCTGTTGAAGTATCGCTGGGAAGCGCCCTTCTGCTTCGGGGCGGAAGATATCAATCTTCAGTTTGACACCATCACGCATCGGCGCTTCGCTGTTCAGTTCCTCGCGGACCTGATGCTTCACTTTAGAATAGTCACCAGCTTGTGGTGCCTGAGCCTCAGCGACAACGGAAAACCCCGTTACCAAAGCAGGCACAATACAACAGGCCAAGACAAAACGAAGGAGAGTCAAATTCATTTGAAGGTCTCAAGGCTTTTGTATGTGGGTATAGAGTGACCAATGAAAAAATCATTCTTCACTTGGTATTCAAGAAGTCCAGTGAACTCATTGCAGGTTATCTATCCCTAACTGAGATCGCTAGAGTTTAAGATCAGCCTCAATAAAAAACGAAAGAAGAAACTTTCTTCACTGGTCTTTGGATATGGGTCTTTCATAAAGAGATTTTCTTAGAGGAAAAAATTTTTCAACTTTCGTTACGACTTGAAAATCCTCGCTGACTTGCTTGTCACCTTGACTATGGCAAGAATAATTGAGGCCTCAAATGCATGATGAGAACTTCCTCTGAATCGCAATGATGAGGCGGCCTCACCGCACATTCCCACAGACTTGTCCGCACACCTGAAATGGACGATATCACATCTCGTGATGTCACCCTGCCCTCCATCCTTTCACGAGCAGAGAGTTGCTGCTCCCCGATTCGGTTCACCAAAACCCACACAGAGAAAGTAAGATATGCCCAAGATCATTTACTTCGCTCTCGCAGTCTTCTGGTTCTCAAACTTTTCATTATTCGGAGAAGAGAAGAAAGAGCCCGCCCCTTCTGAAACCCCGTTGCGGGCTGGTGCTGCAGCTGTCGACATCACACCCACAGAGTTCCCTCTGAACATGCCTGGTGGATTCAATGCGAACATGGCCACAAGTGCGCACGACCCTCTCTTCGCCCGAGCAATAGTTCTCGACAATGGTGTCACCACACTGGCAATGGTCGTTGTCGACAGCTTGGGAGTCTCTCCAGAAATTTTGGACGAAGCCAAAGCAATCGCCGCGAAGAAAACCGGAATTAAAGTCGATCACATGCTGATCAGTTCAACGCATACACATAGCGGCCCCCCTTACAGTACAAGAAGTAAAGATGCTCCTGCTGTTGCGTATCGCAAAGTCCTGACTGAGGGAATGGCGGAATCGATTGTTCAAGCTCACGCATCTCTACAACCGGCATCTGTGGGTGCTGCCTCTCATCCTTTACCTGATGAAGTCTTCAATCGTCGCTGGTTTCTGAAAGCGGGTAAGATGCCACTGAATCCATTTGGAAAGATGGACATCGTCAAAATGAACCCGTCACGCAGCCCTGATGTTTTGGATCGTCCTGCCGGACCAACTGATCCCGACATTACGATCATCTCTATTCAGAACGCGCGGCGCAGACAACTCGCACTCTTCGCAAATTATTCTCTGCATTATGTGGGTGCGACTCCCCGAGGTCAGCTCTCGGCAGATTATTTTGGAGAATTCGCCCGCCTGATGCCCGCTCGATTACGTGGAAGCAATGAGTTCGTGGCGATGATGTCAAACGGGACATCCGGCGACATCAATAACATTCCATTTAATGTCACACGCCCTCCTCGCGAACCATTTGAGCAAATTCGAATTGTCGCTCGAAAGGCTGCGGACACCGCCTGGTTCGCCCATCGAAAAATTGATGAACACAAAAACAACGTCCCATTACAGATGCTGGAACGAAAAGTAGAACTGAAATATCGGCGTCCCTCTGCTGAAGAAGTCGATGCGGCCCGTAAAGTTCTGGCGGTCAAAGACAAAGCAGAGATCGACAGTCTGCCGCGACTCGCCCAGAACTACGCCCGTCGGGTCGTTCAATTTGCAGAACGAGAAGAAGAAACCCTCACTGTTAAAATCCAGGCGATCCGCATCGGCGATCTTGTCGTCTGTGGGATTCCGTTTGAAACATTCGTCGAGACGGGACTCGAACTCAAAGACAGAAGCCCGTTTCCTCAAACGATGGTCATCGGTCTTGCCAATGGCCGACACGGATACCTCCCAACTCCCGAACAGCACCGACTCGGTGGCTACGAAACGTGGCTGGGAACAAATCAAGTGCAGAAGGATGCTTCAGTCATTCTCGTCAACAATTTGCTCGAAATGATGAATGAGATGAAAGGCAAATCAGCTGTGAAGTAATCCCATAGTTCACCCTCAAAGAACTTTCTCGCCTTATCGTTTGCTTGCGTCCGTAGAGACTGCATTTCAGACGAAAAGTCGCTTGTTCCGACTTCAGGAGTATATGAATTGGTGTTCGCGCACCGCCGCGTGGCGAACACCAATTTCTCTTGAGCATCTTTCGAATTGGCTTGCAGGATCTGCCTCGTGGCGAACAGCATTTTTACTAGCGAAATGCGTTCTTCACGGGCACGCGGTAGAGCAAACTGCTCTAATGAAGTGCGACCAACATCGCTACGATGACACGTACGTTAAGAGAAAACGTCAGCTTCTATTACTTCTTCGAAGGAGTTCGGCTGGTCACGGGGACAAACTTCTGGGCGCGTTCGCTGTAGATTTCGCCAACGAATAAATTGCCTTTCGAGTCGGCAGCGATGCAATGAACGCCGACGGCTTCACCCGGTTTGAGTCGAGAAGTATCTGGCTTGTTCTTGTTGTCTCCAATATCGCCAAGGGGAATTTGCCAAACCTGCAGGACTCGCCCATCAGTCGAAAACTTCATGAAGACCTGGTCCTTAAACTCCGGGTACTTGCCATCGCGAAGCCACCAGTGTGGTGAAGAACCGCACACCCAGAGTTCATCATCCTTCGTGATTGAGAGCCCCCAAGGCATGATGACGTTGCCCCATGAATCAAGATACTTTCCTGACTGATCAAAAACCTGAATCCGTCCACTGTTCCGGTCCGCCACATAGAGCTTCCCTTTGGAATCGACAACGATGGAATGTGGCAAGATAAAACTGCCCGGTGCAGAGCCATACTCTCCCCAGGTTTTGACGAACTTCCCATCGCTATCAAAGTGCATGATCCGACGATTGTTTCCGTAACCATCGGTGACAAACACATCCCCTGCAGGCGTGATCGCCATGTCGGTCGGACGGTCGAAATGATCGTTGTCATCACCACGCTCATCGAGAACGCCTAATGTCTGGAGCAGCTTCCCCTCAACAGTAAACTTCTGCACCACATGACGCCCGAAATCTGCAAGCCAGATACTCCCATCCGGCCCGATACGAAGATGATGGGGATTGACGAAGTTATGGTCATTCCCCCAGCTGCGGACAAATTTTCCGTCGCTGGTATAAACCTGTACCGGGTCCGGCCCTTTGCGAAAGAACCAGACCTGATCCTTGTCGTCAATGGAAAGCCCAGAGACCCACCCGGCTGCACCAATCTCGTCTGGTCGCACCGGCCAACTCGGATCGACGTCGTACTCAGTAATCACCGGTTCCTTCGCGTATCCGGGATTCTGCGCGCTCAGCTGACTTGTCGGTGAAAGAGAAACTCCGAAAGCAATTGCGAGCAGCAACGACCAGAAAATTCGAGTTTGTGAAATCATAAGAATAATTCTCCCGGTCATCTATTAGTCGTTGAAGTGAATTAAATCAGCAGTTCAGTATTTCAAATTTATCGACATGGTTGATCGTCCGTCGATTGCAGGCAGCTTACTCACCGACGAGCTTCGATCACCTCACTCGATCTGCCCCGAACTGAGTGGGGTCATTGGCTATCGCTCTTTCGCCTTTTGAATTCACCCGTCATAAATGTGATCCATTCACCCTCTTCATTTTTCATCTCGGATGTTGCGATAATGTGATCCTTCGATTTGAACTCGTAGCTGTCTCGATAGGTTGCCGTTGTCCCCGGCTTGAGCATGTTTGGCCCTTCGGCAAGCAGCGAAAGCTTCTTTCCTGAGTCGTCAACGGTCCCTTCTTATTTCCACATATGATTCGTCATCGAATCAATCCAGGTCCCAACGTATTTCTTCTTCTCCTCGCTATAGCCAATCGTCTGAATCCCTATAACTTGAAGGCCGCCGGTGTCGACCGTCATTTCATTGAGGACCCAAAAGCCACCGACCATTCGAGATTTCAACGTTCCTGAACACTGCATCGCGGGATAATTTGCAGTCGCGACACTCTTCGACATCGAGTCCCACTCCCCAGTAAATTGGTCGAGCCATTCGTGCTCCTTCTTTGGCATAGGAAAGTTCAACTCTTGCGCAGCGAGGTCGATTGCTGACATCGACACGACCAACGCAAACGGGATGGCGAACATCTTCATAATCATTGCTCGAAACTCCATCATTGTGAAAATTTCGTATCCCGATTGGTCGCGTAAAAGCGAGGTGGCACAAACGGGAGACATCGACGCTCTCTTATCTTACCGGTCTACTTCTCCATTGTGCGAGTCAGTTTCTCCGTTTCGCCGGTGCCACCAGGTGACAGGGGAGAATGCGTCGTAAATGGCTCACCATTAACACAGTCTCGGTCACTCTCCCCTGCTCTGTTTTACTTGCACTGACTGTGATACCTCCACATTGTCGTCTTCAAATTAAATCGTCATCACCACGTCTATAACGTGCCGTCGAGACCTCTCTGGTAGTATTTGTGAGTGATCTCGTCCTGGTGTTCCAAAAGCCAATCGATGGTCGGCTCGTTGTTCATTGCTTTGTGGATCGCCTGAGCGGTCGCCTTGCGATGGATATCAAACAGTGCCTTGTGATCCAGATCAGGATCAGTCGCAGCCCCGGGGTTGAGCCAGACGGAGCAGACGATCCCGAGATCGTTCGCTTTTTCTTTCGGAATATCTCCAGCCCGAACGGCGTCGAGAACACCATTCGCAATCGCAGCCTGGACGGTCCCCATCAGAATGTTGGTGTAAGAACTACTTTTGACGGTCACCTTACTGACCATCAATGTGACAGGTCTCACCTGGATGTCGGTGTCGAGTATCGCAAAGACCTTAGAGTGTCCTGCCGCCTGACCACCCGTTAACGTGGCGATGGCTGTCCCGACAGGTCCGTCCAGTTCACCGATCACAACTTCTGGCTCAGCTGCAGTAAAAGGTGGACCACCGGCGACAAGGCATTCCCCAGTTCGCATGATAATTCGTTCGCTCATAATCGCTTCCTTTTGATATTGTTCATGTTCAATTGCATTTTCGAGTTGATGTTCGCGTTCAACCTCGTAGCGAGCAATTTCTGCAGCCATGAAAGTTACCTTCACAGGCACACATGGACACGACAAGCATGAGAAATACTCCAGAGAAACTGAACTCCAGAACGCTGAACACAAATCTCACCTTACAATGCCTGAAATCTGAAGCAAGCGACTTGTTCATCAGTCAGGATTTCCCTGAGAATTCGCTCTTGAACAGGATACGTGTTAGAGAAATTTCGATCTGAATGAAAAACAGACGCTGGGATTTTGCGATTCGGGACGAATCGAGTAGACTCCTCTCCGAGCAGAGTCCAATCAGAGGATCTCCTTCCAACAAAAACCACCCAGCCCTCGTAGCTCAGCAGGATAGAGCGTTGGTTTCCTAAACCAAAGGTCGTGGGTTCGAATCCCGCCGGGGGTATTTATTAACCGCGCCAATCTGTGCGGAGCCGTGGAGGAGACAGGGAATTTCTCGCGGTCGGATTGCACGTGACCGACGACAGAGCGTTCGTGAACCTCTCGGTTCTCAAGTTCTGCAATGTGAAATGTGATGTGACCGATTGAGCTGAATGAATAGTTGAGACGATGCCTGACCAAAGTCGAAATGTTGCACCGGGGCCACAAGAGCGGACTGTGAGGACTCAGGATGGGCTGGTGTTGACGGTTCCCGATGATTGGGATTTGTTGCCACCGGGAGATGCCGGGTTAACGCGGCGAGTAAAGGCTTCCGGACCGACATGGACGGTCAAAGAGAAAAAAGGCCGACGAACTTTTTCACTTGGTGTTTGGGCTGACGCAAAGCGCATCGAGACCATCAAGCGCGATCTTGAAGCGGAACGCTCAACCGATGCCTATGCCAAGCGGCAGCAAGCGAGTGCGAAGCGACGAGAAAAGAATCAGGCGAAGTACGTCGAAGACTTTGCCGGCGCGGTCTTAAGTTTCTTGAACTTCAACGCCCGTTACGAAAAAATTGCGTCCCAACTCGCTGAAGCGGTCACACTCCACGCGACGCCCGTCGGTTCAGGAACTGTTGCACGAACTCAGCGAATCCCGATCGAGAAGCGAGCGGAGTCGGCCGTGATTGCCTGGCTGCGACATCAAACGACTGCCTATGACGAGATGAAGATTGCCCGCATCAAAGGAAAAAGGCGCGAGACTCGACGCATGCTCGCTGAACAGTCGCGAACCCTGCTTCAAAAATACCGCCGGGGCGAAGATATCGACGCTCAAACCTGCCCACTGCTCCAGGCACTGAAACGACTGGAACACGATTCGTAAACCGTGGACATCTCATCATTTATCATTTCGAGAAGCGAAAGCAAGCTGCAGGTCAAGTCCTTCACCTGATACACTTGGCTGGTTTCACATGCAGTGAGACTCGAAACACGGCACGTCAAACTCCACGTCCCATCAGGCAAAAAGGGCCTGACCGACCTCTACTGAACTCTGTTGGTTGAGAAAGGCAGACGGGAGCTTGATTCGTTCAGGGGAGTTCCATTTCTTGCCAAGCTCAACTCCGGGATCGCCACGCCCATTCTTCCGCTCCGCTACAGTCTGGGTCGTGCCACCTGTCCCGTATTTCATTTATTCAACCGGGCCAACCCGCCGCAGATCACAAAACCCGCTCTCTTCAACAAAACGAAAGCCCTGAGCACAGCCTGACCTACCTTGCTACCTATGGCTAGAGTGATGTTAGAGTGAAATGTTAATTTCTGAAAATGACTCTTCGCACTCATTCAAACTATCTTCGTTAATAGCCATTGCACGCAGTGCATTCACCTCCGAGTGCGAAAGATGGAGATCTGAATCACCAACTTTCATTTTTTGCTGATAAATTGATTGAACAAGAACCAGTTCTTTTCTAGAGAATTGAAAATAGTCAGCCCAAAGGTAAAGCGCCTTGTCAAATGGGGACAATTGTTTTTCTATTAAATACGCACCATTCCTGTAAACAGAATCCCAATTCTCTGACGCCTGAATATAGTCAGATTTACTATCTCCCCAAAAAACACTGGTCACGATTGGCTGCGATCCTCCATCCCAATCTTGTAGTAGATATTGGAACGCTTCGTTATACGCAAGAGACTTTATTTCACCAGAGAGTCCTGCCAGATAATCTTCAACATGGCATTGACTACCACGGACAAATGGATTCCGCTCACTTTCTTCAGAGAAAAATGCAGCAACAAATGTGCTTCGGTCGAAAGAAATGGTCCCCCTAGAACCATCGCTATCTTGGATGCAATAATTCCCCCCATCCCAAGACTGTTCATGGGAAAGGCTAGGGTATCGAGCAACAGCTACAGCATGCGCAACTGTCCCTAGCATTACACCAGGGTACACCAAAGAGCAGTGTGGAAAGTTCGTGCGTTCCATATTCATTACTGTACTCCAAAACTTCAATAATAGGGACAGTAGGGTCCGCTGTCAGGGACAGTAGGGTCCGCTGTCAGGTTGTGAATTTTTGATTGGCTGCTGATTTTTATTTATTACACTTGCTCATATGAATTTTGTTTTCATGGAAGGTGTGCAAATGAGTGGTCAGTCTGGGGTTCGAGTTCAACGGGCGGAGCGGCGGCAGATCCAGTGGCAGGCGTTTTCACTCGATCAGCTCTTACCGCAAGAACACACAGCTCGCCTGGTCTGGGCGTATATTGAATCATTGGATGTTTCTAAACTTTACGAGACCATTAAAACTCATGAGGCCGGTCCTGGTCGAAATCCGATCGATCCTCAACTGTTACTCGCCGTCTGGTTGTTGGCGACGATTGAAGGTGTTGGTTCAGCACGACGGTTAGACCGGCTTTGCAAAGAGCACATCGCCTACATGTGGATTCTGGGCGGGGTCTCGGTGAACTATCACACGTTCGCTGACTTCCGTGTCCAGAACCTGGTGTTCCTCGAAGACTTACTGACTCAAAGTGTGGCGACGTTGTTGCATCAGGGGCTCGTGGAACTGACACGCGTGGCCCAAGATGGCATGCGTGTCCGCGCCTCTGCTGGGAGTGATTCCTTTCGTCGCAAGCCAACGCTGGAAGAATGCTTGCAAACAGCCGAAACACATTTGGAAGAGCTGCAAAACGAAGCGGAATCAGAACCGGGAACCGAAGACCGTCGTGTGAAAGCGGCTCGGGAACGGGCTGCTCGTGAACGAAAAGAACGACTGGAAGCAGCACTCGCTGAGCATGAGAAACTGGTTCCGAAAATGGAACGCCGCAAGAAAGGTTCCAGCGAAAATGCTCGTGCATCAACGACAGACCCCGAAGCTCGCAAGATGAAGATGGGCGACGGTGGCTTTCGACCAGCGTACAATGTTCAGTTTGCAACAACGACCGATTCTCTGGTGATCGTGGGAGTCGATGTCGTCAACGCGGGAACAGATGGAGGCCAGATGCAGCACATGGTCGATCAGATTCAAGAGCGTTACGATCAACGTCCAGCAGAGTATCTGGCTGATGGCGGCTTTGTCAGTCTGGCTGACATCACTGCACTGGAACAAGCAGGGACAGTAGGGTCCGCTGTGCGGACCATTTTGGAGTTGATATGATTCGTTGATGCCCAATTATCGACGTTCACATGTTCCAGGCGGGACGTACTTCTTCACGGTGAAAACCGAACTCAATGCTCCCATTTTCTCGAACAACGATCACGTTGTTCAACTTGGAAGCATCATTCGTGAAGCAGTGACGCGCTGGCCTTTTGAAATCAATGCGATCGTGCTCCTCCCGGACCATTTACACGCGATCTGGACATTGCCTCCCGGTGACGATGACTATTCAAAACGTTGGGGCTGGATCAAGAAGGAGTTCACGAAAGTGTACTTGGCGAATGGCGGTCAAGAACAATTCACATCTGTTTCAAAAAAACGAAATCGACGCCGTGGTGTTTGGCAACGGAAGTTCTGGGAACATACCATTGAAGACGAAAATGATTATGAAGCTCACTTCGACTACATCCATTGGAATCCAGTCAAACATGGTTACGTGAAATGCCCGAGCCACTGGTCACATTCCTCGTTTCACAAATGGGGTGCCAAAGGCGTTTATCCGAAGAATTGGGGATGTGGTGAGCAATCTCCGATTTCGATGAAATCCATCAAAGACGTCGGCGAATAAACGGTCCGCACAGCGGACCCTACTTTCCCTATTAAAGGAGACAGCGAAGAAGTGAAACAGTGGCGAGCACGCATGGGGACCGAAGCGGCACAAGAGATTTATCGTCAACGGACAGCGACGGCGGAATTCCCGAATGCAGGTTGTCGCAATCGAGGGTTGCATCAATTTGGAGTTCGCGGATTACTGAAAGCCAAAGCAGTGAGTTTGCTGCATGCACTGGTACACAACTTTCAACGAACTCTCGATTTGAAAGGTCAGCTGCAAGCGAAATTCAGCTAACAAAGAAAGATTGAGTTGTGACTTGCTCAACTCAAGTTAGCAAGCAGAGACCTGAAACAAAGAGACTTCGGCCCGCAACGAACTGAACTCTGAGGAGATCACGAAAGCGAAAAAATCATAGACGTAGAAAATTAGAATCAGACTTCTGAAAAATAGCATTGCAGAAGTCCAGAAAATCGCAAACCAGCCATTTATTCACAACCTGACAGCGGACCCTACTTTCCCTGCACAGTCGTGGCACTCTCATATTTCACTCATTCAATGAAGCCACCCCGCTCTCACCCACCTTGCTCAAGACAATCTCCTTTGTGTATTTTGGATTCCGAGTTGCCTTCTGGTTGTAATGCTACAAGAAAACGACTTAATGATAAACCAGGAGAAGAAGTACTAACAGAGGTGATACACCATACATCGTTTGAATCAACCCTTACGTATTTGTTACAAGTTGAGTGTAATTCTCCTTCTTCAAGTTCTATCACCGCCAAGACCTCGTCGCGTCCTGGAGTCATTGTTGTTTCTAAAACCTTAATCCTAGTATACATTCCCATACCTCTCGATTAATTTATCCAGCTCTTTAACCCATGATGCCCGATTTTTGTTGATTATTTCAATCTCCTTGTTAGACCAACCTTTACGCTTTGCTATCCCTAAAAGTGAAGTAGGTCAGGCTCTTTTCGCCTGACGCAACGTGAAAGTTGTCCGTCGACGTTGGCTGAGAAGACGAGTCTCTGGGGGCAATCTGCTTGCGTCTCTTTAAGGGTTCAAATATCAAAAAATATAGATTCTCCCCAGCCACTTTTCTGGTCGGGATGGGCTCGACAATTCATTTGACACAAGTCTTGATCGCTGAGAATTGCATAGCCCTTCACCCGTATCAGAATATGCATTCGCTTCGGCGAATTCGCAGCGTTCGAAAAACATCAACCTGTTTCGGATTGACAGGTATTTATGTGTCGTTCAGGATACTAAAAGCGTTCTACAGAATTCAATTCCGTAGCAATGACATGTTCTCCGCAATGAAGTGCACATGAACCTCCCCAGTCACCGGAGCCTGCTGAGACCGATGCTTTTCACTCAACGCAAGCGAATCAGACTGTTTTCACTACTCGCGACGCCGGCGATTGCAGCTTCGATCTTCGCCTTCGTTCAATTCAAGCATCGAGAGGCCAATACTCAACGAGCGATCAATCGAGCTGCGTTCTATCAGCGTGTCGTTAAAGAGCAGGCGAAGGTCACCGGCCCTCCGTTAGCAAAGGTCGTTGCGATTGATAGCGGAGAACCAGTCGAGGGGACTATTATTGGGATGACCTTGATCGGACCGGACGGCGGTGATGGTGGTTTTTATTGTTTTGTCACGCAAGAGTCAGGCTTGGCTCCTCTGCACCGCCCCCTGACTCCTGGACGTTACCAATATCATCTAGAGCCTGATCCTGATTCACGGTTTGACCGCACGGAGTGGCGCCGTAACCAGCCTTATATTATCGTTGCCAGCGACGGCACGACCACGGTGCCGACTCTGCAGTTGGAAGTCGCCGCAGGTGGATAACATCCGTTGCACAGAGTGGCGCAATCTAAGCAGTTTTTGAAACCTATGTTGCTCTTCGAGGCGCAGTAAACGGTCGTATTGTAATCGGTGGTATTTTGCGACAGTAGTCCCGAGTCGTCCCTTGGGGCGCGTGCCATTGCAAAACGCACCAGACTGGAGGTCCAATCTGGTGCGTTGCGTTGGCTATTCCGAGCATCCTACTCACATGGCAGTTTTTTTCATGAACGACCGGTGAGGAGAATTCTAGAGCATCTTTCGAATTGGTTTGCAGGATCTGCCTCGTGGCGAACAGCGTTTTTCTAGTGAAATGCGTTCTTCACGGGAACACGGTAGAGCAGACTGCTCTAATCGTTTTGGGCTTTCAGGCAGGCCAATGTGTGGAAGCCACGGAAGTAGGCCCTTCCGTTGGCGACGGTGGGGGTGGCGTAGGACTCGTCGCCGAGGGGACTCTTTCCGTAGAATTTGTATTCGGGCTTGGCATCAATAACGGCGATCTCTCCATCTTCGGCGATGCAGTAAATCTTTCCATCGATCATGACTGGCGACCCGGAATAGGTTCCGCCGACACGCTCGCGCCAGACGTTCTTAGAGAAGTCTCCACTGAGGTCGACGCAGCAGACGATGCCGTCATCGTTCCACAGATAGATGTGTCCTTCGTGAACGATCGGAGTTGGAACGTAAGGCAGGTTTTGTTTGCGTTCACTTTTCACAGCCCCCTGCTCTGCCGGATCGACGCCCACAAGGTTCGAGCCGCGTCCACCTGAGCCACAAGTAGCGAAGAGCAGCCCATCCCCATAAACCGGTGAGGCGACTGTCCGTTTCGGGAGTTCACCGGATTGCCAGAGTGACTTGCCGGTTTGAGGGTCGAGTCCTGTGAGTCCCAAAGCTCCGCACAAGCAGACCAGTTGGTCCTCACCATTCACGTTGATGATAATCGGAGTGGCGTACGATGCTTTGCGAAAGTTCCGTTCGGAAGTCCAAACATGCTCTCCAGTTTTGGCATCGAGGGCGACGACTTTGCTCGGTCCTGCTTGATCCGAAGGAACAATCACCTTCCCGTCGTACACAATTGGTGAAACACCTTGACCGTGGGAGCTGGTGAATGTCCCCAGGTCTTGTGACCATTGACGCTCTCCTTTGAAATTATAGGCCAGCAACACGTAATGCTGTTCATCCGCGAAGGCCACATACACAAAACCATCTCCCACGGCTGGAGTTCCCGAGGCGTAGCTGTTTTTGCGATGCAGGTGATTCGCTTCGAGTTTGATTGAATCCTTCCAGATCGTTTTTCCAGTGGTCGCGTTCAAGCAGTGCAGCGTTCGATTTCCGTTCGCTTCGCCGGTGGCCAGAAACAAGAAATTATCCACAACAGTCGGTGAGGAATGCCCTTTGCCCGGAAGTTCGATCACCCATTCATACTGATCCTGAGACCACTGAGTCGGAAGACCTTGCAGGTCACTTTTGCCCTCTCCGTTCGGTCCTCGAAATCGCGTCCAGTCCTGAGCAGATGCCACACTCGTGAGTGTCCCCAGACAGAGCAGGATGACAATGGCTGAAAGTTTTTGAATTGGTTTCATCTGATCCCTCGATGGACTTCCTCGCACCGCGCGTGATTCCGTCCGTAATGATTGAATTTGGATTTCGTTATTCCCATCAGCATCTACAAATTCTCGTCATTCTGCAATGATCTCGGCGCATAAAAAAAGCCGCAACTGATTCCTCAGTCGCGGCTTCTCGGAGTGCAGATCTATTGATCTCAACCTGTCAGCTACCACAGCGAGTGTGGTCAGCAGGAAATTTACTCACCATAGAACTTGGTCAACTCGTCTGCGGTGAGTGCTTCTTCGACCGATTCGCTGGTGACTCGGGCTCGGAAACGAGCATTTCCGGATGTTTGAGAAGTGACTCTGACACGGTAGACAGCCACTTTCCCGGGGCCGAGTTCTGGAATTGTTCGGAACACAATGTTTTGTTGTTCAGCAATGTGCTGTGTTGGGCCAGTCGCTCCTACGAAGCTGACTCCGGTTGCCATCTCGCAAGCGAGTCCAACATCTTTGGCAGCGGCTGAGCCTTCGTTCTTCAAGCGGACTTCGTAAATGGCTTCTGTACCGGTTTCGACAGGATCGTCGAGGTCGACAACTTCCACAGAGAGGGAAGAGGTTCCTTCAATCCGTGTCGTGAATTCTGCATCTGCCAGGCTTCCGTGCTCTGAAGTTGCACGAACCAGGTGCTTGTGTTCGCCGAGTGTCTTAGCAGAGAGCGTGACGTTGAGTTCGCTTTGCTCACCTTTTTCAAGGCGACCGACGAACCAGGTCAACAGTCGTGTTGATTTATCAAACTGAACACCTTTGTCTGCACTGATGAACTCGAATCCAGCCGGGACTTTGTGCATCAGTTGAACATTGCTCGTGGCCGCTGCTCCGTCGTTGGCGACTGTGAGAGAGAAGACTCCCCGACGTCCCAGATAACGAAGACCAGGGCCATCGATCGTGGCATTCAGACTTGGAGCGATGACAGAAACTTCAGCAACGCTTCTTTGAATCAACCCTGCGTCGGCTCTCGCCTGTACTTGAATTTGATGCTCTCCGCCGGTGACAGCAGCCATCGCAAGCCGGATGCTCCGAGATTCTCCCGGGTTCAATGATCCGATCTCCATGAGCAAACGTTTTCCGCGAGCATGTTCAAGTCCGTCGGGGATGACAGCTTCGATTTGGACGTTCGAGGCAATCCCATTCCCCGGGTTGGTCACCACAACAGTATGAGGGGCACTTTCGCCGATCATGACTTGTTGTGGACCTTGTACTTTCACAGCCAGCAAAGGTTCAGCCACGGTGAAAACGTTACTTGCGGTTCCTGTGAACCGAACGTTGGCTCGTGTGGCGATGTTTCCTCGTTCTAAAGGAAGCATCTTGATTTTAATAGTTCGCTCTTCGCCCGCTTTGAGGGTCGCAAATTGCCAGCCTAAGAAAGTTTCGCTCTTCGAAGGCTTTGGGTTGGCATCGAGAAGTCTCACGTTGTTTGGGAAAAATGCTTCCACTTCGACACTAGAGGCATCGGTTTTCCCGGAGTTTTTCACGACCAGATCACATTGGCATTCCTGTCCAACGTTGATCGCTGACTGCTGCTTCCACTCAATTGTCACGGACGGAGTTTGTGGTCCGGAAGCTTCGATTGTGGTGACAGTTGGAACCGGTTCCGCGAGAGGAGCTTTGGTAAATCGTTGGCTGAAAGTGACGTTCCCTCGATTCGCAGGAGCTGTTTCGCCTGCTTGTGCCCTCATTGCTGGTGAGGTGGACTCAACAGCGATCGGTGTTGTCAGTGAAGTCTTCTGGCCAGAGACTGCATCACTCGGATTTGCAAGATTCGGGTTTGCAACAGGCACTCGCGGAGCAACAGGAGCAACAGGAGCGAAGCTTGATGGAGTTTCGACTGGAGAAGCACCAGGGAACGGTCGAGCCTCTCGGCCTTCAGCTCGCACTTGTTCAATTTGCGAGCTAGCCGCTTCTTTGTCTTCCTCAAAAGCAGCTTGAACCACACCTTGTGGAGCAAATGTTGTGCTCGAATTCTGAGGTGTAATGACTGGCTTGAGCCGTGAGCGGGATTCGGTCGATTCGGCGTTGCTCAATTCAGCTTTATCGCCAAATAATTCCGAATAGTAATTCGGAGTCTGAGCGGCCGGAGAGATTGTGACCGGTTGCGGAGCTTGCTTCAGCCCGGCAGAACGTTGACTCTGCGTTTGCTCTTGTGTCTTATTTTGGCCGGAATTGAAATACTGGAGGCTTCTCCCAGCTGGTTTTGGTTGGACAGCAGAGGGACCAAACAGGTCTTGAGCAGCGACACTGTTCAAGCTGAGACCAACGATTGTTAGAAAGCACGCACTCCGTCGCATGTGATTCTCCCTGCCGCATTGAGGTTTGAGTTAAACAAAACCCCGGTTCGACTGATTCGTGATAACTCACGAGGCATTCAAATCCGTTTGAACGCGACTCAGTCAATGATTCTGATTCGAAAATATCTGGAACAATTTTGACGCGCAAGCTCCAGCTATCTTCGTTTTCGACTCTTCGAAGGACGTGACATGAGAAGAACTTTACGAAAATAACGATTATTCCGATTATTCTTCGAAAAAATGCTGCGTTGCATCAAAAAACACTCACGGCAAAGCCGGTTGATGAGCAAAATCCCACATTTCGTCACTTCGATCTGTGCGAAAAGAGGACTTCTCTGTTTTTTATCCCTGCAAAGAAACGGGGCTCTCAGCACACACGCTGAGCCCAAAGAGGCAGAACTCGTGTTCCCGAGCCATCATTATTGAAATGATGTTCGCGTTCAGCCTCGTGGAACGGAGCGATTTCCCGTGAGAAAAAGACTCCCAACAGGCGCGAGAAGCATTGAATATGCCCTAATCAGAATGGATTTTGTCTAGAATTCCATTCACAAACTGTGAAGACTGGGCATCGCCGAACTTTTTGGCGAGTTCAATCGCTTCGTCGATGGCGACACCGCGTGGGGTCTCTGTTTTGACGATTTCATAGGCTCCCAGACGCAAGACTGCCCGATCCGTCGCTGCCATGCGATTCAGCCGCCAATTGGCGGCCACGCTTTGGATCTTCAGGTCGAGTTCTTGTCGGTGTTCCATAACCCCTGCGTAAAGGCTCCACGCAAAATCGATCAGTTGCTGATCGCTGATGCGTTCGGCAATCATCTTTTTAATCTCAGTGACTTCTGTATCCGGGTTCAGGTCCACCTGATACAGCATTTGCACTGCAACCTGACGTGATTTACTTCGACGAGCCATGAATCTCTCTATAGGTGTGTAATTGATTGCGGTCGAGTCGCTGCAGCGATCGCAATGCCTGTTGTGCCCGTGAAGGTCGCATTCACGACTTCATAAACCGCTCGCCACGAGGCGGAACGTGAAGACCAATATTGGATTTGCTGTCGTTGCTTGTGTCGTTCTGGAAACCGCAGCCTTGAATAAGACTCCAGAGGCGAAACCATCAATCTCGGCGCCGGGCCCTGTTCTCAACGGACAATTTTCATTGACAATCTCAATCGAGAATGCTGCGACCTCTCTTTTTACCTCAGGTGGATACACGCAAAACGTACAACGAGAAGACGATAATCCTACCCGGGAAGTTGCGCCAGACGAATCAGGAAAGTTGTTTGAGCACATTAACAGTTTCAATTGCTGCCAAGGCCGCTTCAACTCCCTTGTTCCCGGCTTTACCACCTGCACGGTCTAAAGCTTGTTCCATCGTACGGCAGGTCAGGACTCCAAACAAGACGGGAATCCCATTCTTCTGCGATGCATCCATGATGCCTTGCGCCACTGCGTGATTGATATAGTCGTGATGGTCAGTGTCACCCTGAATGACCGCACCTAAAGTGATGACAGCAGCGTACTTCCCACTCGCTGCGAGTCGTTCAGCGATGATCGGTAATTCATAGGCTCCCGGAACCCAGCACTCGACGATCGAATCGGCGGACGCGCCGTGTCGTTTCAGGGTATCTACTGCCCCGTCCAACAGACGCTTCGTCACCAGTTCGTTGAAGCGTGAGACAACAATTGCGTACTGATCGTTGCTGTCTGCAATCATGTTACCGGAGATTTTCTGCGTCATTGATCAGCCAGATTCTGGTCGTTTGAGGGGGGCGTGCCAGTTTCTCTCACTCAACGGAATTTTCTCGAAACCACTCCAGCGACCGAGCCGGACTTCTTGGCAATTTCTGCATCAATGTTGAGCGAGCTAGAAAATAATTGTCTCTTGATGGGTGATCACTACGGGAAAACCATCTTGAGCGCCTGAATTGGCCTGTATGTTATTGTGTCGATTCAAGAAAGACCAGTTGTCATCTTTCGCAGAGAGGGAATTTTCAGAAATGACTGACCGAGCCCAATATGAATGCAGCGAAGATCCTGGTCAATCAAAAACCAGACCGAAAACCTCTGGGATAGCTGCTTTTCTCAACGATTGAGTAAGCAACTTCAAGTTTCAGGATCAGTTCGCAAGAAACTGGAACAGTTCTGGATGCGGTTTATGTGTTTGGAAGCGTTACCCATGTCCGGAGGCGGTTTCGTTGCAGATCACGACTCCGCCAATGGGGCCTCAATCTCAACTTCGCTGCCAATGTTGTCAATGTGAATGTCGCTGTCGCTGTCGCTGTCGCTGTCAATGTCGCTGTCGCTGTCGCTGTCATTGAGACTGTCACCGTCATTCTCATTGTCGGGGGCTAAAGCGAGGAAATATCTGGCCCTGACCATCGAACGGAACATCTTTGCAGTCGCAAAGATCGCCCCGAGTCCGGTCATACTGGCTAACAATGTCGCTTGCCCCTGCTCTGATGACGACCATTGCTCGGTCATTAACAGGAATGACGTACATAACCAACCGATGCCAGCACACGCTGCGTAAATTTTTATAAAGGTCCGCTCGCGACTCAGTGTTGATTTCGCAACTGCCGAACGTGCGGAGAGGTTCGCCAACTCTCGAAATGAGTCCAGATTCGCTCGAATGGCAGCAGACTCACGAACTTCACGTGAGTTCGTGTTCCGTGAATTGGATGCCTCACCTTCGGTTCGCTCAACGGGCTGAGTTTTTAACTGTGTCGCTGAAGGGCTTAACTCTTGCTCAGGAGTTTCCAGGACCTCAGATGTTTTCGGTTGAGACTTTTCAGCTGAATTCCGGGCGAGAAGCTGCTTCATATAGTTTTGAATGACATCATCTGAGGAAAAGTCTGGGGTGCGAGATTCCTCAACAAACGATTCCGAGATATTTGAGGCTTCACTCTTTTCGTCAGTCTGTGTGGTCGCCTCTTCCTTGAGTGACTCGGGCAATTCGAGGCCGGCTTCTGCGAGTTCCAAAATTTCAGGTGTTTCACTCTCTGACTCAACCTCTAACTCAATCTCTTCAGTGATCCCCGTCGAAGAGTTCTCTGCGGTCGACTTTTCTGCAGGCGTTTCCCCCCCCAGTGGAATCCCAAAAATTTCTGCCAGTTCCGAGCGTAGACCATCGATTGGGGCAGACTCATCTCCTGTCTCAGCGGAGCTTTCGCCTTCGACTGCCTCTGAGGCCACCTCGTTGTGCAGTTCGACATTCAGATTGAATTCCGCGTTGTCACTTATTACAGCGTCGTCACTGACAACATTGCCACTAATCTTGTCACGAACACTGCCACTAACACCGTCACCAACACTGTCAGTCGCCTTCTCATCGATCTTGTGATCGACATCCTCATCAACGCCGTCTTTGGCAATTCCCTGTAATTCTCCTTGCACTTCTTGAGGTTGCGGGTCGAGATCTTGAGTGGAATCGTTTTGCTTCGAGTCGCTTTGATTGAGGTCAGAGAGTAGACGCTCTTGCAGATCTTCGAATTCCGCTACGTCTTGTTCGAAATCGGCACGTGCGATTTCGATTGAACTTCGCTCCTGTTCAATTGAGGCTTTCTCTTCCTCAAGTTCGAGTTCGAGTTGTTGAAATCCTTGCTGACGTTCTCGAAGTTCTTCAAATTGCCCGGACAACTTTTGGCGTGTCGATTCGGTCTCTTTTATCCGCGACTCGCAGTACTCCAGTTTTTCTTCCAGCAACTGTTGAAGTTCCTGAAGTTCAGCGCTCTCGCTTTCATACTTTCTCTGTTGCTCGGCAACCTGCTGCCCCTGTTCCAGTAATTCATTTCGTTCAACGATCACTCTGTCCAGCTGACTTGAGAGTTCAAGAACTTGAGATTCAAGCTGATCGCGTTCGACTTGATGTTGTGATTTTAGTTGTGACTCACGTTCAGCGAGTTCACTTTCCAGCGACCTGAGCTCTTCAAGCTGTTGATTGAGCTGAGCCTGTCGATCCTCAAGTTCCTGTGCCTCCTCCCGTTTGGCTTGGGAGAGACTGAGTCGGAGTTCCTCTTCGCTTGATTTCAGGATGGCCATCTGACTGAGGAGAACCTGTTCCTGATCACGCAATTCGAAGTGTGCAGCTTCAAGCTTCTCGTACTCTGTGAGAAGTGCCTGATGCTGTTTCTGGTCTGTCTCGAACCGGAGTTCGCGTTGCTCCAGATCTTTTTCCGCTGCGAGCAGTTGTGCTTCCCGCTCTTGTCGCTCGTTGTTGAACTTCTCCGTCTGAGAAGCGAGTTCCGATTGCTGTTCCTTGAGCTCAATCGATGCTGCATGCAGTTCAGCTTCGCGTTGTTCGAGCTCAGCTTCGAACTCTGACAATACGGACTGATCCAGTTTGAATTCCGTACTCTGTCGCTGAAACTCCTGTTGTTGCGACTCCAATCGTGCTGCCAGATCGTCGAGTCGGATTCGCTCTTCAGAGAGTTCCCGTGAGAGACGCTGAAGCTTAGGTTGTTCCTCAGCTTGTTTTTGCTCGAATTCTCGGCATCGATTCTGAAACTCTTCTTCTCGACTGATGAGTTCGTTTTGTTTTTCGTTGAGTTCGGAACTCCTCTCTTCAAGGATGTCCGCTTCGAGTTCAAGTTCAGCTTTCTGAAGGTTGAACTTTTCGATTTTAGCGGCGAGTTCAGATTGAGCCGCTTGCAACTGCCTGGTTTTCTCTTCCAGTTCCAGAGAGCTGGATTGCAAGAGTTCCTGCTCTCCCTGAAAATCTTGCTTACGGTCTTTGAGCACCTTCTCAAAGAGGACTAAGCCACCCTGCTCTTCCTCGATTTCTTTCTGACGCTGAGCATATTCAGAACTTTGAGACTTCAATTGTTGAGTCTGTTCTTCCAGAAGCTGCTGTTCAAGAGCGAGAGACTTCGTCTGCTCTTCGATCTCCTTCTGCTTTTCCAGTGATCGTTTTTCTAATGATTCTTCCTCTGAACGCAGTTGCTCCTCTCTTGTTTCGAGTTGTTTCTTTTGCTCGTCCAGTCGCTCAACCTGTTCCTTCAGGTTCTCGAACTCTCGCTTCAGTTCCTCTCTCTGCTGAACAAGACTATTCTCTTGCTCTGACAGCTTCGCACGTTGAGCTTCAAGCTGTTCTTTCAGTTCGAAATCCTGGGTCTCCAGAAGCCCATGTTGATCCTGAACTTCCTGTTCACGAAGTTCGAGTTCTGCAGCAAGTTCTGCCAGCCCCTTCTTTTCAGCCTGCAAGTCATCGAAGAGGAGATCTGCTGCAACTTCTCGTTCCTCGATGGAAAGCGAAAGCAACTCCAGTTGCTTCTGTGCAACTCGCAAATGCTCTTCTCGTTGATCGAGTTCTGAACGCGACTGTTCATGCAGCGCAGCGACCGCTTCACAATGCTCTTGATGTGACCGTTGTTCCTCAGCGAGGATTTCGTTCTGTTTGAGGAACTCGTTTTGTTTTTCAGCAGCTGCTTCGAGGTCAGCCGTGAGCTCCGCTTGCTGTCGAGCAAGTTCTTGCTCGTCATCCGTGAGCCGATCACGATGTGCTTGCAACTCACTGAGCTGCTCTTCAACCGCACGAGTCTTCTCGTCGAGTAGAGCATGTCCATTGCGAAGCTCTTCTTCGCGTTGTTGAAGCCCTTCCTCCAACTGAACAAGACTCAGTCGGTCTGCTTGCAGCGTCTGCGAAACCTGCTCATGTTCGGCCTTTAGATTCTTCAACTGAGAAAATTGCTCGTCGAGCAATTGCCGATCCGTTGCTGCCTGTTGTTTGAGTTCAGCAAGTTCGTTGAGTTCGAGTTGCCGCTGCTTTTCAAAATCTTCGCGAGCTTGATTGAGCTGATCATGTTTGCGCTCGAGTTCACGCTGCGATTCAATGAATTCATCTGAAAGCTCTTCGAACAGGTCAGCTTCAAGTTGAAGCTCCTGTCGCTGTAGATCGAGCTTCTCTTCACGGCGATTCAGGTCTTGAAGATCGGCTTCGAGTTGAGACGCTTTCAACTCCAGTTCCTGGACAATCGCAGCACACGAATCATCTCTGGCTGCAAGCTCTTTCTCTAGCGATGCCTGTCTCTGCTGGAAGAGTTCCTTCTCCGACTCAAACTGCGTTCGCTGCTCCTGAACGGTCTTTTGGTCTTCTCGAAGAGTTTCTAATTGCAGATCAAAATCAGCGATTCTGCTCGATACGCTTTGTGCCTGTTCGTCAAGTTGCTCCTGACTCTTCTGGAGTTCGCTTTCTTTGATCTGGAGCTGTTGCTCTTTCTCTTTCAATGTCTCTTGTTGCGCACTGATCTCATCGAAACCTGCTTGAATCTCCGCGGATCGAGATTCAAGGTGTTGTGCAAGGTCATTGAGTTCGTGCTGTTGTTTCTCAACGGCATTTCTTTGCTCTTGAACCTCTTGTTCCAGAAGAGCGAGGTCAGATGTGCGACTTTCGAGGAGACGAGATTCCTCTTGTGTCTGTTGTGCGGATGCTTTTAACTCTTGCTGAGCAATCTGAACCCGTTCGAGCGAGGCCTGAAGATTCTCTTTCTGAGCATTAACCTCCTCAACCTGCTTTGCGAGACTCGCTTTTTGATTGAGCAGTTCAACTTCGCGTTGAGAAAGTTCCTCGGCCTGAGTCTCAAGTTCCTTCCGAAGTCCCTGTAACTTCTCGGTGGCATCCGCAATGGGCACTAACTGGGAACGCTCTGAAACAATCTCGTTTTGCTTTTCCGTAATTTCTTGCCGCTGTAACTCAAGAAGTTTGAACTCTTGCTCCAATTCGAGTTGAGCATTTACGAGAGTCGTGTTCATCGCAGTCAACTGAGCATGCGATTCTTTTTCTTTTTGAAAGAAAACATCGAGAAGCCCTTCGACATCAGTCAGCATTTCCTGAACGAGTTGTTCTCGACGGTCCTTTTGATTGCTCCCAGGTTGCTCAGCAGCGTGTCTGATCAGCTCATCGATGTCCGGTGGCGAAAAATCGTCTTGGCTGCTGACTGCTGGTTCCGCGTGCAGGACTTCCACTTCGAATTCAATCGGCCCAATGACCAGTCGATCCCCCGCTTTGAGTTCGCCTTCGGTAATTACCCCTTCGTTCAGCCACGTTAATTGAGAACTGGCTTTCAAAATCGCGCGTTTCCGCCCGACGACGATCAAGCAGTGTTGGCCAGCAACCCCAGCAACAGGAAATGTAAAATCACAACTTTCATCGGAGCCGACAGTATAACGTCCCGGAAACAAAGTGATTGGCCCATGCCCTGCTGTCGACCACAAAGGACGCAGGCAGACTCCATCAAAGCCGGGGTCCAGTTCCTTGCGACTTTGTTCGTAGAGATCAGGAATTTCAACGGCAGATGCCAACATACCAATAAGCTCCGTGTCCGAGTGAATCCCCACTCGGCGAAATGCGACACGCACCACCTCGAGAACCACTCTTTGCATATAGCTCACAGACTTCGCACGGTCAAAAAGCATCTTCTGCGACCGTGTCTTTGTTAAATAAACGCAACTTTTTCAGTGAAGCTCCGCAGGGTTTTCCGCAAACCGGAAACTCCTCGTCGATGGAATCCCGACAATTATTGAACATGAAACAATCGGCACGAACTGAATTTCACAGACAATGAACCTACGATTTTCAACACGCGACCTTCCATCGCCGAGACTTCGCAAAGCCTCCGCCACTCTTCTTCACCACTTCCCTTGTCCCGAAGAGCGGCAACATCCAAATTGACAGTAAAAAACAACCTTAAGAATGGCTGGCTTTGCTACCACCAGCCGTTCGTAGAGGAGCTGCCAGCAACCGTGGCAGCAAGTTTTTTGAATTTGTCAGCGCCCGATCATGTCATGATTCAGCCGTGTAGATCGATCTGATCGCAAGATTCATCACAATGAAGCAGAATTACTGAAGTCTCTCAGTTTTCAGAGACTCCCCCGTAGTCGCTTTCGAACTTGCATGCGGGTGGAATATGATCGATTGCTCCGTTAAAGTTTTGGTGTGGGGTCTTAGCCCATCTCCTCTCGACATCTCCTGCAAAATGGAAATCGGAACCCGGAATGGCGTCAGACGAGCGGGAACATGAGTTCCCTGTCTGAGTTGCTCACCCGGTGTTGGATCCCCGATCCTTGGGAAATGTACTGAGTGTCGTATCTAATGCAGTTGAAAGTCAGAGAAACGTGAACGCAAAAATTGTACTTCTTCCCGGTGATGGAATTGGTCCGGAAGTGACTGAAGAAGGTCGTAAGATTCTTGTCGAAGTTGCTGAAAAGTTTGGACATAAGTTCGAGTTCGAATCACACCCGATTGGCGGAAACGCGATTGATGATTTCGGAGACCCGCTTCCCGAGGCAACTCTGAACGCATGCCGAAACGCTGATGGGATTCTTCTTGGTGCTGTTGGTGGCCCGAAGTGGGATGACCCCACAGCCAAGACTCGTCCCGAGGCTGGACTTCTGAAAATTCGCAAAGAGTTAGGCCTTTTTGCAAACTTGCGTCCAATCACCACACATGAGTTCCTGCTCGATTCTTCTCCTCTCCGTCGAGAAATTGTGGAAGGAACCGATATTTTCTTCGTGCGAGAACTGACCGGGGGCATTTACTTCGGCGATTCCAACTTAGAACAGAATGCCGATGGAAGCGAAACCGCAACCAGTACCATGGTTTACAGCACGCACGAAATCGAACGAGTCGTTCGAGTCGCTGCAAAAGCTGCTCAAGGTCGCTCGGGACATTTAACATCTGTCGATAAAGCAAACGTGCTGGAAGCATCGCGGCTTTGGCGCAAGGTCGCTGAGCGTGTTGTCCGAGAAGAGTTTCCAGACCTGAAATACGATGTTGTCCTGGTTGATGCGATGGCGATGCATCTGATTTCTCGCCCATCCACATTCGATGTGGTGGTGACTGGCAACATGTTCGGCGATATCCTCACCGACGAAGGATCGATGCTTCCCGGCTCGATGGGTCTCCTCCCGAGTGCCTCCCTTGGAAGCGATGGCCCCGGACTTTACGAACCGATCCACGGATCGGCACCAGACATTGCAGGGCTTGGAATCGCGAACCCACTAGCTACGATTTTGGCAGCTGCCATGTTGCTCCGACATTCGCTGAACCTGGACGACGAAGCGAAAGCAATCGAAGCAGCAGTCGACGCTGTTCTGTCGGCAGGTCACCGTACCAAGGACTTGGCAAAGGATGGAGAAGTCTCACTTGGAACAATTGAAATGGGGCAAAAAGTGATTGAAGCTCTCAACAGTTGAGAGTATCAATGAAGAGTGCCGTCCGAACGGCGGCACGAAAGTTCTCTTGAACCGCAAAAAACAAGCCACTTCGAGAACAGAAGATCCAGGGCACGACCAATTTCCAAATGGGCGTTTGGAAACGAACGAGCGATCACTCAAGCGAATACTCAAAAGATGTGATCACTTCAAAAATTTCACGATGGATTGATGAGATGTTGAAAACAACCTTACTTCTATTGGCCTTCGTTCCTTTTCTGGTCGCGGCAGGATGTTCACAAGAACCTGGAACGCCTCCCGACCCCGAAGTTCCCGAAGCTGGAGGCGCGGTGACGCCAGAAACTCCCGCCAATGAGACACCAGCCCCGGCAGGTCAAACAGAAGAGTCATCAACAACTTCTGATTCATCAACAAGTCAAGCTGAAGAAGTGAAGCTTGAAATCAAGAGTTGGGATCAAACTCAGGAGTTGATTTCGCAGCACAAAGGCAAAATCGTCGTTGTCGATGTCTGGGCAACTTACTGTGCCCCCTGCTTGGTCGAGTTCCCCAATCTTGTCCAACTTCACAAAGAGCATTCGGATCAAGTCGCGTGTCTCTCGATCTCACTGGACTATCAGGGTTTTGATGATGAACCGGTCGAGACGTACACCAAGCCAGTTCTGGCTGTTCTGAAAAAGCAAGGTGCTACGTTTCAAAACATTCTTTGTTCGACCGCTTCTGACATCGTTTATAACGAAAAAATCAAGCAGGGATCGATCCCCATCGTGTACGTTTATGGGAAAGACGGGCAACTTGCTGGGCAATTCCCAAACCCCGAAGATCCCGCAGAGTTTACCTATCAGGAAGATGTCCTGCCTCTTGTCACGAAGTTGATGAATCAGTAACGATTCGGCAAATTTTGCAGCCGGTTGGGGTCGATGCGAAAAATATCAATCGACTCGCTCCGACCGATCACTGAACCCGATCATTGAACCGATCACAGTATTTGGTCGAGATGACAACCGAAGAAACAAGAGGCCAGAGTGACGCAGCAGGTGATGAATCCTGATGACGCGGTATCCACAACACCAGCGAGGTTAACCTGCCCGCAACGTGTTGATGGACCACATTTATTCTCGACGCAATTGTTCGCATTTGATGACGAGTATGGCTGCCCAAGTGGGAATTTCTCGATGTCCTGGCAATCGCGATTGATCTGGTGGTGCGATCCACGTCAATGGTTGCATGCTATTCTGCAACTCAAAGACACTCCCCATTCCATTGCGATGGGAACTGCAATTGGAATTTTCATCGGTCTGACTCCGACCTTTGGAATTCAAATGTTGTTAGTGCTTGCCGTTGCCTTTCTCACGCAGCCGTTTTTCCGCTTCAACCGCTTTGCTGCACTCGTTGCAGTTTATATCTCAAATCCGTTCACGATGATTCCAATCTACTGGATGAATTATCGTATCGGTGCCATGTTCACACACACTCAGATCAGCTGGAAAGAATTCGTTAGCCTGTTTCAGTATTCCAGTTACACCGAATGGTGGTCGACATTCTCGAATGTCTTCTACACACTCGGCACACCTCTCATCATTGGCTCATTTCTCGTCGCAACAGTTCTCTCGTTGCCAACATACCCACTGATTTTGCGATTATCTGAGCGCGTTCAGGCCAGACGTGCCGCTCGAGTTCAGTCGCGTACCGAGGAGGCTTCACGCGGCCCAAAATCAGCAGAGATGACTGAACCGGAACGCTCTTCGATCTCTTAATGAGCCCTTTTCCTTGAATGAGAATGCGTCGCTTCAGGCTTCCAGCTGATGAACGAAGAGATGATCGACAAATCCTCTTCGCGGTCACAATTGTCTCTCATCTTCCGACTCGTAGTACAAAGAGTCACAGGGAGTGCAAGAAGCGAACTGAAAACCTATGCTACGATGGAATTTCACTGCTTGAGAGGTCGACTCCGGAATTTCGGGTCAGTTCAAAGAATCAGGGACAAAAATGAATGCTGCTGCTTCAGAATGTGACGTCATTTGTGTGGGAATCATCGTGGCAGATCATGTCTGTGCCCCAATTCGTAAGTTCCCAGCTCCAGGTGGTCTCATCACGACACCAAGTTTGGAACTGACTATTGGCGGTTGTGCAGCAAATGTGAGTACCGATCTGGCGAAGCTCGGTGTCAAAGTCTCTCTCGTTGGCTGCGTTGGAAATGACCCATTTGGTCAATATGTTAGAAGTGCCCTCGCTGAGAACGATGTCTACTGCGAACATATTCGGATCTCAGAAAAGTCTCAAACCTCCGCGACGATGGTCGTGAATGTGCAAAACGAAGACCGCAGATTTATTCATGCTGTCGGTGCAAACACTGAATTAACAGGCCGAGAAGTCTCGGATGAACTGCTTCAGAAGTCGAAAATCGTGTATGTCGGTGGGTTTGGGTTGAATCCTGAACTTTCGGGTGAGAATGTCCGAGAGATGTTTGCACGAGCTCGAAAGCTTCAAGTGACCACCGTTCTGGATGTTGTATTGGATCGCGTTGACGATTGTATTGAGATGCTCAAAGTGGCACTCCCCGAAACGGATATCTTCCTTCCGAACCAGGACGAGGCCCGCTTGCTGACCGGCGAAAGCGATCCAGTGAAACAGGCTGAGATCTTCCTGAGTCAGGGTGCAGGAACCGTTGTCATCACCTCAGGTCCAGATGGCTCGATCCTCCGAGACCAGGCTTCATCCGTCATCCATTTACCTGCTTATCAAGTGGAACAAGTCGATGGGACAGGTGGAGGCGACGCTTTTGTTGCCGGTTTTTTGTACGGAGTTCTCCAAGGATCCAAACCCCAGCAATCTTTGATGTATGGAAGTGCCATGGGGGCCAGTTGCGTTCAGCACGCCGGTGCAACAACAGGTGTCTTTCACGTCGAGGAACTCGAAGAGTTCGTGAAAGAAAACCAGCTGACACCGACCATCACACAGATCTGAGACCGATGAGCCTCTCAACAGCGGCAAAGTCCAGCTTCCCTGCTCAGCCTTATTGCGGCACTCCAAACAAAAAAGCCTGCGAGAATGTTCTCGCAGGCTTTTTTTCGTCAATACGACAAGGTTGCCGTAAAGATGATTAGTTAGTTGTTCCAGCTTCAGCTGAAGAATCGTCAGCTGGTGCTGCTGCATCGTCAGCAGGTGCTTCTGCAGGAGCGTCAGCTGCTGGTGCGTCGGTAGCAGCTTCATCTGTGTGTGCTTCGTCAGTATGTGCATCAGCAGCAGCATCGGCAGGAGCGTCAGCAGGAGCTGCATCGTCAGCTTTTGGAGCACATCCAACCATCCATCCGCAGAGCAACATCGCTGAGAGTAGAGCAGTAAACTTCTTCATCGTTTTCTCCTAATGTCTTTAATTTAAAGACGTTATGTTCCTGGCAGCAATAACAATTTCGTGCCTGTGAAAGTATAGAGGCCTCGACGCTCCGTTTTATTCCCAAGGTTTGAAGATTTTTCAAGAATAAAATGCGAGTCGATTCTCTGAGCCCGTCCACCCTGCGCGCACCTTGCCAGTCCCCTGCCCACACTGAGCTAAGGCAGGAAGAATGGGTAAATTCGGTGGAAATTGACGAGACTGAAAAACAGGAACAATCGTTAAATCTTACCTGTTCCGTAATTCCGCTCAACTGAAGAGAGGACCCCGACCGATTGATCAGGATAACTACCATTACCGGTAGAACCGTCACGACCGGACTATTTTACCGGGGCGGGTTGTTACGAGTTGACGAGTGCGCAGAAACGACCTGTACGCACAGTCACAAAGGACCTGTGGCTGAAACACGGCAGGATGCTGGAGCAATCGATGAAAGACACATGTAAGAGTTGGCTGCAAGTTATTACCGCTTGTTTAGGCTTGTCGGCGACCACGTGGGGACAATCCCCTGATGTGGGAGCTTTCGAAGCTCAGCAATCGGAAGGAGGAGCCGTTTCCCAGGCGGATTACGGTTCTGTACGACTTGGTGGTCAAGATCATTCCGCCTCGGCAGCTGTTCCAGCACCAGGAGTGCAACAAACGCACTTTATCCCGGGTGCTCCCCCAATGTTCAATGATGCTCTCGTCCCACAGGACGAAAGCGTCGGCTTTGCCGCAACAAGACCAAGGGACGAAATCCTTTGGCGTGTTGGACGGTCAAGCATGGATCGATACGGATTTGAGGATGGATACACCAACCTCAATGCGTTCATTCCATTAGCGTTTGAGAGTGACCGCGCCTTATGGTGGGTCAACCCGCGAGTGAACATCTCCGATGGTGGAGATGGTTCCGCGAGCTTCGGTCTCGGATATCGCGAATACATTCCAGAAGACGACCGTGTCTACGGGGCCTCTTTCTGGTGGGACAACGAAACTGCCTACAACGGTGATTACAACCAGTTGGGCGGGAGTTTCGAATCTCTCGGTCGCTATGTCGACATGCGAATGAACTTCTCGATCCCGATCGGGGAATCGATGAACACGTCCGTGGTCGGACAAGGAGAGAATGCGTTCGTTGGGAACAACATTTCTGTCCAACAGTTCATTCGAACAGAGGAAGCCCTGCAAACGTATGATGCGGAAATCGCAACTCCATTCCCTTACCTGGGTGGATACGGTGTCGATGTCGGAGTCGGTTTTTACATCCTCGCAGGTGAAGAGACTGATACCTCAGCCGGAGTGAGTGTCCGAACTCAAGCACAGATCAACGACAGTTTCTGGTTAAACGGACTGTACACGAACGACCCGGAATTTGGTTCGAACTTCTCAATCAACTTCGAACTGACCATGCCGTCAAGCGGTCCAATCCGTTGGTTCAAACGTCCAGCCGTCGCTTCCGCACTCACAGATTCTGTGATTCGTCGCTACCGCATGCCGGTCAGCACTGGAACCGGAATCCAACAGAATATCGCAATCAATCCGAAAACCGGATTGCCTTACAATGTCGCACATATTGATCCAGATGATCTGACTTCTGGAAACGGTTCGGTCGGCAACCCGTTCATGTCACTCGAAGAATACTCCGCTTTGTCACTGGCTGAGCAAGGGGCATTCGACATCATCTACGTTCAACCTCGAGAAGATGAGACCGACACAAACCTGAACACAGGCCTTGGTCTCCTGAGTGGTCAACGCCTCTTGAGCAGCAGTGTTCAACACTACTTCGAATCTGAAGGCAGTCTGTTTGTGATGCCTGGATTCGTGGCGGATCAACCTTTGCCTCTGCTCACGAGCAGTGGAATCGTTGGAAACGACCACATCATCACACTTGAAACTGGCGGGAACTGTTTCGAAGTCGCTGGTTTCCAGATTGATCACCAGATGACACTCACTGGCCCGAACGCAAGCACTGGCAGTGCCATCTACGGAGACATGGTTTCCAGTGTCAGCATTAACCGTAACATTCTGGAGAACTCCGAATACGCAACACAGCTGACGAACTTCTCGGGATCGTTGCACTACAGCGAAAACGTACTTCGTGACAACATCATCGGTGGTCTACAAGCTGAGTTCACAGGAGATGGAGCTCTTGCCCTCTTCAGTAACTCCACAAGCAACAACATGGGAATTGGCTTTGAGGTGATCGCCGATGGAGCCAACATCATGGCAGATAACCTGCCAGACGCTGTCCCGACAGCTCCTGATGCTGATCTCCCCGTCTTCAGCGACGGAAGTGTGTACATCGATCCTTCCGATCTGACTGACGCCACGAATGTGTTCCCATTTGACCCAGCGACAATGTCAACAGGAATTGTTGGCAACAGTGCTGACCTCAACGAAACGGGAATGCAAATCGAAGCCATCAACGGCGGAACTATTAACGCAAGCGTTGAGGACAACACATTCTCGAACAATCAAGACATTACTTCCGCTGGATTTGTTGCCAATGCAGAAGGCGTAGGAAGCGAAATCACGCTGACAACTTTCCAACGAAACACCTTCGAGAACAACATTGGCTCTGGTGCGTTACTCGCCTCTCGAGATGGCGGAACCATCAACACTCCATTACAGGTTGATCCACTTGACCCACTGGAATTCATTCCAGGATTCACAGGAAACCTGTTTGATTCAAACAGTCGAAACGGTCTGACAGTCATCGTCGACAACTCAGAAATGAACGACTTCGTGATGGGAGCAAACACATTCTCCAACAACGGAGAAAGCGGTTTTGCAGCCTACCTGAACGATGCCACATTCAATGACTGGGAATTCGACATGAACCTCTTCGACCGCAACGGTCGAGACGGCATGGCCTTCGTCATGGATAACGCAACGAACAACCAGTTCTACATCACAAACAATGATATCACCGACAACGCTGGAAACGGAATCAACATCATCGGTGTCGATTCACTCATGGATGACCTGATCATCACGAACAACTTCATCCAAGGGAACGGATCTCCAATCGGTGGGTTCAACATTAATGTTGCCTTCCTGGGTGGCCTGACTCCGGCTCAACAGGCACAATTCAACTTCGCTGCTCAACGCTGGCAAGAAATCATCATCGGTGACCTGCCTGATGTTGTCGATCCTGTCTATGGGCTGATTGACGACATCACCATTACAGCTGAAGGAGCTGACCTTGGACCAGGTATTCTGGGACAAGCTGGATTCACCGCTCAGAGAAACGATGCTGACATGCTTCCATATCTGGGACTCATGGAATTCAGCAATTCGTTCCTCCCAACTTTGCCTGCTTTGGAACTTCGTGATGTCATCATTCATGAAATGGGACATGTTCTGGGATTCACAGACTTCTTGTGGGCTCAGAAAGGTTTGGTCGACTACCCGAATGCTCTCTATACCGGAGCGAATGCGGTGGCGGAACACAATGCACTGTTTAACCTGAATGACACAGGCGTCCCATTGCAAACCGGAATCGGCCCTGGTTCGGACTACGCCCACTGGGATGACGCTCTCTACGGCGACGAGTTGATGACTTACTCGGCTACTGGAACAGCTCCAAGGAAAATCTCCCGTGTCACAGCAGCCATGTTCAGCGACCTTGGTTACACAGTCGACATGAGTGCCGCTGACCAGACTTTCCCACTTGTTCCAGGAACTGCTGGTGGCAGCGAACTTGAAATGGTGGCCCCAAGTGCCGCGACGATTGCAGCAAACGAGCAGAAACTCGCAAACTACATGCTCGCAGCCTCGACTCTTCCGTTGGATGATCCAGGCGTCGTCACGCAAGCTGGTGTCGGTGGAAACAGCGGGATTCAATTTGACCTGACAGACAGTACTGTCAACGTCACAATGCAAGACAACCTCATTGATCAGAACCTCGCTTCTAACCTTCGCGGTGAATTGCATGGAGCATCAGCACTCAACCTCAACAGTTCCCGTGACCAGTACACAGCAAGTAGCTCAGGTAGTGGACTCAACATCATTACACGAGACACTTCCGCAGCGAACATCGACCTGATGAACGCAACGATCACAGGAAACGCTGACAACGGTTACCGTGGAGAAACCTTTAACGGGTCCACAATGAGTGTTTCCATCACCAGCCCTGTCGATCCTGAGTTCACTGGACTGACAACAATTTCGAATAACACAAATCACGGAATCAGCATTATCTCCAGCCCGGATTCACCAACGGTGAACACCTCACTGGTCGACCTGTTTGTTGAAGAAACCCTGATTAGTGGAAACGGTCAACGTGGTGTCAACATCCTGTCTTCAGAGTTCAGCATCTTCGATGAAATCCGGATTCAGGACAGCGTAATCACCAGCAACGGATCAGATGGAATCGGGATGAACCGCAAGGATGACGGATTCATCAACGGAACAATCCTGCGAAACACAATCGAGTCCAACACTGGAGACGGAATCAGCCTTCTGTCACAGAATGCGAACACGACCGACACGTACCTGATTCAAGACAACATCATCCGCAACAACACTCGCGGAATTCACATGCGAGTCGAAGCAGACGCTGTGCTTGATTCAATCATCAACAGCAACCTGATCGACGCAAACTCCAGCCACGGTATTCATGTCACAGACCGAGCCAACTCAGCCTTGGATCAACGAAATGTTACCGGGATCTGGACCCAGAACGAGATCGTCAACAATGGTGGCTCAGGGATCCAGCTGGATGGATCGTATGGAATTGATTCCCTTCTGGAAATTGGTCAGAACGGAGTCGATGGAGATGGCTTCAGCCTTGGAAACATCATTCAAGGAAACGAAGCAGCTGGTATTCAATCCACAGCTGTCGGTATTGCTGATATCCACAACAACCTGATCACTGACAACGGTGCCAGCGGTATCGACATCCAAAGCACGGTGTTCTTCGGGAATATCATCGGAATCGATAACAACTTTATCGCTGACAACGCAGACATCGGAATTGAGATCCGGGCAGATAACAATGTGATTGTTGAGTCTGAAATCACCAACAACACCATCACAGGGAATGGAAGCGATGGGATCGAAGTGGCGACACTTAACCTGGCGTCGTCCGACATCACCGTCGATTCAAACATCATCTTCGACAATCGCGGACGTGGTGTTGATATCCTCAACGCTGGTTTCAGCCCAGACATGGTCTTCAACCTGCTGAACAACACGATTAATGTTAACGACGGAGAAGGTGTTTACGTTGTCAACACCTCGGACGAAGCACAGTACAACTTCAAAGATGCTCCGACACCGGACAACAACCCACTTAATGATGAAACCCATGGAATGCAGGCAAACGGTTCAATCTTCGCTGATCCGAGAATGCTCTTCAACATGGACAACAACATCGTCAACAACAACGGAATCGGCTCACAGTTCGATGCAACTGGCTTCGTGATGAGAGTCGGAACCAGCGACGGTGGCTTTGGAACAACGTTTGAGGGTGGATATGCCAGCGATGGATTCGGTGGAGTGGTCGCCAACATTACGGACAACGTCTTCTCCGGAAACTTTGGAACAGATGTCTGGTTCGAATCATTCCGCTCAACAGCGAATCCACCTGTCACAAACGGAACATGGACTCAGAACGAGTTCTCACTCGACGCCCCATATCGTAGCGATCCTTTGGCCCGACTTGACCTCGTCTTTACCGGGAACACCGGAAACTCGATCGATGTCACCAACACAGGTGCCTGGTACGACAATGCAGAGCCAGTATTCAAATCACGTCTCAACAATATCGCGGCTCCAAACATCGCGGGACCGTTCCGAATTTCGACTCGACGTCGGAATGCACAACGTCTCGCCAGCCGAGATGGACTCCCACCGTTCGTTGGACCTGGTCTGACCTACCTTTACCCGGGAATGGGAACGAGTACCTTCCGAGTTTCGGCAGCCAGCATCATCGGATTCACCGGAGATGGAACCAGCAACGAGTTTGACACCATCGGATCGACCTTTAACTCAGCTGCTCCGATCAATACCGGGTTTGAATTCGGAGAACTCTTCTTCGACTGGGATACCACAACCTATGTCCCATAAACCGAACGTTTCAACAGACATCAGTTGAAACAGACCGAAACCAAAGAGCAGCAGGACCAAATCCTGCTGCTCTTTTTTTGTTTGATCCTCTCCTGTTGAAACCGCTTCACGCACTACTCAGGCTCACATTTTCGGAACTTCTCCCCCCAAAAACTCATCCACATGATGTGACAGGAAACCAATAAGTTTGAGGCAAAAAATCGAGGTGATTTCCGAGGAGGCACGACAAAAAAACGGAGTCCTCCCTCTTGACTTCAACGCCTCATCGATAAAAACTTCAGGGAACCTTCGCAGTGAGACCAACTGCGAACAATGCCCCTTTCAACAGAAATGAATGCCACCTATGAGTACCCGTGGAAGTGATGGAAATGTCCTCGCTGCCTTGTGTAGTTTCTTTATTCCTGGCTTAGGCCAACTCCTTCAGGGAAGAATGCTTGCGGCAGCGTTTCACTTTGTGATCGATGTCATCCTCTGGATTTTTCTCCTCGGTTGGCTCATGCACATCTTCTCCGCCTACTCCGCTGCGGTTTACGAAAATAAGTAGAGCGAGCAGTCTACGAAGCCATGAGAGTGAACTTCACGGGCATGTGAAACATTGAAAATGCTCTATTTCAACGTGATGGCGATTCATCACGAAGATGGAGATCAGTCTTCAACACCGTCAGCTTTGCCGGTGTCGAATCAATCGAACTGGCTGGACTCACATGAATGGTCCAGTGGGCTGCATTGGCTGCGATAGAGGCATTCGTCACACGTCCACAATAAATCGGGACCGAGGTTGGCGAAACCAGAGTATCCGTATAGACGAGATCGCCCACCGCAACGGGTTCTGTTCCGACCACTTCGATCATTTCGCAACCGTTGCCTGTCCCTTTCAGAATTCCTCGTGCTCCCATTACCGTTCCAAATTCAGAAGAACGGACGAGCCGCACCGCAGTTCGGAAGTCAGGATCAGTCACCGGTTGAACAAGCGTCGTCCACTTCCCCACCTGGACGGTCCGGCCAAAAAGAGATTTCCCCAATGAAACAAGCTGATCAGCTGACAGCCCTGCCAAAGCCCCTTGGTCAACCAGCAACCCGGCGCCGTCCAGAACAAGTTCATTTTCAGCGATCCCTTCACGTTCCCCTAGAGAAACGAGCAACCGCAACGCTCCCTGTAATTCATTTCCGCGCGAGCCAATCACATTCGTTGTCACCGCGATTGTTTTTCGGAGCGGGAGAGTTTCTGAGAACTCAGGTCCGCCAGGAAATGAGTTCAAAAGTGCGTTTTGTTCTCGCAAGGTCGCAATCATCGTTGCCAGATCGCGGTTTTGCTGTTCGAGCGAGCGTAACTGTTGTACGTCGACATTCGTCGCTTGAGAATCCTTCTCGACAGAAACGGATTTCGTTGACCACACTTGCAGTTCATTCAATGTCGTCAACGACCACCCTGCCCCGCTCAGAATGGCACTCGACAATCGATTCGAAAATGTTGCAGGCCCAAAATACAGGAATGCCACAACCAGCAGCCAGCCCAGCCAAATCGAGAACGGAGATTGCCAACGCGAGGCATTCATGGTGACTCAACTTCAATCTTGGTCAAAATGTGCGAACCGAGAATTCTCGATCCCAAATCAAAACCCGACGCCTTCTGTTTGAAAACGACGACGCCAGTGTTGCAGATGGTCCAGGCAGATTGCTGTTCCTCGAGCAACTGTCGTCAACGGTTGAGGATCAACACGGACGGGCACGCCCAAGTGCTCACTGAAGAAAAGGTCGCTGTTCCGTAACAAAGCGCCTCCACCAGTGAGGATAATTCCCGTATCGGCGAGGTCTCCGATCAGTTCGGGATCGCAGACTTCAATAGTTGCTTTGATGTTGTTCACAATTTTCCAGAGGCAATCTTCAACCGCCAGCCGTAACTCTTCACTAGTGATCATCGCTTTGCGTGGAATCCCGCTGATACTATCCAGCCCACGGACTTCTGTTGTTAATTCATTATCCAATGGGTAGGCAGAGCCGATTTCGATTTTCAATTGCTCGGCGGTTGCCATCCCGATCCGCAACGAAAATCGCTGTCGGACGGCATCAACGATTGCTTCATCCATCGCTTCGCCAGCGATGCGACTCGACCGGCTCGCCACGATTTCCCCCAAGCTCAAAATCGCAGCTTCCGTCGTCCCCCCTCCGATGTCACAAATCATACTTGCCAACGGTTCAGAGATCGGGAGCCCTGCTCCGATACTCGCAGCCTTGGCCTTTTCGATAAGATAAATCCGCCCAGCTCCGGCTCGTTCAGCAGAGTTGAAGACCGCGCGTTTTTCTACGGGTGAGATTCCAGAAGGGACTGCGATCACCACACGTGGTCGCAAACCGGCTTTCTGTACGGCAGCCTTTCGAAAGAAATACCGGAGCATCTGCTCACACAACTGAAAGTCGGTAATGACTCCATGCCGTACCGGTTTGACTGCCTCAATCGACCCGGGCGTTCGCCCAATCATCTGCTTTGCCAACTTCCCGACAGCGGCTCCCCGACCGAGAATTTGACGCGACTTCTTTTCCAAAGCGACCACTGTCGGCTCATCAACGACCACACCCTCTCCACGAACGGTGATCAGTGTATTCACCGTCCCGAGGTCAATCCCGAGATCGGGACAAAACCAGTCTCGCAGCCTGTTCAGCATCCTTGCTTGAAGTCCATCCCTAGTAAATTTTGGTCAATCCGATCTGAACTGAGAGGAGCATCCATTGCTCGACCGGCAATTTGTACCGGTATTCAGCAGCTCAGAGCAAGATGAGATCAAGCATCCGCCCCCCTTGACACTCAGAATGATGCACCTGTTGCTCACTCAACACAAACAAAACAGCCACAACCCTTTTGAATTCAAACACTTACAAAGAACACAACTGCTAAAAGTGGAGCGTGACAAGCAGAAAAACAACCTGTACAACTTGGCAGCCACCTCAAATTTGACTGGGCAAAGAATCATAAAATCCATCCCGACCCCAATTTCGAGGTTCCTTCGAACTGGTGTTCGGGTTCTGCCTCGGGGCGAACAGCAATTTTATTAGAGAAACACATTCAACACGGGCACAGGGCAGAGCAAACTGCTGTAGTCGCCCTCTCAATATTGTTGAAATCGTTGCGATTCACCTGAGCTGCAAGAGTCAGACACTGAAATCAAAGTCAGCAATGAATCTCAACCCACCCACTTGCCACGATCCCAATGCAGAACTAGAATGCGTCCGGTCGCATAGTTCAGTTGGTTAGAATGTCTGTTTTACACACAGAAGGTCTCCGGTTCGAGTCCGGATGCGACCACTTTGCCGTTCCTTGTGAACGGCATTTTTTATGGAATATTCAATATTGCATAAACATTCTTGAGATCTGTTTCTGTCTTGGGCTTAGAGCAGTTTGCTCTCCCGTGTGCCCGTGAAGTACGCGTTTCACTAGAACCAGTCCGAAAACCTCTGGAATCATCGCTTTTCTCAACGTTTGAGAGAGCAATTTCAAGTTTCAGGACCAGTTCTAGCAAAAATGCTGTTCGCCACGAGGCAGATCCTGCAAACCAATTCGAAAGATGCTCTAGATTTGACGGGGCGGCAAAAAGGAAGTCTTTGCTGGTATGAAAACATTTTGGTTGCGGATTTTTCTCACACGATTTCCGATTCCATTGTTGCACAGTTGGACGCTAAGAAGCATGATGAGACTGTGTGGCTGGCAGATGCTCGCGCAGACGACCTATTCTACCCAGCTGCCGAGCGATAGGCGGCAACGCGGCGGATGTTCAGACCGAGAGCGCGCAAGGTTGCCACATAGGTGATGTTACCCATTCGTCGAACTCGCAATCGAGCCATGCCCATCTGGTATTTGAACCGTGACATGGTTGCTTCAACTCCAGCTCGCCATCGATAGCGGTCGCGAAATTCGTCCCCTCTTTCCCTCAATCTGCGTAGTCGAAGACGCACGCGATCGTGTGTGTATTGATAGCGTGCTGAATGGCGTCCCACTGATGCTGCTGGACACCGATCCTTGTGAGGACAGCCTTCACATGTCTCCTTCGAAAAAATAACCTGGAGACGAACTCCAGAAACGCTTGTCTCTGATGGCTGCTGTCCTGTGGGACAGCATGTGATGCATCCTTCTTCATCGACCTCAAAGTCTTCAAGCGTGAACTTGCCCTGCAACTTTCCCTTGGGCGTCTGCGCCGGCGAGACGATTTCAACATCGCGCTCACATCCGTTTTCGATACACTCAGTCGATCCATAGTGCGAGTCGGCAAGAAGCGTCTGCGGCTTGATACCACGTTGCTCAGTGTCATTGAACGCAGGAGGCAGAGCGTCTTTATCGTGCATCGTTAACGGATCGACAGCCACGTGAGTGATCAGATCAGGTTTGGGCGTGTTTGAGACATCCGGCTCCTCGGAATCTTCTTCATACGTTTCCATAATCTGCACGAGATAACCTGTGCCACGATGTTTGTTGTAGCGGGCATCGGGATCAGCGGGATTGATCACCCCATCACATTCCGTTTTACTTGGTGGCCGCACTGTGACGGACTCTGCAGCGGAATCAGAAACCTCACACTGCTCGTGAAAGATTTGTTGCAGTAACTGGAAGCTTTCCAAATTCGAACATTCCGCATTTTGAAAGAGCCCGATGAGCTTAAAGACATCTTCGGCAGCTTCCGTGATCCGCTTTTTGGATTCACTGGGCCGTGTGTCGCCAAAGCAACCGTCACCTGTTCGAGTGACATACTTACGAATCATTTCTGGATCGACCAACGAATATTGCTCAGGATGCATTCGTTTTAGCTCTCGCAGAAACTTGCTCGTTGCCTCGACCAAAATTCCCAGCCTCGTTAATCCACGAATGGCTGATCGCACCGCTGTTGAATCAAGACGTTGCTTGCTTGTATCGACGCCAATCTCCTCAATGAGTTTGTCTGTCAGCGTGCGGAAAAGAACTTGATCAAAGCCAGCATCCAGTACTTTCTTGCGATAGTTGCGAAGTGTTCGCTCGCAGAGGTAGGCGTCAGAATCTTGTCTGATATCCAACGCGTAATGCCAAGCGATATTCAACGCGATCGCTTCGGTGGTTTGCTGATCGGTGAAATCATGGAGTTGCTGAAGAATCAATGCCCCCAGGGCGACGTAGAGATCCTTCGTCGGACGCCCAAAATCATCACGGAATTCGGCAGCAAGCTCACGGACGGGAAGCTGCTTCAGCAAATAGTCCCTGAAAACTCCGGCCCAACTCCGATCAAGAAGACGTCTTCGTTTGAGCCCTAGATATTCCCAAGGATCAAACAGATCACCGCTGTGATGGTCGCGTAGAGTAAGCATGTCGCGAATTTACCGCGAAACCAAATCGACACAACTCCAACCACCAGACTTTTTGCCGCCCCGTCTAGATTTGAGTCTGCTTCTGTGTTCTCTGGCTTCGCCCTGCTCTTTTCTTGGATTGCGCCCGACATTGCCGTGACAGTGTTTGCCGTGACAGGGTGGCGTCGACAGTGTGGCGTCGACAGTGTGGCGTCGACAGGCACTTTGGGAATTCTGAACGCGTTCTGGCCTTATGGTGAGTTGTCTATGGAGTCATTGAATTCAACTTCATGGGCACAACGCACGACAAGCATTCAAAATAGGAAAAAAAGAAAGCCCGGACCTTTTGGCCGGGCTTTCTTGAGTTGGAATCGAATGGGATGAAATGGAGTGATCAGGGAGGTGACTCCCATCGCCCCTTACTTCCCAAAGTCACCGGGGTTTCCGAACAAGCCGCCACCGCTATCGCTGCCGGTTCCGCCTTTGAGGGGACCTTTGCGTTTGCGTTCGTACTTTTCAACTTCTGGCTCGGCTGGTCTGTCGACAGGCTCTGGTTTCGCTTTGAGAGCTTTCATCGACAAGCTGATTCGCTTTTTGCCGGGATCGACTTCAAGAACCTGAACTTCGATCATGTCTCCGACGTTAAGCACTTCAGTGACACGTTTCACCCGGCGGTGCTCAAGCTCACTGATATGAACAAGACCTTCGATACCGGGTTCGAGTTCGACGAAAGCGCCAAAGGTTTCAGTTTTGGTCACTCGACCAGTGACGTTTGAACCTTTTTCGTATTTCGACTCCGCAACTTTCCATGGGTTTTGCGTAAGTTGACGCATCCCCAAGCTGATCTTGTCTTTCTCACGATCGATGCTGAGAACTTTGACTTCGATCTCCTGACCTTCGGAAATCACTTCCGATGGATGACCGATGCGAATCCAGCTGATCTGTGAAATCGGGAGGAAGCCATCAGTCCCTCCGAGGTCGACGAACGCACCGTAGTCTTTAATTGTTTTGATGACCCCGGTGCGAACCTGGTCAGGCTTCAGTTCTTCCATCAACTGTTTTTTGGCGTCGGCTCGGCGAGCGTTCAAGACTTTGCGACGACTGAGGACGAGATTCTTCTTCGCTGGCTTCAGCTCGGTGATTTCTGCAGTCACCTTTTTACCAACGTAGACTTCCATATCCTCGACGAAGCCAAGATCGATCTGGCTGGCTGGGATAAAACCTCTCAGGCTGCCGACGGTCACTTCCAGACCACCTTTGTTGGTTTTCTTGACCAGGGCTTCGACCATTTGCCCTTTTTGCAAGTAATCCCAATCGGAACTTTGGACTGCGGCTGCGACTCCACCGGGGAGTCGAGTCAGAATCAACCCTTCCTCCTCGCTGACTTGTTCGAAGAGCACTTCCAGAGTTTCGCCAGACTTCGGTGGGCCTTTGCTGCCGAATGTTTTGAGCGGAACGACACCGCTGAGGCGCATTCCGAAATCGAGGAACACATTGTCGCCACTCACTGACTGGACGACCCCGCTTAGCTTTTGCCCGGGCTCCAGATCATCTGGATCGAGCTTCTGCTGAGGGATTTCCTCACCTTCTGCTTGCGTTTCTGCTCCACCCATCGCCTGTTCGATAGCTGCTTCAATTGAAGAATCAACGCTCGATTTTCCCGGGGCACCGGTTTCGGTGGTTGAAGTCGAATCTGCAGTGGTCGAGGATGTTGACTCCCCGCCACTGAGAGCTTTCGCAACTTCGGCTTCGATCTCATCATCGTTGGCACCGGGAAGTTCGATCGGCCCCTCTGAAACGGGCGGGACGAAACCGGCTTCTCCCCCCAGCGATGGAACTGGGCGTGCATCGAGTGGAGTGGTTGTCGGATTGAGCTTGAGCTTGGAAGTCTCACCTTTTGGTGAATCAGCTTCCGGTGCTGGTGTCCCCTCAGCCGGAGCACTGCTCGCTTCCGCTTCTGCAGCTGGTGCTGCCTGCGGAGCCTCTGCCGGACTTTCTGAACCTGAAGCCTGCGGGCTCTCTGCGACAGGAGCAGTGGCAGCGACCTCGGGTTCTGCTGGCTTTGCTGTTTCCGTGACAGGAGTTTCCGTGACAGGAGTTTCCGCAGGAGTGGACTCAGTCGCAACTGGGTCAGTGAGAACTGACTCGGTTGCAGGGGTGTCTTGAATAGGGGACGCCACTTGAGCCTCATCTTGAGGGGAATCTGATTTGGGGGAATCAGATTGAGGGGCACTCTTATCCGTGCTCATTCCGTAAACCTAAAACATTCGTGAGATGAGGAGATGGGAGACTACGCTTCGTCACCGAAGCGATCCAGGATTGATTCAACTCCTCGGCTCGAATCAACTGGACAAAAAATGGTCTTGTCACATTTATTATGATCGCTGTGATCGCTCACAGTGATGACTGTTGTGATTGTCAATTATTTAGTAGCGAATCTGCAAGTGATTCGGGCTGCTCTCTCGTGAAATTTACAGATCATTAATGTCTGTTCTGAAACGCTTTATACCGAGAATACAGGTTTTAGCAAACGTAGTGAGTTTGCGTGGCGTTGCTTCATCATCACAAGTCGTCAAGAGTTGTCCATTCCTTACAGTTTGTTGAGGGAATTATTCAATCCCTGGGCAACTTCTCCTCTTGTGCCAGAAATTAGTGTAAATTGAGATGTATGGTGAACTCAATCTCAGTAACCCTCACAAGCCGATTGAAATCGTTGTGATTCACTCGAGTTGCAGCCGTTTGGCTTACTTTTGTTGGTAGAGATGCGTTTTTTCGTGACCGTAAAAACGTCTTTCGCCAAAGAAATTCCGGTCATTCAAGAGATCAAATCAGTTCCATCGCCTTCATGATGGGACTGAGCCAGACCATCAATCATTAAACGAGATGAACATCGGACAGGAGAGTTTTGGATGTCTTTGGAATTGTCGACGTGCCTGGTCACTGGTGGCGCAGGGTTTATCGGTTCGCATATTGCCACAGAGTTAGTTGAACAGGGTTGTACCGTTCGGGTTTTGGACAACCTTTCCACCGGGCATCTGAAGAACATTGCTCACCTGGAAGGCAAATTGACATTCATCGAAGGAAATGTCAGCGATGCGGAAACCGTCCGAAAGGCTGTTGAGGGGGTCGACACCGTCTTTCACCAAGCTGCTTTACCTTCAGTCCCAGTGAGCATCGAAAATCCGATGGCGACTCACGATGCGTGTGTCACTGGAGCGATCAACGTTTTGAATGAATGTCGCCTGGCGGGTGTGCGGCGTGTGGTGTATGCCGGTTCGAGCAGTGCCTATGGCGACAATCCGGAGATGCCAAAACGTGAGAGCATGACTCCGGAAGTCCTGTCTCCTTATGCAGCTGCTAAGCTCGCCACAGAATACTATTGCGAAGCCTTTGCCCACTCGTACGAAATGGAGGTCGTGCGTCTGCGATACTTCAACGTCTTCGGTCCACGCCAGGATCCGAAAAGCCCCTATTCTGCTGTGATTCCTCTGTTTGCTGCTGCCTTGCTTGAAGGTCGTCGCCCAAAGATCTTTGGGACTGGTGAACAATCACGTGACTTTGTGTATGTCGGAAATGTCGTCCATGCCAATCTACTGGCAGCGACGACACCGGGTGTCTCTGGCCGAGTCTTCAACGTTGCGTCTGGGGCGTCGATTACAGTTTTAGATTTGCTGCACGCAATCTGTAAGGGACTCGACAAACCATTCGACCCGGATTTCCAGCCAGTTCGCCAAGGTGATGTCCTTCACTCATGGGCTGACATTTCTGAAATCAAGAAAGACTTGGGCTACACCACAAAGTTCAGCTTCGAAGAGGGGCTGCAAGAAACATTGAAATTTTATTGTGCAGAACAGGCTGAGCGAGAAGTTTCTCGCGCCTGATTTTCTTTCCAAAAACTGCAAGAGACTGAATTCATCATAGCATGGAACGCAAGTTCCCGGGGGTTGTCGAGTGTCATCCGAGACAGAACAGAAAAGTGATTCCGAGGCAGAATTCGATTTTGCCCCTTTCGGGTTTATGAGCGGAAACTCCGCCAGTTCGCGAGCCAGTATCGATATTGGGCGTTTTCTACTCTCCATCTGGAAGCCGTTGATCCTCGGAGGTTGCCTGGGTGGAATGGCGGGCATCGGAATGTACCTGTTCTTAGGGCCGATCTATTCAGCCAATACGCAAGTGCTCGTCTCAAAGAAAGCCTCAGTTCCGATCAACGATGGTGAAGCCAATCGCTTTGGAGATCGTGGTGATCATGTCGAGCTCATTAAAAGCGACTTGATCATCGAGCCAGCGTTTAAGAAGCACGGCTTGAATAGTGTTCCCGCTTTGGCGACAGCATACGACCCATATAAAAACATCCGCGAAGGGATGGCGGTTTCGCGAAGTGCCGGACAGGAGAACTCTTTCGATAACGTCTTTGACATTTCGTTCGATCACCCGGACAAGGAGATTGCGAAAACGGTTGTTCAGGCGATTGTTGAGTCTTATCGAGATTACCTTCACGAAACACGCGATGAAAACTCGCGACAGATGTACGACACATTACTCAATCGCCAGAAAAAGTTATCTGACGAAATCGCCAAGCTGGAAAAAGATTATCGTGAGTTCCGAGTCTCGGCCCCGGTATTTCTGAAAGCATCGCCCATCGTAGGGGCCAACGGTGTTCCTGTTCCGCCGCAAAGCCGCTACGAAGCAGAGCTGTCCTCGATTGAAGAGGAACAAAACGAAGGGCAGATTAAGCAATCCGGGATTGAAGCGAAACTTTCGGAACTCAAGCGACGCCGGGAACGTGGTGACTCGCGCGAGTCTCTCGAGTTCTGGGTGACCTATTCACTTTCAACCGGCACGGGAGCCGGCAAGAGCGCATCTTCAGGAGGTGGAGCAGGTGCACTCTCGGGGCCACCGGAAAAGGCGGCACTGGATCAACAGTTTTTAACCGCACGCTTGCTTGAACAGGGACTGCTGCACTCTCTCGGTGCGGACCATACCGATGTTCGCAACGTTCGTCGGCAAATCGACACGATTCTGAACTCGTATGCTCAACAGGGACTGACGCCCCCGGCGTATCAACGTTCGAGCAACAATCCTGCCGATGCGAGAAACCACGAAGGCATGGACCTGATTTCAGTCTACGAAGAGACTCTCAAAAGTCAGCTTGAAGAATTGAAAAGCATCGCAAAGAATCTGGATATCATGCGTGAAGACGCAGAAAAGAAAGCGAAAGATGCGGAGCTGTACCAGGTTGAAGACCAGCGTTTGAAAGATGACTTGAGCATCAAGAAAGCTCAACTCTCGCAAGTCTTCAATCAAATCGCCACGTACGACGTTTCCAAAGAACAAGAAGGCTATCGCATGAAACAAATCGCTCAAGTGCGGATTGAGCGGTCGCTGAAACGTGTGATTAAGATTGTGGGGATGTTTGGATTCCTGGGCATTGGTCTCGTCTTTATTCTCTCATATTTCCGAGAGTGGATGGACACGCGGATCAAGAACGTGGACGAGCTCTGTAAACTTTCGGAGACGACATTGCTCGGCTCGATCCCGAAGTTTGCCACCACACCTGATTCTGAACGACTCGCCAAAGAGACCGGACTAACGTCTGCCCTCGTCTTCTTGCATCGTCCGGGATCGCGAGAAGCGGAAGCGTTCCGAACGATTCGCACAACGCTGTTTCATGGTCTCCGAAACAACGAGAAAGTGCTGCAAATTACAAGTGCAGAACCGGGTGATGGAAAGAGTACTATTGCGGTCAACACTGCTCTGGCAATGGCTCAGGCGGGGAAACGTGTCCTGCTGATCGATTGCGATCTGAGGCGCCCCACGCTGCACCACCTGCTCGGACTTCCACAGGAAATCGGCTTCACCGATGTTCTGCTGAATGAAATTCAATGGCAGAATGCCATTCGAGAAACTCCGTCGGAAAACCTCTCTGTCATCACTGCCGGGTTGTGTCCGGAGAATCCAGCAGAGATTCTTTCTCAAGTCAACCTGCCTGCCCTGTTGAATGAGATGCGTAGCGAATATGACTTTATCATCCTTGATTCGCCGCCAGTTCTGGCTGTCAGCGACCCAGCGATTCTCTCCCCTCATGTCGATGGAATTTCATTAGTTGCACGTCTGAAGAAAAACAAACGTGCCGCGATTGTTAGAGCGATGGAGACCTTGCGAGTCCACGGCGCGAATGTCCATGGACTGATTGCTAATGGACTCGACATGGAATCAGCTTCGGAGTCCGGATACGGTTACGAATCGTACGGAAGCTACTACAACGAAGATGAATCCCCAAAAGCACCACAGAATCCATCACAACGGCCTCGACCAGCGGAGCCAACGGAAATCATTAAGACTTAAAACGAACTTGAGAACTCATTCCTCTGCCTGTAAAGCCTCTCTTGCGCAGGAAGATTGGCTACGCAGGGAGATTGGCTACGCACTGATCGCCATGACGTGAGAGCGATGTCACCACTTCCCATGCCGATCAATTCAAGCAGGTCAGCAGACCGGGAGAATGTGAGAGTAAGAAAGAGGCCGGAAGAACCTGGCAGCGAGCAACTGCCGGAGACTCAGAGAAGAGAGATCAAGTCACCGTTTTGTCTTCTGAACCGGACTTCAGAATCTTGTCACCAAATGGATCTGCAGCCTTACAGGGATCGAAGCCTGGGTTTTTCGCATTCAAATCCGTGACGTTGTTGTAGATTCGCTCACACATACTTTTAAAGAGTGCGAGATCTTCCACTGACAACCCCTGGACAGCTTGCTCTCTCATAGCATATTGAATCGAAGCAACCCGCTTCCAAAGCTTTTCAGCTTTGGCTGTGGGGTGAATCGTGTTTTTGCGACGGTCATCAGGGCAGTTCCGCCGTGTGAGAAGCCCAGCTTTTTCCATTCTGGTCAGTACGCCAGCCAAAGTGTTTGCTTCAATTCCAAGTTGATCGGCAATTGTCGACTGACACCCATTGCCGCTTGCGGAAAGCCAGGCTAGGACCTCCCACTGGCGCATGGTGATTCCCTCTCTTGCCAAGTGCGAGTCCAGCGCCTTCCGAAGGGCGTGCGACGTAGTGCAAACCCAGTACCCAATACTGTTCTCCCAGTCGTATTTCAGCATCGACGTAATCTCGCGAACGGCATGACAACAACCGCTCTGGTTATCGTTGTGATGTGGAAATTGGAAATTCTCCCTAATGAACCATACACTCGCTTCGATCCTTATCGTACGTCAAAAGCCCGACATCTTGCAAGCTGATATCTCTTAGAACCAGACCGAAAACCTCTGGAATCACCGCATTCTTTACCCCTTGAGAGAGCAAATTCAGGTTTCAGAATCAGTACCAAGGTGTCCCAGTAAGTCGTGAGCGAGAGCCCTGCACTTTCAAGGAAGCAACGAATCTTTTTGATTTCACGGCATCATGTACGGTAAGTGCGAGTGAATTCATTTAGGATGGAGGGAAGTCTCACCTCCACGAGGCAAGTTGTCGGACCTGACGTAATGTTTTGTTACGTGAAAATCCTCTTGCTTCGAGAGAGAACTGGACACACGTTCCGAGAAACGTGTCGCAACAGCGTGAAAGCAATATTGACCTCGCATCTCCCTGGCTGACATGACAGATACAGAATCCCACGAACGGACACCAAATCGACTGATCGACGAGACCAGTCCATACCTCCTCCAGCATGCATACAACCCGGTAGACTGGCATCCCTGGGGAGAGGAAGCATTCGAAAAAGCTCGTGTTGAGGACAAACCGATCTTCCTGTCGGTGGGCTACAGCGCCTGTCACTGGTGTCATGTTATGGAACATGAAAGCTTTGAAAGTGAGGCGATCGCACAACTTCTCAACGAAAACTACATTTCAATCAAAGTCGACCGCGAAGAACGCCCTGACGTCGATCAAATTTATATGTCGGCTGTGCAATTGATCACGAAACGGGGCGGCTGGCCGATGTCTGTTTTCATGACAGCTGACGGAAAGCCGTTTTACGGTGGAACCTATTGGCCGCCGACGTCGCGAATGGGGATGCCTGGATTTCAGGACATTTTACTGAAGCTGACAGACTACTGGCAGAACAAACGTGATGAAGTTGTCACGAGCGCCGATCAGCTCGTCGAGGCGATCCAAGGAATGGCGGCCCCAGTTTTTGACTCAGCTCAACTCAATGTCGAGACGTTGCAATCCGCGATGAAGTCTATCATCGCTGTCGCGGACATGAAGCATGGGGGACTGGGGGGAGCTCCGAAGTTCCCGCATCCTATGGACTTGCGTGCATTGCTGCGGCTGGGAAAACGCTTCGACTCTCAGGAAGCGATCGATGTCGTTTCTCTCACACTGAAAAAGATGCTTCATGGCGGGATTTATGACCAGATCGGTGGAGGGTTTCACCGGTATTCAACCGATGCACATTGGTTAGTCCCGCACTTTGAAAAGATGTTGTACGACAACGCTCTGCTCGTCCCCGCATACCTGGAAGCTTGGCAATTTACAGGCGAAAACGAATTCCACAGAGCAGTCGTAGAGACTCTCGACTATGTTCTTGAAGAGATGACGTCGGAGAATGGGGCATTCTACAGCACTCAAGACGCAGACTCAGAAGGTGTCGAAGGAAAATTTTTCGTTTGGGATCAGGCGGAACTTGTCGATGCACTCGGGGAAGAACGAGCACGTATCTTCAATGCCGTTTACGACGTCAGCCGATCGGGGAATTGGGAAGGTCAGAACATCCTGAATCGCCCAAAGTCACTGGAACAGGTCGCAACCGAATTGGAGGTCGGTCTCGAAGAAATCGAGGAGACCATCACATCTGCAAAGAAAGAGCTGTACAAACTTCGAAAACAGCGAATCGCCCCCGGACGGGATGAGAAAATTCTGGTCTCCTGGAACGGAATGATGATCGCAGCGATGGCGCAGGCGGCCTTCGTCCTGGACGATGAGAAATACCTCAACGCCGCACGAAATGCTGCAAACTTCATACTTTCGAAGATTCATGATGCAAACGGCAATCTTGTTCACAGCTACAAAGATGGCCGGGCTCGCTTTCAGGCTTACCTTGATGATTACGCCAGTTTTATTGAAGGTCTACTGGAACTTTTCCATGCCAGTGGCGAAGAGCAATGGCTCGAACAGGCCGTGAAATACTCTGAAAAGATGATCGAGACATTCTGGGACGAAGAGCATGGCGGTTTTTACTACACAGCGAATGACCACGAGTCTCTGATTGCTCGAACCAAGGACTACCAAGATAATGCTGTCCCCTCCGGGAATGGAGTGGCAGCTACTGTCCTCGCTAAACTGGGGCGACTCTGCGAGCGGTCCGAACTGGAAACATTAGCAGTACGGACAATCGATTCCTTCAGCGGTCTCATTCAGGAACACCCCCGAGCATGCGGCCAAGGCTTAATTGCGGTCGACTTCTTACTCGGTCCAAGTCGAGAAGTTGTGGTCATTCAAGGTGAAAACTCGCAGGCAAGCGAGGAAATGCTCACTCATCTTCGACGAACGTTTCTTCCAAACGGATTAATTGCCATTTCACAGGAAAATCAACCTGGGGAACTGACTCGCTCTATGTTTGAAGGGAAAGACCTGGATGTCAGCCGGGTCTATTTGTGTGACCGTGGGACGTGTCATGTTCCGGCTGAATCAGTTGAGCAACTCAAAACGCAACTCTGTGCACTCGATTCGGAGGAGTGTTAAGATTTCGTGACGATATTTACTTGTGAATTCCGACACGGATGACAGAGAGATCAATTTATACGAAGATGGCCGCTCATTTCCGGAACTTTGGGCAGTCAGAATTTTTGCTATCCCTCCTGGTCATTATTATCGTTGTAAATTGACCAGCTGAAAAAGTTGAGCAACATGCGACATCTTAAAATTTTTAATGTAGAGAAGCTGGGCGATATCCTGATTGTAACTCCGATGGGTGAAGGGAGTGCGTTCCGGTATCAGGATTTGCACCTTGAATCAAATGTGATTCGGCAGCAAATGATGAAGCCGGAAAACAAGCACCTCATCATGAATCTCGCTCAACTGACCTATTTCGGTTCTGAGTTCATCGGTTCGCTGGTCTCAATGATGCGCGAAACCCGAGCTCGTGGCGGGCAAGCTCGTTTCTGCAACGCCAATGATCAAATGAAGCAAGTTCTGCAGAACATGAGCTTATTCAAGCTCTGGCCACACTTTGACTCGATTGAAGAAGCTCTGGAGAATGTCAAAGAGACTGCGAAATAGGCAGGCTGCGTAAAGTCTCCTGCTTGTTCTACTTCACTTAGCACCATCGTTCTCCATTCGCCTCGATTGACTAGAGCAGTTTGCTCTACCGTGTGCCCGTGAAGAGCGCGTTTCTCTAGTAAAAATGCTGTTCGCCACGAGGCAGATCCTGCAAACCAAGTCGAATGATGCTCCAGATGAGGCGATAGCCATGAATAAGGAGCATTAACGGAGCGGCACTCACTTATCCAGCGTAGCGATTCAACGTATCGACCTACCAGAAAAAGAGATACGACATATCATCGAACTGCTGAAGCCTTTGCCGAACTTCGGTGGCCGGACTGAAGCTCAACGGATAAAGGTTCCGGGATTCTTGGATTCGAGGAGAGTCCTGACGGCTCAGCTGCTCTGACTCAAGTTCTTTCCCTGTGTGGACGATTTGAGCAGAGACGAAAAAAGTGGGGAAAGGACTTCCCGATCTCAATCGACAGGAATGGAGTCTCGATGTCGCAGCCGGCGGATCAAAAGAAGTTTCACCTTGGCTTTCTGTGGGTGGTTCAAACCGATCTCGGGTACGTCGGTGGCTTGCTGGTCACCAATCAACTCGGGAGACCGCTTGAATTCCAGTGTACGACACCGATACGCCCGAACAAAACCCAGGAAATTCTCTACGGGCCAACTCTCGAACCGTTCGTCTATTCTGAATTGATCGGAAAGACCCTTTTTGAACGCCTGAAAGTACAGCCCGAGCTGGTCATCATCTGCCAAGATGAACTGATTGAATTAAGAATGGCAATCCCCGTTCCGGTCGGGTGCCTCGTTGCGAAAAGTGACCCGCAGCAGGATCTCCCTGACCAAACCAGGATTCAGCTCGGAATGCAGCAGCTTCGGTTTCATCGAGACTATGCCGGAGATCAGGATCTGCTCGAACAGAAATGCGCGAGGATTTCCTCAGATGCCGACCTTGCTGAGCCGCTCGAACGTGTGAAAGACGCTCTGTTGGAGACTGTCAAATCCAACGCTGTCGCCTGATTCGAAAGTGATTTTCCTTCATGTTCAATAATCACGATCATGTTCAAGAAGAGAGTCCCCAAGCCTCTCCTCAGTCCATGCCGTTCGAGTTTGCTTCCCCGGAGGTGAGTGAGACCGATTTTCAAATGGGGTCTCCTCATTTGCACATCACCGGAATGAATGGAGCATTAAAGCGTCTTCCGCCACTCGATTCGAACTCGGTTCCACTTCTTGATAAAGCTGGCTTCATCCCAGCCTGGAAACCGTTTTGGCCGAAGCTGAACACTTTTGGGCTCACGTTCCCGGATGGGATCGAATTCTTACCAGTCGCAGGAGAGAAGAAGTCCGACGAAAACTTCAAAGAGATCGCAGGGCCGAAAGTTGCGAATCCAGACAAGAGTGCGAAGAAGAGAAAATCGACCCGAATTCAACCGCCGAGTGACGCACTCTCGATTGAAGACCGACTCTTTTATGTTCTTCAACCCCCTTTGGAATCTTGGTTAAAAGGGCAAGAGCTGATCATGCCCTTCGAGCCGTTTCCCTATCAGTACGAGGGAATTGCATGGTTATTTGCTCAGCAGTCGGCACTCCTGGCTGATGAAATGGGCTTGGGCAAAACGATGCAAACGATCACGGCAATTCGCTTGCTGCTTCGAGCCGGTCAAATTCGTCGGGTGTTAATGGTTTGCCCAAAACCGCTGATCCCGAATTGGCAACGCGAATTCAAACTTTGGGCGGAAGAGATTCCGATCACCACTCTGGAAGGTGACATTAATCGCCGCCAAATGATCTGGCAGATGCCCGGCTCAATGGTCTTGCTCGCAAACTACGAAGTCGTCGTCCGCGACTTCATGAACATGCGCGAAGAAGATCATCCCAAGTTTGATATGGTCGTCCTCGATGAAGCACAGCGGATTAAAAACCGGGAGTCCGTGACAGCGAAAATGATTCACTCGATCCCTCGCGATCGGAGCCTCTGTCTGACTGGAACTCCGATTGAAAACCGGGCCGAGGAAATGATTTCACTCTTCCAGTTTATGAACGTTGTTCCGAAACACGCTTCCCCGGATATTCGTCAACTCTCGCAGTTAAGCGAAGAATACATTCTGCGACGAACAAAGGATCTCGTGGCGCAGGATCTTCCTCCACGTATCGACCGTGACGCCATGATCGATCTCGCTCCGGCGCAGGAATACACTTACAAAACTGCCGAAAAGGAAGGTGTGATCCAACTCGATGGGATGGGCGAGTCGATTACGATTCAGCATGTCTTCGAACTTGTGCTGCGTTTGAAGCAGATCTGTAATTCTGACCCGATGACAGGCGATTCCTGCAAGCTCGACCGCTTAGTGGCAGACATGGAAGAAGTGTCCGCCTCGGGAGGCAAGGCGATTCTCTTCAGCCAATGGACAAAGACGCTCGACTGGCTGGCAGAACGGACGAAACAGTTCGGCTGCCTGACATACCACGGTGGAATCCCCACCAAAAAACGCGAGCCGATTCTCGACCAGTTTAAGCACGACCCCAATTGCAATTTGATCTTGATGAGTTACGGCACCGGGGCAGTTGGACTGAACCTGCAATTTGCCGGATATGTCTTTTTGTATGACCGGTGGTGGAACCCTGCAGTTGAAGATCAAGCGATCAACCGGGCACATCGAATTGGAGCCACGGCGTCTCAGATTATCGTGAGCAAATTCATCTGCAAGAACACCATTGAAGAAAGAATCGATAAGGTTTTGCAGGAGAAGCGCGAACTCTTTAAACGCGTTCTGGGCGATGGCGATAATGAAAACAGTTCTCTGAGCTTATCCGCCGGAGAGATCTTCGGTCTCTTCGATCTCAAAGCTCGCAACGGGGACAACAAGTCGAGATCGATCCGCCCAAAACCTCCTCAAAGTGATGCGAACGCTGCATAACGATCTGCAGTTGAGCGTTGAGCAATCGATCAACATTGCTCACGATTCTGAGTCTTGAGTCCCGATTCTGACTGTTCAGGACCGCCGCTGGCTGTCACGATAACGTTTATAAGAGCAGTCTCGTGTTTCTTGTGTCCGCGAACAGAGCGTATTGCCAGGTGATTGGCTGATGGACTTGTGAAAACGTACTTCGCGGACATGATAAGCATTGGAAATGCTCTAGATCCCAATCGAGATCGTGAACCAAAGGTTTGTCATGGCAGAAAGATCAGTTGCACTTATCACCGGCTCAGCGACCGGTGTCGGGCGAGCTTGTGCAGAAAAGTTTGCAGAATTGGGATTTGACGTCGTAGTCAATTACACCAAGAGCGAGGCCGAAGCGAAAGAAACCGTCAAACTCGTCGAAGCTGCCGGTTCGGAAGCACTTCTCATCAAGTGTGATGTCAGCGACGACGAAGCGGTTCGAAACATGATTCAGCAGGTCGACGAACGGTTCGGGTCGCTGGATGTTTTAGTCAACAATGCTGCCTGCACCTTTCCCGTTCCGCATAAGAACCTCGATGAAATGACAGAGGAACGGTGGGACCGGATTCTCAACGTCAACCTCAAAGGACCTTTCTTCGTGACACGTGCGGCTGCCCCGCTCCTGAAGAAAAGTGGCAATGGTGCAGTCGTCAACACGAGCTCTGTCGCAGGAATAGGTGGGGTTGGTTCCTCAATCGCCTATTGCGCCAGCAAAGGGGCTCTCAATACAATGACCAAATCACTCGCGCGAGTGCTTGCTCCCGAGATTCGTGTGAATGCTGTTTGTCCCGGACCGATCGATACACGTTGGTTACGCACTTGGATGACGGAAGAACAGATCGACGAATTCACCGCTGACTATCCGATTCCCCGTTGTTCCACTCCCGAAGATGTCGCAGATACGATTCTCTATTTGGCTGTCGGAACAACCATGACCACCGGTCAGTGCATCGTCCTGGACGGTGGAAGAACAATGTAGGCGAGACTTGCAAGTCACAATACTGTGCAGCATACAACTCAGTGCAGCATACAACTCAGTGCAGCTCACAAACCCGTGCAGCATCGTCGGTTCAACACTCGGGCTTTTGCGCTCGGTCTTCTAACGAAAGATCACCAGACTGAACCGGTTTCGATCAGAGGTCACTTCCAAGAAGATCCATTCGGGACAATCACTTGATTTCGTTTGAATTGAGTTCCTCAAGGTCCGTTGACCATGAAGCCGCTGCGAGATACTCTAACAACCCTCGCGATTTGGGGTGTCCAATCGCATTACCAATCATTGATTAAAAGCAGTTTACAGGCACATGGGGCGTATTGAACGATCACGTGAGTTGGCTCGTCGCCGAACTCGACGTAAAAAACTAAAAAAACTCCGCGAAATGCACGCTGAAGCCAAATCAGACGCGGAAAAGAAAGAAATTGCTGAAAAAGCATACCGAGTCAGCCCGTTTGCGGTTCTCGAGTAATGTCTTTTCAAACTTGTAATGGTAATTGCAACTGTAAGTCAGCTTGAGTCAGCCAGCACACTTGCCGGGCTGCTCACTGCATGTTGATTTGAGTCCCATTCCAAGTTGAAAGCCGCAGTGGTCCTTTCGATACTGTGACTTTCATTTCCAGCTGTGTTTCTCACCAACTCTCGTCGCTGAACGGAGCTTCAGATGTTGCGAATTCTTTATGCTGCGCTCGCATCACTCTCTGTCATCACATCCGGCATGTACAGTTTTGCTGATGACGGTCCTGCTGACGTCGGTGTCTATGAGCTCCGAGTTTACACTTGTGAACCGGGCAAGCTCGATGCGCTTCACAGCCGCTTCAAAGATCACACCATGAGGATTTTTGAAAAGCACGGGATGAAGAATGTTGCTTACTGGGTCCCCAGCGATACTGAAGACGACAAGAATCGCTTGATCTACATTATTCGCCACGAGAGCCGGGATGCCGCCGCAGCTTCCTGGAAGGCGTTCATCGCGGACCCGGAATGGAAAGCGGTTGCCAAGGCGAGTCGTGAGGCTCATGGCAAAATTCTTTCAAAATCGCCGGAATCAACCTACATGACGCTGACGGACTACTCTCCCAAAGTGGGGAAGGCAGACCCGAAAAAGACCTACGAGTTGAGAACCTATGTCACTGAACCGGGGCGGCTTGATGCTTTGAATGCTCGTTTCCGTGACCACACAATGAAAATTTTCTCGCGACACGGGTTGAAATCCTTCGGTTACTGGACTCCGCAAGATGAGCCAGATTCCAAGAACACGCTTATCTATGTCCTGGAGTACGACAACCGAGACGCTGCCAAAGCCGGCTGGAAGAAATTCGGCGCTGACCCAGAATGGAAGAAAGCTCGTGCAGCTTCCGAAAAGGACGGAAAAATCCTCTCACAACGTCCGGCAAGCGTCTACATGGTTCCAACCGCCTACTCTCCAGAGTAATCGCTCTTTCAATGACGCTGCCTCAATATTAGAGCAAATCTAAAACTGATCCTGAAACTTGAATTTGCTCTCTCAAGCATTGAGAAAAGCGACTACCCCAAAGGTTTTCGGACTGATCCTAAAGCATCTTTCGAATTGGTTTGAAGGATCTGCCGCGTGGCATCAGCGTCTGGACTTGCGAAAACATTCTTCGCAGACAAGAGAAGCATTGGAAACGCTCGAGGCGAACTCAGCTCTCGTCCCCGTGATTCTCAGAGCCTTTCTATTGCTCGTCGCTACGCGGTCGCACTCAAGCCTAGTGAAAAAACCCAGTCGCCCCCAGGAGATTCCGTTCCCCTGCGTGGGACGAATGGGTTTGTGGCTGAGAAGGAAGGAGTTCCCAGCCACAAGTTGTGAGCAGCTCGTCATGAGCCACAAGCTCCGATTGCCCAGTAGCAAGCGGAATATGCTGACGTTCATTAATGAACGTCGAAACTTCGATGATTGCATGCCAAATCGTTGATCGATGGCAACGCAAATTGAAAATTGAGAGTTCTGTAGGGAAATGGCGTACGACGGGATAGAACTTGCCCCAGAGCAGACCTTGCCACGAGAAATTCGTTAACGGCTGAGGGCCTGTAGAAATCCAGGACTGTCGTCGATTCTTGCTCATTTTGACCGTCAGGTTGGTATTTCCTAACGAGTCCCCACACAACGGCTAAGGGTATTCAGATTGCCGGTTTCGTCAAGAACAGAACGGGCCAAAATCAATCTTCCCTCCCCCCCGAATGACGCAGGTCTTGCTCCCCGTAGGGATTGGAATTTTCTTCTTTTTTCGAGCTCATTCGGCATGCATCTCGCTCAGCTCACAATTGGCTACATCAAACCTTCTCAATGAGCGACTGATACAACTGATCGTACTCGCGAGCGACACGATCCCACGTAAACTCTTTCACCACAACAGCTTTCGCCTTTTTCGCCATCTCTTGAGCGGTCGTATCGTCTGCCAGAAAGTCCTGCATCGCAGTTCGTAACTCCTTTACAGATCCGGGTTTGACGATACATCCTGACACGCCATTGGTGATGAGATCGGCAACCCCTTCGACGTCCGTTGCGATCACTGGCAATTGCATCAGCATGGCCTGCAACACCACGTTCGGCATTCCCTCCCACAGCGAGGAGAGAACGAACAAGTCGGCCTCGCTCATGAGCTCAGGAATGTCAGGCCGAAAGCCTGTGAGAGTCACTCGATCATACAATGAATATCGCTCAACGAATGCTTCAATGCTGCCCCGCTCTGCCCCCTCTCCCACAATCACCAAATGAGCATCAGTCCACTCTTGCGCGTTCTTCCGAAATGCCTCAAGTAATGTTTTGAATCCTTTCTGGCGATGCAGGCGTCCGACTGCCAGAATCATCCGAGTTTGAGAGCCCAGCCCCAGTTCTTCTCGCAGGCCACCAAAATCTCCCAATTTAATATTTGGGTCAATTCCGTTTGGGATGACTGTGAGTTGCGAAGCTTCAATTCGGAGTTTCTTTAGAAGAAACTGAGCGACACCAGAACTGACGCAGACATGGTGCTGGACCAACTTTTTCGTCAGCCGATCAATCCAGAGATGCCATCTCTTCTCACGCTCTGCGACTCGATGCCCAGCAAGTCGAATCGGAACTTTCGCCCGACTCCCTGCAATTCGGCTGACAATATTTCCGTGGAACAGGAACCCTTGCACAATTTCAGGTGAGAATTTTCGCAGTTCGGCTTCTAACCAGCGAAAAACTTTGAGATCACGGCGACTCTTGGCTCCGAAGCATTTTACGGGAACCCCCTGCTCTTCAAACCGGCTCACCAGTCCCCCCCCCGAGGAGAGACAATAGACTTGAGGAGTCCACTTGGTTCGATCCAGACGCGAGACAATGTGAAACAACGCCCATTCTGCTCCGCCGGGGTCAAGTTCGGTAATGCAAAAAGCGATCCGAACGGGACTTGTTTCCCGCGGATGGAATTCGTCTTTTTCTAGGAGTTCATCTTTGAACATGGAACCGAAAATACCGAAAGTTGACTATCATGAATAAAAGGGATGACTGTGAACAAGCTTACGGAATGGTTGAGACCGAGGAGTTGAAATGATTCTGACAGGAGCTTCAGCGATTGTCACCGGTGGGGCAGTACGAATTGGTCGAGAGATCGGTCGCCACCTCGCACAAGTTGGGGTCAACGTGTGCGTTCACTATGGATCATCTCAAACCGAAGCAGACTCAGCGGTCGCAGAATTTGAAGCGCTCGGAGTTCGAGCAACTTCCGTCTCCGCGAACTTTGCAGAACCCGTTACTGCAGCGAATCAGGTTGTTGAGCACGCAACTCGCGAACTCGGTCCCATCTCCATCTTGATCAACTCTGCGGCGATTTTTGAATCCGGAACGCTCAGCGATACGGACGAGCAATCCTGGGATCGCCACATGAATATCAACCTCAAGGCGCCGTTCTTTGTCACTCAGGCTTTTCAACAGCAACTCAACGGACAAAGCGGTGCGGTGGTGAACATTGTTGACTGGCGTGGCGAAAAACCGGTCCCCGGTCAGGTGGCCTATACGATTTCAAAGGCGGGGTTGATTGCACAAACGAAACTTTTAGCACAAGAACTTGGCCCGCAGATTCGAGTCAACGGGATTGCTCCTGGGGCGATCTTGCCCGCTCCGGGAGAATCCGAGCTGGACTTTCAACAGAAGGCCAGCCTGAATCCGCTACAAACGACCGGTTCTCCTTCGCAAATTGCTGAGGCAACCCTGTACTTGTTGCTCTCTGAATTTGTCACAGGCGAAATCCTGCATGTGACCGGCGGACAGCAACTCAGTTAAGAGACAAACGTTTCATTATGGTATTTCTGAGCGAGAGCACTAAGATTCATTTGGACGATTGTGTCCAGATTAGACAGCCTCTGGATGAAGATGAATCAATCCAGAGGAAGTCGTGCGTCGCTCAAATGACAATTTCGGAAAACTGAATGTCTGACTTTATTGAAATCAAAGACCTGCTCGTGCGGACGATTATTGGGATCAATCCCGATGAACGAAAAAACCGGCAGGACGTTGTGATCAACCTGAAGTTCCAGGTTGATATCCGTCCCGCAGGAGCCTCTGACGACATCGAAGACGCGGTGAATTACCGCACGATTTGCAAATCTGTGATTGCATTTGTGGAAGAATCCAAGTTTCAACTCGTCGAGAAGCTGGCTGAGGAAGTGGCCCGGCTCTGCCTGAAAGATGAACGAATTGAGAGAGTTTGGGTGAGCATCGAGAAACCGGGGGCGCTCAGATTTTCTCGCACGGTCGGAGTGACAATCGAGCGATCTCAGACTCCCGAAGTTGAGTAGCAAGAACGAAACCTTGCTGATCGACAAGGGTTTACCATTAGGGTCCTTGATCCAAGTGAAGAACCTGCACAGCAAATACATTTCAGTCTCGCTGGAACGAGAACATGGCTGAACAAGTTGCAACGTCTGTGATTATCGCCCTGGGTTCGAATATCGATCCCGAAAAAAATCTCCCCGCAGCTGTTCGCTTTATTGCTCAAAATCTGAGACTGACAGTCTTGAAAGTTTCCTCAGTCTACGAATCTGCCCCTCTCGGTTTTCTCGATCAAGCTCCATTCTGCAACGCCGCGATTCTCGTCAAAACAGCACTCGCTGCGCGTCCACTCAAATTTGATGTGCTCCGGTCTCTTGAAGAAAAACTGGGGCGAGTGCGTGACCCCGCGAACAAAAATGGGCCTCGGACGATTGACCTCGACATTGGTTTGTACGGTGCACTGACATTCGCTTCGGAAGATCTTGTGATTCCTGATCCAGAAATCTCCGAGCGGGCTTTTCTATCGATTCCATTTGCGGAAGTCGCTCCGGAATTCGTGCACCCAGTTCTCGAAGTCTCACTTCAAAAGCTTGCTCAGCAGGCTGCCGGCATTGAGACACTCAAGTTACGTTCAGACATTTCACTTCAAAGAACTCTTGAAGCCGTTTCCATTCCATCCACAACGCCCTACGATTGAAAACGGCCGCCCTCTTCCGCACAATACAGGTTGTGGGTCAATTCAACTTCTGGGCTATTTTCAACCAGAACCCTTTCGAGGTTAAGAATGTCATTTTCAAATCAGCTGATACCATTTATGAGTCTCGCTTTAACCTTGGGGCTCTCGTTCCCCACCTTTGCTGAAGATGCAGCCAAGGAAGCGAAGACAGTTGAAACCGTCGAAGTCAAAGCGTCTGACCTGACTCTCGCCATCCCCAAAACCTGGAAACAGCAGCAACCTTCCAACAACTTGCGACTGGCTCAATTTGTTGTCCCCGCTGCGAAAGAAGGGGGAGAGCCTGCTGAGTTAGTCATTTCTGGACCTTTTGGTGGAAGCGCCGCTCAAAACATTCAACGCTGGATCGGCCAGTTCCGTCAAGAAGGCCGGCAAATCAAAATGACTCAGGGTGAGTCGAAGCACGGGAAATACATTCTCGTTGACTTGACCGGAACATATAACCGTTCAATCGGCCCTCCGTTCCAACGGAAAAGTGAAGCTGTCGAAAACTATCGCGTTATCAACGTCATGCTGGCTGCGCCTGAAGGCCGAACAGGAAGTTACTTCCTGAAGCTGACAGGAGAAAAAGCCACAGTCGAAGCGGCGGAAGAGCAGATTCGAGCAGTCTTTGGAGCGAACATGAAGGATGAAAAACCTTACGAGCTGTAATTCTCGCACCGTAATGTTTCACTTTCGCAGTAACTCGTTGGACTTGAACGAGTTGCGGAGATTCCATTTTCATTGAATAATGATTGCCGATCGTTTTGGAATCCGTTATCCTCCTCGCTTCGAGATTTTCATCGAAATGAGATTGTCCGTGCCGAATTGAGAGTTGATCGTTCACCTGTTTGGACGATCAATCTATTTCGAGGCATGATATGACCTTGGTCAGCACTCAAGGTTCCAACTTAAAAAGAATTGACGGTAAAACAATGAAAGACGGCATCCATCCTGACTATCACCCGGTTGTGTTTCACGACATCGGTGCAGACTACAAGTTTCTGACACGCTCAACGATGACGTCAAAGGAAACAATCAAGTGGGAAGACGGCGAAGAGTACCCACTCGTGACAGTTGATATCAGTTCGGTATCACATCCTTTCTACACCGGAAAGATGAAGTACGTCGATTCAGCTGGTCGCGTCGAAAAGTTCCAAAAGAAATACGGCTGGGGCAAAAAAGACGGCGAGTAACATTTTCGTCATTGATTACTTCACAGGACGCACTCCTCGGCTTGAGTGCGTCCTGTCGTTTTATCTCGCCTTCGTCTTTGATTGCTAACTCTCTGAATCCACATTTGGATCTGCTGACTCATGTTTCTTCCTATCTTCGAAAGTCCGTTCCTCTAGCTGAGTTCATCTTGAAGCCTGCCAACTTCCTTCAAGCTCCCTCGCAACTCTGCACGAAATCAGGAACGATAACATGTATCCAAGTCTGGAAACGAAACTGGCACGCTATCTTGAGCTGGAGCAACAGCTCATGGATCCTGCTGTCCTGTCGAACCCAACTGTCATGGTGGAGGTTCAAAGAGAATATGGCGGCCTCAAAAAGGTTGCGGATGCGGTTTTACAGCACCGGAGTCTCGTCGAAAACATCGAGGCTGCCAAGGAAATGCTCGAAGCTGAAGATGACGCAGAATCTCGAGAATACGCTCAGTCAGAACTTGACGAGTTACAAAGTCATCTCACGAAACTCGAAGAAGAGCTTGAAGAAATCGTCGTCGCAGGAGATTCAATCACCCGTGGGGGGTTGATTATGGAAATCCGCGCAGGAGCGGGCGGCGACGAAGCCGCTCTGTTCGCGGGTAATCTGTTCGACATGTATTCGCGCTATGCAGAGATCCAGGGCTGGAAAATCGAGTTGATGGATGTCTCTCGGTCAGATATCGGCGGGTATAAAGAAATCGTATTCTCCGTGACAGGAGAAGGTGCGTTCCATCAGCTACAATTCGAAAGTGGTGGTCACCGAGTTCAGCGTGTTCCGGAAACAGAAACTCAGGGTCGTATCCACACCAGTGCTGCAACAGTCGCTGTGATGCCAGAAGTCTCCGCAGTGGAGCTTGAAATCCGCGACGAAGACCTTCAGATCGACACCATGCGGGCTGGTGGTCCTGGGGGACAGAAAGTGAATAAAACGGAAAGTGCTGTCCGCATCACACACATTCCGACCGGCGTTGTCGTAAAGTGTCAGGACGAGAAAAGCCAGCACAAAAACAAAGCGAGTGCGATGCGTGTTTTGCGCAGTCGGATTCTCGAAGAAAAAGAGCGCCAGGCGAACGAAGAACGAGCTGAAGAACGTCGAACGCTAATTGGAAGCGGAGACAGAAGCTCACGAATCCGAACTTACAACTACCCCGATGGGCGAGTGACCGACCACCGCATCGGATTAACGATCTACAAGCTCGATCAGATTCTTCAGGGTAACCTGGATGAAATGGTGAATGCCATGCTCGAGTTTGACCGTCAGGAAAAACTTAAACGTAAAGTACTTTGATTTCGAATAACATTTCACCTCTGTGCAGGATGCCACTGACAGGTCATTGCAAGAGTTGCTCATGAAGTTCGTTCAGGGAGGACAAGAATGTGGCGGCTGAACAAATAACGACTGACGATCCGTGGACAGTGCGTCGAGTACTCGATTGGACAATCGGCTATTTGAAGGAAAACAATTGCGAGACCCCTCGCCTGGATGCCGAAATACTGCTGGCACACGCTCGCAGATGTCAACGAATTCAACTCTACACGCAGTACGACCAACCGCTTTCTGAGAACGAACGAACACTCATGCGGTCGTTAGTCAAACGTAGAGCAGCTGCCGAACCAGTCGCATACCTGGTCGGCCATCGTGAATTTTTCAGCCTCGAGTTTGAAGTCGCTCCTGATGTCTTCATTCCTCGCCCCGATACCGAAACGCTGGTCTCGCTCGCGCTCGACCTACTCAAGCCGTTGACGACTCCGCAGATTCTTGAACTCTGTACCGGGACAGGTTGCGTTCCGATTGCCATTGCGAAGAACCATTCGACAGTCTCCGTCACGACGGTTGAAAAGAATCCGGCGCCATTTTCTGTTGCTCAGCGAAACATCGAAAAGCATGCACTGACTGATCGGGTCAACCTCCTCCGAGGCGACCTCTTTGAGCCGATTGAACCTCAAAATCAGTTTGACATCGTGGTGAGTAATCCGCCTTATATTCCCAAAGCGGAGATTTTAACTCTCGACGCGGATGTTCGCAGCCACGAGCCACACGAAGCACTCGACGGCGGCGAAGACGGCTTCGACATTATCCGGCTGCTGGTTGACCAATCGCCGGATTACCTGAAAACGGGCGGCTGGCTGATGTTTGAGCTCAGTCCTGAACAGGCAGAGGCCGCATGTCAGCTCATGCGTGAGCGAGGGTATTCTGATGTCCGCAGTGAAGATGATCTGTCCGCACAGCCAAGAGTCGTGCTAGGATGCTGGCAAGGAAATTCACCCGAGAGATAAAGTCCTTCAGGGATTGGCGATTCGCCGCTTCACAGCAAAACAACATACTGATTCATAAAACATGGACGTTTTCAAAATTCAGGGCGGAAATTCGCTGTGCGGCACGGTTGCTGTGAGTGGATCGAAGAATGCGGCCTTGCCGATGATGGCAGCTGCGTTGCTGACTGACGGGAAAACAATTCTCAACAACGTCCCTGATCTCGTCGACGTGCGTACTCTTTCTTCTCTGCTGACTTCTCTGGGATGTGAGATTTCGAGACACGGAAGCGGGAGCCTCTCACTCGAAGTGGTTGACGAATCTCATTCAGAAGCCGACTACGAACTTGTCCGAAAAATGCGGGCCAGCGTCTGTGTCATGGGACCTCTACTGGCGCGACGCGGGCATGCTCGTGTCTCCCTCCCCGGTGGATGCAACATTGGACATCGACCGATTGATATCCACCTCCGTGGCTTCGCTGCATTGGGCGCGCAGGTCGACATTCATCAGGGGGATATCATTGTTCAGGCAACGCAGCTTCGTGGAGCCGAGATTGATCTCGCCGGGCCGAATGGAAGCACTGTGACCGGGACATGCAACCTGCTCACAGCTGCTGTTCTTGCACAAGGAAAATCGAGACTCACTTCAGCAGCCATGGAGCCCGAAGTTGTCGCCCTGGCGGACCTGCTCAATGAAATGGGCGCCAAGATCACTGGGCAAGGGACACCAACTCTTGAAGTTGAAGGTGTCTCGAAGTTAACCCCGACGACGCAGGCTGTCATTCCGGATCGAATCGAGGCGGCAACCCTGATGATTGCCAGTGCCTTAACTCGTGGTCAACTCACAATTCAAAACGTCAATCCTCAGCACTTGTCAGCAGTGACGGCAGTCTTGCAGGAGATGGGAGTTTCGATTTACGAATCGGGTCTCTCTCAACTAGAGATCGCTTGCGAACGGGAACTCGCGCCAGTGAACATCACCGCCCTGCCCTACCCCGGAATTCCGACCGATATTCAAGCTCAACTGACAGCCCTTCTGTGCACCCTTCCCGGGCGCAGCGTGATCCGAGACCAGGTTTTTCCAGATCGGTTCATGCACTGCGCCGAGCTGAACCGGATGAATGCAAAAATTCGTCAACAGGGAGATCGTGCTTTCATCACAGGTGTTGCTCAGCTTCAGGGAGCACATGTGATGGCGAGTGATTTACGTGCGAGTGCTGCACTTGTCTTAGCAGCTTTAGCGGCCCGAGACGAAACGGTCATCCATCGTATTTACCACCTCGACCGTGGCTATGAAGCTCTGGAAACCAAATTGAACTTCCTCGGCGCGAATGTCACACGGTGTCGTGAAGAAGATGTTCAACGTCGTACGCCGATTGAACGGCCGGACCTTCGTCGGTCAGCGTGATGAATTTTGCGACCGATTGAATTACATTGGACTCAGCATCTTTGTCCTGTTTAATCAGGAGTGCATCGAGCACCTTCGCGACTTCAGAACCTGCTCGCTGCGAGGAAGGATGTGAAGACCAATATTGGATTTGCTCATGGCGACTCGACGCACATTTCTGCAAACGATGACGGCCTCACTCTTCACTGGTGGGGTGGCTCCTGCGATTCTTGGAGCTGAAGATAAAGCTGGCGTAAAGCGCCCGGTGATCGGCGAAGGAGACTTCCAGTTCGAATGCCATCACAACTGGGGAAGCGTCCCAAAGCACATCTCCTGGAGAAATACACATGGCGTTGCCATTGATCGGGAAGGATTTGTCTACATCACTCATCAGGGTGATGTGAAGAGTCCCTGCGATACCGTCGTTGTTTTTGATCCCGAAGGAACATTTGTCCGTTCCTTCGGAAAAGAATTTGCCGGAGGCGGTCATGGGATCGATATTCGCAGGGAGAACGGAGAGGAGTATTTGTACTTGTCGGACATTTACAATCGACAGGTCATCAAGTGCGATCGACAGGGAGAATGGGTCTGGAAGAAACGCTACCCGCGTGACGCTCATCTCTATTCCAGCCTCGAAGGTTTTCGCCCCACAAACGTTTGTTTTGGACCAACGGGCGACCTCTATGTCGGAGATGGGTACGGTTCGCATCTGATCCATCAGTACAACAGTGATGGAAAATGGATACGCTCCTGGGGAGGAAATGGTGCACAAGCCGGGAAACTCAAAACACCCCATGGTCTGTGGCTGGATGCTCGCCCGGGACGTGAAGAGATGCTCGTCGTTGCCGACCGGGCCAATGCGCGGCTGCAATACTTTTCACTCGATGGGCAACCTGTCGAGATTCTTCAAGGTGTTCGTGACTCTGAAAAATCTGGGGAAACCACAACATTGAAAGACGAAGCGGGGCACGATGTGGCCGTCAAGAACATGGATGGTCTCAGCTTCCCGGCAGATATCGATACTTGGGAAGAGTTCATGGTTGTCCCGGACCTGCACTCCAAAGTCTTGCTCTTTGATACGGAAAACAACCTTCTCGCCAATTTAGGAGGAGATCCTGAATGGACTGAATACGTCCTCGATGGCATGCAGGTTCGAAAGCAACCTGACAAATGGAAGCCTGGGAAATTCGTCCACCCTCACGATGCCTGCTTTGACGAGGACGGAAATTTGATTGTCACGGAATGGGTGGAAGCTGGTCGAGTGACGAAGCTTGAGTGGTTATGAGAAAGCGTTTTTTCTTCAATTGACGCCGGAGACCTGAAGTCTCCGACGACTTTTACTCTTCCCACTGGGGCGTTCTCTTCTCCAGAAAGGCGGACATTCCTTCTTGTGCATCGTGCTGTAAAACGTTTTTGGTCATGACGTTGACTGCCTGATCGTATGCGTGCGATTCATCCATGTTCAGTTGAGCATAGAATTCCTGTTTCCCGATTGCCAAAGTTTGGCGACTCGAAGCAACAATCGCTGACGTATATTCTTTGACCGCATCATCCAGTTGATCGACAGGGACAACGGCATTCACCAATCCAGCAGCGAGTGCTTTCTCTGCCGAGATCGGCTTGCCGGTTAAGAGCATTTCCATCGCGATTTTCGGAGCAACGTTGCGAACCAACGGGACCATTGGCGTTGTGCAGAAGAGTCCAATCTTCACTCCTGGTGTTGCAAACTGTGCCTGGTCACTTGCGACGGCAAGATCGCAAGCAGCAACCAGTTGACACCCCGCAGCTGTGGCAAACCCTTGGACACGAGCGATGACCGGTTGTGGAAGATTTCGCACGAGTTGCATCACGCGAGCACAGGTGGAAAACAGTTTTTGATACTCCTCTTCTGAGCAACCTTGCATCTCTCCCAAGTCATGCCCTGATGAAAAGACCGGTCCGTCCGAAGCAATCACCACGACTCGAACTGAATGATCTTGTGCAATCTTCTGGAGCGATTCTTCAAGCTCTTGTAACAGCGACAGCGACAATGCGTGACGTCGTTGCGGGCGGTTCAGCCGGAGCGTTGTCACACCTTCGTTCGCTTCAACGATCAACTCGCTGATCTTTGCAGTCATTCCTATCCTCTTCTCGTTCGCATTCGCAGAGTTGATTTTCTTCGACGTTAATTGTGCAAGTTGACAGACCTACACGCTCCTACACGCTTTCCGAATTTGTGTCGATCTAATTCCGAAAGTAGATGCTTGAACTCCTGTTACAGGCTTTGGTCTTGCAGGAATTCGATCATTGCTCGGCAAAAATCTGGTAAGTCGCCTGGCTTGCGGCTGCTGATGAAGTGTCGATCAACAACAACGGGGGCATCTTCCCAAATCGCGCCGGCGTTCACGAGATCGTCTTTGATTCCGGGCGATCCAGTCACACGAACGCCTTGATAAACTTTCGCGGAGATCGGCATCCATCCGCCGTGACAAATCGCTGCGATCAATTTTTGTTGCGTATGAAACCCGTGGATCAGGCTGAGCACTTTCGGGTCTCGTCGCAGTTTGTCCGGCATAAACCCACCGGGACAAATCACCCCGTGAAAATCATCGATTTCCATGTCATCAATCCGAGCTTCAGACTCACACGGATACCCATTCTTCCCAGCGTACACGACGCCTTCTTTCTGACCAGCGATAGTGACATGTGCGCCAGCTTCTTCCAGTCGTAGCTTCGGGTACCACAGTTCAAGATCTTCGTAAATGTCACCGACAAAACAGAGGATCCGAGTTCCGTGAAGTGGGAGGCGAGCCATTGTCTTTTCCTTGTTAGAGAATTTCCAATAATTGTCGCGTCTGTGATGGCCACTCTCGTAACCTCACAGAATGCTAATGTTCGCCACGAGGCAGAACATATAGACGGATATTGGCTTTGCTCTATGTAAAACTCAACGAGTTGTGTTTCAAGTCTTCTCTGGAGGACTCAGAGGCGGAGTGTGATTGTTCCAAGTCGCGCAGTTCTGATCGTGTTTATCTTAGCTTGTTGTCTCCTCGCGTTATTGCCACGGAACTGTTCCGTACCGTTGAATCTCTGCTCTCAGGGCTGCACTCAGTTCATTAAAAATTTTGGGAGCTTTCTTTGAGAGATCATTCTTCTCTAGCGGATCGTTTTTAAGGTTGTAGAGTTCCAGCGGCTCGAACGGGCTGTTCTGGAGAAGTTTCCAATCTCCGCGGCGGACAGCCTCGATTGTTTTTCCGGCGTAACGAGCCCCACCTTCGCGACGACGAAAGAACCACAAATCTCGCAATTCTTCCTGCTCTTTCCCCAGGCAGGTCGGCAGAAAGCTCTTGCTGTCGAGGTTCAAGTTTTTGTCAAGTTCTACACCGGCTGCTTCGCATACTGTCGGAAAAATGTCCATTGTCAATCCTCGGAACTTACTTTTGGTTCCCGGTTGAATCTTTCCTGGCCAGCGGACTCCGCAAGGAACCTTCAAACCCCCTTCGTACATACTCTGCTTTCCGTCTCGAAGTGGGCCGTTGTTGGCTCCGACATTAATTTGCCCGCCATTGTCGGAGGTGAAGACCACGATCGTGTTCTCAGCTTGTCCTGTTTCTTTCAGGCAGACCAACACTTTCCCGATGCCCTCGTCCAGATGTTCGATGAGGGCGACCAGTTTCGCACGTTTGTCAGAAATCCCCTGTTCGCGAGCTTTAACCTTTTGAAACCACTCCTCCGGCGGCTGAATCGGAGTATGTGGGGCATTGTAAGCGAGATATAAAAAGAATGGCTCGGAGTCGTCTTTCTGTTCGCGTATGTATTCACAGGACCAGTCTGTAAAGAGATCGGTCGCGTGCCCTTCTGGATCGATTTCTTCCGTCCCCTGTCGCATGTAGTTGATTCCATGACGACGGTGGTTGTAGTAATCGTCCATCATGTCTCCAAGATACCCCTTGAAGAAATCAAAGCCGCGATCTGTCGGACGGTCAGGCGATTCCAAACCCAAATGCCATTTCCCGACACACGCTGTGTTGTACCCGTTCTTCTTTAAAACAGATGGAAGAAGAACCGCATCGTCAACAAGGTTCCCCCAGCTATTTTCTGGATGCGTCCGAATCACACCGGGAACGCCGACCATATCTTGATATCGACCACTCAAGAGAGCTGCACGCGTTGGCGAGCAAACCGGGCAATTGGCGTAAAATTCGGTGAAGGTCATCCCTTCAGCAAGAAGCTGATCTACGTGCGGCGACTTCAGGTCCTGAGCCCCATAGGAACTCAAATCCCCATAGCCCAGGTCATCAACGAGAATCACGAGCACGTTCGGTCGCTCGTCAGCTTGTGCAACCTGCAGGCAGGTTGCAACGCATAGAATTACAAGAATCTGTTTTAACATCGCTCAACTCAAACGAAGGTGGTGTTCTTAATTCTCTTCAGCTTTGGGATTGTTGCAGATCGCCCTGTGGTTTTGCACCGCATCGAAAAAAATTCATTCGTAGTTCCACAATGATTTTATGCTCGCTCGTTTCCTTTCAAATTGTTTCCCCCTAAACTTTCAGAAACGGATTGTCACTTTTCTGAAATGGTCGATCAATGAGTCACTACAGCCCAGCATACAGTATCACGATTCGTCTTCGTTATGGCGACTTACCTGGCGGACTTGGGAAGATTACGTCTGCGATTGGAGATGCAGGAGGCTCGATCGGAGCGATCGATATCGTCAGTAGCCTCGACGGGGCCATCATCCGCGACCTCACAGTTCAGGCAACGGATGTCGAGCATGGTGAGAAAATTGTCGAGAAAGTTCGTTCACTCGAGGGAGTCGAAATTTCAAATGTTTCGGACCGAACATTTCTCATGCATCTGGGAGGGAAGATTGAAGTCATCTCGCGAGTTCCCGTCAAAACACGCGACGATCTTTCAATGGCCTACACGCCGGGAGTTGCCCGGGTTTGTCAGGCAATCGCTGAGGATCCCGATGCGTCGTTCAATCTGACAATTCGTCGAAACACCGTCGCAGTAGTTAGCGATGGGACCGCTGTCCTGGGGCTTGGAAACATTGGTCCCCGAGCCGCAATGCCGGTGATGGAAGGAAAGGCACTTCTCTTCAAGGAGTTCGGAGGCGTTGATGCGTTTCCGATTTGTCTGGAAACGCAAGACGTTGAAGAGATCATCAATACTGTCAAATATCTTGCTCCGACATTTGGTGGCATCAACCTTGAAGATATCTCTTCACCGCGATGTGTTGAAATCGAAGATCGACTCAGAAAAGAACTTGAAATTCCCGTATTTCATGACGATCAACACGGGACCGCTATCGTTGTATTGGCAGCATTAAAGAATGCACTGAAAGTGGTCGACAAAGAAATTTCAGAGCTGAATGTCCTGATCAACGGGGCCGGCTCGGCTGGGGTGGCGATTGCGAAATTACTTCACTCTGTCGGAGTGAACAAGATGATCGTTTGTGACAGTAAAGGAGCGATCTCCAAAGAACGCACGAACGATTCGAACACGCTGAAAGCCTGGATTGCTCAAAATACCAACCCGGAAAACCAGACCGGAACGTTGTCCGAAGTCATTTCCGGGATTGACCTGTTCGTCGGAGTCTCGGTTGCTGGTGCGTTGAAAAAGGAAGATGTCGCTAAGATGTCGAACGACGCGATTGTCTTCGCGCTCGCGAATCCTGATCCTGAAATTCTACCAGAAGATGCCACTGAGAACGTCAAGGTGATGGCAACGGGGCGTTCAGACTATCCCAACCAAATCAACAACGTTCTCTGCTTCCCCGGACTGTTCCGCGGTCTTCTGGATGTTCGAGCCAGAGACATCAACGCAGAAATCAAGATCGCAGCAGCCGACGCCATCGCAGGTGTGATTGCAGATGACGAAGTTCATCCAGACTATGTGATCCCGTCTGTATTTGATCGTCGCGTGGCGACAGCCGTCGCTGAGCAAGTTGCTCTCGTTGCGACCGAAACTGGCGTCGCACGCAAGGGAAAACCTGCACAATAGAAGTGGTCGAGAACTTCACCAAACGTGGCTGAAAGCTTCGCCAGACACTTGGCCTGAAACGAAAATGGGGGGCAGTCCCATTATGGGAAGCCCCCCGAATTCGCAAATTTACTTAAGAAGCAGAAGCTTCTGCGTTGAAGAACAGCTCTACGATCTTGTTCTTATCGGCGGCGCTTTTGAGCAGCCTTCAGACCCTTTGCGATAATGTCCATTGCATCGGCTGCGGAGTAATCTTCGAGAGCATCGAAGAAACAGGCAAGCACTCTTTTTGTTTCGGCGGCGTTGATTTGCAACTTCGCTGTATCAGCCTTTCCAGCGACCGTGTCGTAAATCTCCGTCAACGATGGGCTCTTCTTGACAGCAGCTTTCTTCTTCGCCATCTGATTTTCCTTCCTCAAATGTTTAGAACTGGTCCTGAAACCTGATATTGCTCTCTCAAACGTTGAGACAAGCGGATCGGCTATTCCAGAGGTTTTCGGACTGGTTCTATAAAAACGAGTCAAACGGACTGTAGTTGTTCTTCACTGATGAGTTCAACATGAAGAATTCAGTTCGTTTCAATTCTTTTGAGAAAGGAATGATCAATGATTGATTGCCTCCCAGCGTGATTGACAAGATTCAGTGGTAAGTTTTGCTCACTGGTTCGTTCTCAGTGAGGATTCAATTATCGAAGCGGAGTCTCATAGCATTCTGTGAATTGGGGTTCGGGTTCTGCCTCGTGGCGAACAGCAATTTTACTGGCGAAACGCGTTCTTCGCGCGTACACAGTAATGCAAACTGCTCAGCCGGTTTGTTGTCCTCTTCAGTTTCACGTTACTATGAAACAGCAATATAAAATCGAATCAAAAGCCAGAGAAAAACCCGATGAACAAAAAACCAGAAGACGTTTTCGCTGTGCTGGTCGGCTCCTGGAGAGGGACTTGCAAGACTTGGTTTGAACCGGACGAGTTGGCGGATGAATCAGCGGTCGAAGGAAAATTTGAGCTTATTTACGGCGGTCCGTTCGTGCGCCATACATACATTGGAGAGATCGAAAAAAATCCGAGATCCGGCGAAGAGACTCTCGTCTTCAATAACGCTTCGAATAAATTTGAATCCGCTTGGTTAGACACTTTTCACATGAACTACGGAATCATGCGATCCGAGGGTGAAGCGACCGAATACGGATTTTCAGTCTTCGGAATTTACCACGTCGATCCGAAGCATCCACCTTGGGGATGGAAAACTGTATACGAGATCATCGATAACGATCATGTCACAATTACCGCATACAACGTCACTCCAAATGGTCAAGAAGCGAAAGCGGTCGAGACCGTTTACGAACGGATTTAAACCGCTTGCATTTGAGAGCATCTTCAATGAACGTCTTTCCGTGAAGGTCACCTTCATGAGTTCATAGATTGCTCACGATGAGGCAGAACGTACAAGACCAACATCGAATTTGCCCTGAGCCGTGTGGGATCAGTCTAGATCGAAGCTGGCTTTATCACTTCGCAAGTTCATTCCAGGCCCAGCGGAACAGGTTCCGAGTGTCGGTATAACGTGCATCCGAAGAGGTGGCTCCGAGGACGACGGTGATCAGCTTTTGATTGTCTCGCTCGCCGAATGAAACGAGGCAGGCTCCGGCTGGGCGAGTGGTTCCGGTTTTCATTCCGAGGTATCCGTCAATGTTGAGCAACCGGTTTGAATTCGTCCAGAGTTCATAACGAACGTATCCACTGGCTCCCTCGAGTCGTCCGATGTGCTTTCGTGTTTGCACATACGGAAGAAGCATCCCATCATCAGCGATGGCGGATGCAAGGCGAAACAAATCTTGAACAGTCGTCTTATGCTCTTTGTGTGAGAGCCCATGTGGATTGCGAAATTGAGTATTTTCCATTCCCAGTTTTTTCGCGACGCGATTCATCTCGGCAACAAATTTCACAAGTGGGTCTTCAGTCTCGGCATTCTCTTCCGGAGCCTCAAAACGGTTCCCTAAATGTTCTGCAAGAACAACGGAAGCGTCATTTCCAGACGGCAATAAGAGCCCGTAAAGTAGATCATGAACTGTGAGTTTCTCACCGGTCTGTACTTTGGCAGTTGAACCAGGAGTGTTGGCTGCGCGGCTGGTGACTGTCACGATTTCATCGAGAAGCGCCGGGTCTTTCCGGACTTGCTGAATCGTGATGTAAGCGGTCATTAATTTGGTGGTGCTTGCGTTTTCGAGTCGCCTTGTTGGATTCGCACTGCCAATGGTTTTTCCTGAATCGGGGTCACCTACGATCCAGGCTTTGCAGGTGACAAATGGGATTCCCTCCAGCGAATCCGATTCTGACTTCTTGCTCAGCTTCATATCGAAGTCGTCTGGATTTGTGATGACGAGATCGCTGGTGATGAGCGGTCCAAGTGCTTTCCAAACTGCGGCATCCGCGACTCCGCTTGCTTGCAGATCTTTTGATGATTGAAAGTCCATCACGGCTGACTTGGTCGATGGACCAAAATCGCCATCGACTGCTAAATCCGGAGAAGGAACCATCCGGTCGTTCAACGTTCTTTGGAGTGCTTCAACGAGCCAACCCGTTGCTCCTTCACGAAGTTCTTGTGGTGCTGTTTCGTCAGGAATCAAGTCTTTATTGAAATAGTCGAAGGCCCGCTTGGAGATGCTTGCCATCAACATGTCGGTTGTTTTTCCAGTGGACCAGGCGTCACGATTCCCTTTGGCGGTGAGGACGACGACAATAATCGGACCGCTCGGCGATTCAATAATTCCAGCGACCGTTCTCGCGGTGCTGATCGATCCGGTCTTCTGCGCAACGACTGTCCTCCTTGGAAGAAAAGGAGGGATGCGATCCCGGTTAATGCACTTCCGCATGTGCTCCAACATTTCCTTGTTGAATTTCTCGTTTGTGAACTCTGACTGACTGAGCTTCTCCAGAATGTTCATCGTTTCACGAGCTGTTGTGCTTCCCAATCCATATTTCTTGCTACGTTCAGGGAAGATGGTTGTCGTTGATCCGCGATAGACCTTCGAATGGATTTTCGTTTCGGGAAAGCCAAGCTCTTCCATCGTGTCTGAAACGGACTTGAGCCCGACCTGATCAATGACCAAATTTGTGGCTGTGTTGTCGGAATAGGCCATCATGAGCCGAATCGCATCTCGCAGAGAAAGTTGCATTCCGGGGCTGAAGTGAGTCGTCAAGACTCCTGAGCCAGGAACCTTGTCTTCCTTTTTCAGTGTAATCAGCGCTGCGAGGTCAAGCTTCCCTGCCTCAACTTGCCTGTAGGCTTCGATCATGACTGAAATTTTAATCAAGCTCGCTGTTGGCATGGCTTCATCGGCATTGATGAGAACCGTCTCACCACTTGGAATATGTTTGACAGCAACTCCAGCCTCACCTTCAAACGATTCCACCAAGCTGGTTAACGAATCTTTCAGAGGGTTTGACGCTTCATCTGGCTGAGCGACCACGAAAGCACTGTTCAGCGCCAAGAACGAAAACAGAACCGGGACGACAAAATTCCGCATGGGGAGAATGGACGGCATTGATGACCTGCTATGAATCAATTGGAATGGGAGTCATTTGATTTGACACGATTCAGTATGAAGAACAGATTGTTTTATTGCGACCGCGAGACGCTCGCAAGTCTGAGGTGCATAGAGACGAGAGTTGAATCGGAGTCAGATGAGAGACTGCACAGAGATGAATTTCTCAACAGAGATGGCGTTGTTGTAGCCTGGCTGATTGCAGTATAAATCGTACGGATCGATTCGCGTGGCTTCGCAGTCCAGCTACGCCGAAGCCTCAGCTGCTATATGGATCACTGATGCACCAACTTCATGAACGACGAAATTTAGCAATTCTGATCTCACAAGTCGTTCTATTGTCACTCTTCTTTTTGTCGTTGTTTTCAACTCAAACAACCTTTGCAGCTGACGCAAACAAAAGCCCTCGGTTTCGAGTTGAATCACCAAAGGTTCAATTGAATGGTCTTCCGATTCCGCGTCTACGGATCGTTGCTTTGACTAAAGATGGTGAAATCGACACAGCATTCAACCGACAGGCTGTGGTCAACGGAGTTCAACTGACCGAGGGAGGAAGTGAGCTTCCGCTACCGGAGTTTGAAGCTGGAGTTCTGGAAGTCCGAAGCAATCCTGAAAAAGATCAGCGACTCGTTCTCACCGGTTCCAGTATTTCAGTGGCAACGAATGAACAGGCTACGGCTATCATTTCGCCCGTCCAAACTCGTCCCGGTTGGGTCAGTCTGATTCCTCCCCTTGTTGCCATCATCCTGGCAATCTGGTGGCAGGAAGTGATTGGCGCACTGTTTCTCGCTTCACTCGCTGGCATGATGCTGCTCGCCACCAATCCATTTTCAGGCATGATTCAGGTCATCGATCCGCTCATTCTTTCGAACTTAGCAAGCCGCGGGAACATGCAGATCATTCTGTTCACGATGTTTCTGGGAGCCATGATCGGGATCATGTCCGGTAGCGGTGGGACGCAAGCACTGGTTGAGAGACTGACAGTTTATGTGAGAAATCGCCGGCATGGGCAACTCATGACCTGGCTGCTTGGCTTGATGATTTTCTTCGATGATTATGGCAACACGCTGTTAGTCGGCAGCACGATGCGGTCGATGATGGATCGATTGAAAATCTCTCGTGAAAAGCTGGCCTTTCTCGTCGATTCGACAGCTGCTCCGGTCGCGGGGCTGGCACTGGTTTCGACCTGGGTCGGTGTTGAACTTGGATATATGCGCACCGCCTATGAGAGTCTGGGACTCTCGACGGGTGAGATTTATCAAACGTTCATCGCGACGATTCCCTATCGGCTGTACCCGTTGCTGACACTGATCTTCGTCGGGCAAATTGCCTGGACGGGACGCGACTTTGGGCCAATGCTGAAAGCGGAGCAAGACCGACAACACGACAATGATGAATCGACTTCTTCTGTGAAGGGAGATTTCACAGATGGTTCGAAGCCGATGATTCGTCATGCTCTAATCCCGCTTGTGACGCTATGTGTCTGCCTGGGAATCGCACTCTATCATGATTTCGAAGAATCCAGCCGCGCTCTTTTACTTGCTTCGACGGGGGCCGTCTTCGCTGCGATTCTCAGTGTGGTCATTTCTCGATCGTGCTCACTTGGGGAGACGATGAAGATGGGAATTGATGGCATGCAGCAAATGTTGCCAGCAGTTGTCGTCCTGGTACTCGCCTGGTCGATCGGAACCGTTTGCAATCCAGAACACCTCAACACCGCCGGCTATCTGGTCGACTCTCTCGGCGATCATCTTTCTCCACGCTGGCTTCCATTGATCACATTTCTTCTGGCAGCTGCCGTTTCATTCGCCACGGGAACATCATATGGAACAATGGGACTGTTGATTCCGTTGGCGGTTTCGATTGAACTTCAACTCCTGCTTGGTCTTTCGATTCCGTTTGAAGAAATTGGCAATCACCCGCTGATGCTGGCAACGATTGGCTCGATTCTTGGTGGTGCAATTTTCGGTGACCACTGTTCGCCTATTTCAGATACGACCGTCCTTTCATCTGCAGCAACCGGATGCGATCACCTTTCACATGTCCGTACGCAACTTCCATATTCTCTCACCGTGGCAACGATTGCAATTTGCCTCGGTTACGTACCCATCGCATTGGGAATTTCCCCGTACATTTCCATCATCGCAGCAATCATTGTGCAGTGGCTGGTACTCAGAATCATCGGTCGTGAAGTCGAAGAAGCGAACAGTTTTGACAGATCGATCACTACGTCAGCTACTTGAAGTCCCCGGCGAAACCAGATTGGTTTACGAAAAACTGTACGACAGTTCTGTCCCTGAATTTCAATTCTGTTTCTTGCTGCCGTTCCATCGCGAGATTGTCCGTTACGAGACAGAACGCGAACATCGCCTCTCTTTGGCTGCAGCCCACAGGCTGTGCTATGTCAGGGGTTCATCGCTTCCTTCACACCTGGGATCAGTCGTTCAGCGTTTTCATGATAGATCTTTTTTAGAACTTCATCAGGTAATCCGATGCCATAAATGTTCCAAAGACCTTGCGGTGGAAATGGGTTGTCTTCATACGGAAAGTTTTCGTCGAAGGTTTCCAGAAAACGAAAATGGGGAATCAATTCAGACATCGGAGGGACGCCATCGGTCCCGAAGAGAATTCGATCAGGGTATTTGAGGAAGAATTTCCGAGCGGTGTAAGGTTGCCGGCCCAGCTCTGCAACGCGAGCTGAGATTTCGACATTCATGTTAGGATATCGATCCAGATACGTCCCCAACTTCGTCAAGTCTTCCGGGATGTCTGCCATGTGCGCACAGATAAATGATGTCTCTGGATGCTTGGCGATCACTCGATTTCGGCCATCAATCAATTCCTGATGACTCGGGAACTGCTCGCCATAAAAACTCCATTCGGGATGCCGATACAACTCTTCCCAGCGTTCGTTCCGCTCGTCAGTCGGGCTGAAAAAAGAAATGGGATCGGCACAATGCCACAACACCGGAATGTTAAGCTCAGCTGCCCGTTCCCAGACCGGATCGAATCGAGGATCGTCCGGCTTGATGAGGTTCCCATCAAGGTCTTTCAAGTAGAGACCAAGAGTTTTCAGCAGCTTCAATCCCTGTGCTCCCTGTCGAACTGCTTCGGTCAGCTTGTCCGCCATCCGCACCCCAAACCCCGGCTTGTGGACATCCCAAGTCTCCGGTTTATCCGGGGCTCCATCTCCGATGTAATCCATGCGGACAAAAACAATGAATCGATTCGGATGCCGTTTCGCAAGCAGCTGATAATGGTCCGCAAACTCCGGCCCCGCTTTGCCATCCAGGCTCACACTGACAGCGATGTTCGCAGCGTCCATCGTCTTCACCATTTCGTCGATCTCTTCAACGGAAAGCCTTCCTGGATGGGAATGGACGTTCACACAAGGGAATTTTGCCTGCTCAAGAATGTGTTCCTTGACTTTCAGAACCGGTGTCGGACGAAACTCATCGAGATAAATTCGTCGTGGACGTTCGGGGACTTCGTCTTGAGAAAATACACTGGTGGTCATCTGGAGAGAGAAGCATCCGACGAAGAGAAAGAAAGCGAAGGGCTTCTGCCATCGAAAGAATTTCAACATAGAGGTCATTTGAGCATCTTTTGAATTGGTGTTTAGGTTCCGCCTCGTGGCGAACAGCAATTTGATTGACGAAACTCGCTCTTCACGGGCACACGGTAGAGCAAACAGCTCTAATACCAGTTGTTCGTGGGTGAATAGGTCTGAATCACATATCGTCGCAACTGTAAGAGTATGACAAGAATGACGCCTTTGACCAGCACGAGCGGAGCTGACTGAACATACGCCTCACGAAAGTCTGTCAGCCCGAACAGCAGAAATGCCGCAGCATACACAATCTCCCAGCGAGTCTTCCCTCGTTGGAGATATCGTCGCGTCACAAGCACCGCAAAGACCATCCACGCCATCCCTTCGAACAGATTAAAGCTCCGGTAGATCTCTCCCCAGACCCCGACCGATTCAGGATCGTAGCCCCACCAGGGATCGGTCCAGATTGAATCCGAGACAATTTTGAAATCTCTTTGCATGCGAGATCGGTCTATCGGTCGTTTAATTTTATGGGGGGGGGGGAATCGAAACCTGCGAGAGCATCCTCAACGCTGACCTCGCTCGCGAACCTTACTTTCGCAATATTCTTGCCTGTTCACTACGAGCCTGTTCTCGCGATGAGTCTGTTCGCAATGATTAAGATTGGCTCTGCGTCAGTAACGTGTGATACGATGAAACCTTCAAAATCCGTTAAGCTTTCTCGGAATATTTCCAAAGAATCAAACATCACACCAGGAACAAAAATGACAAAACCCAACATGCAACCGTTCCCCAGAAAGCTCAAACGGTTCGGGAAAACATTGTTCTTGCTTTCGTTCCTGCTGGTCGTGTGCCAACGAGGGCTTGCTCAGGAGACTCAAGAGATCACTCTAGAGAAAACCTTGACCACGAAGCTGACGTATCAATGTTTCGTGACGACTCCGAAAGGTTACAAAGACGACACGGCACGTGAATGGCCAATGATTCTATTTTTGCACGGGGGTGGATCACCGAAGCCGGAAAAGCTGAAGAACTCAATGCGTTGGTTGACGGACTTACCGGCAATCGTCGTTGTCCCAATTTGTCCACCTTCAGAAGAGGGATGGCAATTTCAAAATTGGAACTGGAAGATGCTCGGAGAGCTGGTCCGCGAGATCGACAGGCAGTATCAAGTTGATCCCAAGATGCGTTCCGTCATTGGATTCAGTATGGGAGGATCAGCAGCTTGGGAACTTCCGTACCATGAGCCGAAACTTTTCTCAAAATCGGTCGTGATTGCAGGCCTGTGTCATCCGTGGTCACTACGCCACTTCCCCAAAATTCCGGTCTGGGACTTTGTGGGCGAGAAAGATTACATGCGGAAGGAACAGGAAGAGACAGTCAGTTCCGCTCGCAGATTTGGAGTCGATGTTGTTCAGACAACATGGAAAGACGCCGATCATGGCGGAATTTTCAAGAATGCCCAGTCCTATCAACGAATGCTTGACTGGCTTGTTTCCAATGAAGACCTGCGACGCGAAGAGGTTCTGGAATTAGGGCCTCCAATTCCACCGCCTGATAATCACAGTCTCAATCAACAGATTCCCCACGTTTCAGGTGACTTGAACTCTCACAGGAGTGCCTCTTTCATTGGAGTTCGCTTCACGATCTGTTTCCCAGATGAGAAATGATTTGGACTGGATGTTGCGGACCATCTTGGGAGCGCTATGATACTGAAAACTTCACGCTTTCAGAGAAGAGATCGAAAAGACCTGATATGGCTAAGCAAATTCTATTACTCGCTGGCGATTTCGTTGAAGATTACGAAATCATGGTCCCGTTCCAAATGCTGCAAATGCTGGGATACACCGTCCATGCTGTTTGCCCGGAGAAGCAGGCCGGTGAGCAGGTTCGCACCGCGATTCACGACTTTGAAGGCGATCAAACCTACAGCGAAAAACCGGGCCACAATTTCACAATCAATGCAACTTTCTCCGAAGTGAACGCCGCCGACTACGACGCACTTGTCGTCCCCGGTGGTCGAGCACCTGAGTATTTACGGCTCAATGAAAAGGTGTTGAGCATCGTTCAACACTTTGCCGAGACGAACAAACCGATTGCGGCGATTTGCCATGGGCTGCAAATTTTATCTGCAGCGGGCGTACTGTCTGGACGAACCTGCACAGCTTATCCAGCCTGTGGACCAGAAGTGACACTCGCTGGCGGAACCTACAAAGAGATTGACGTCGCTGCCGCCCACGTCGATGGCAACCTCGTCACCGCTCCAGCCTGGCCGGCTCACCCTGCATGGATTGCAGAGTTTGTCAAAGTCCTTGGTGCAAGAATCGAAATTGAGTAAAGCATTTGCAATGTTCGCCCCGTTGATGGAGATGACTGTCTCAACAACATCGACTCTTCACGATGAAGCAAAAGGCGGACACCAATTCGAAAAATGCTACAATTCAACTCACCCAGTAGAAACTGGCCCAATGATCGCATATTCAATGTCCCTTATCGATCTCAGCTGAACTGCGAAGATCGCTTCGCGTCATTCCAATTCCCAAATTCGGCGTTCGACAAATCTGGTCTGTTGAGCTGAGGCGTTGAAATTAATGAGTCAAAGAATGTCCAAAGAATCTATTTTCTGGTTGCGAGTCGGCGCTGCCATGGGTTTCCTCGCTGTCATTTTTGGAGCCTTCGCTGCTCACGGGTTGGAGGAACCATTAATCAAACTGTATGGAGACCAAACGAAAAAAGTGATGGGAGTCGAAATCCCCGCCACTCAAAAATATCTCGCCGACTTCAAAACCGGCGCGGAATACCAAATGTACCATGCACTTGCCATCATTGCACTGGCGTTGGTTCCGGTTTCCATTGAAGGGCGCAGCCGAGACATCGCCGGATGGTCATTCCTGTTGGGGATTCTTCTGTTCAGTGGAAGCCTGTATGTTTTGGTTCTCACCGGGCAAACGAAACTCGGCATGATCACCCCGCTGGGTGGAGTCTTCTTTCTGATTGGCTGGGTCGCCTTGGGCATCTCGGCTTTTCCTTCAAAGTCCCCCAACGAAGATTGACTCGACTGGCCTCCCTCTTCGGAATCCTTCGTGAAGAAGAGATTTCCGGAGTCTCTGAGAATTGAAATTCAGGGTTCCAGAGCAACTCTAACAATTCATCGAAAGACCAAAGCAATGCGCCAAAGCACGTTTCGTTTTCTGATTGCGATCGTTGGTTTGTTAAGTTGCCTGCTGACGCAAGCGAATCGGGCCTACGCTCAAAAGGTGAACGATCGCCCCGAGTTGCTCACATTTTACGTGATGGGTGATATTCCGTATGCTCCTCGCGAAAATGAAATCCTGACTCAACAGATCGCCGATCTCCCGGAAGATGGGGCATTCGTCGTCCATGTCGGGGACATCAAACGAGGGTTCATGCCCTGCTCTTCCGACATCTATGAAAGAGTCAGCGGAATACTTCAAACTTCTAAAGCACCACTCTTCATCATTCCAGGAGACAACGAGTGGAACGACTGCCTGATTCCGTCGGCAGCCTGGAATCACTGGGAGAAACACTTCATGCGGTTCGACCAGAACTGGCAACACAAGCTACCTGTTTTCCGTCAGTTGGTGCGTGAAGAGAACTTCGCTTTCACACAGGAAGGGATTCTGTTTCTGGGGATCAATCTAGTCGGAGGGCGCGTGCATGATGCTGAGGAATGGAAGTTGCGTCACCAACAAAATGCCGACTGGACAGCACAAAACATCGCCCGCTGTGGCGATGAACTGCGAGGGATCGTTCTTTTTGGACATGCCCTTCCCAAGCCGGTTCACGATGACTTTTTTAACCCATTTATTGAGCAAGCCAAAGCATTCGGCAAACCGGTTCTCTACATCCATGGCGACGGCCACAGATGGATCGACGACACTCCCTTTGATGCCAAAAACATTCAGCGAATCCAAGTCGATCAAGGGGGGATCGCCCCTCCTTTGAAAGTCACTATCACACGAAATCCAGAGCGACTCTTCCGCGTCGACCGCCGTCTTCCAACCGAGCCGAAAGCCCCGTAAATCGAAACACCAATAGAGCATCTTTCGAATTGGTATTTATGTTCTGACCCGTGGCGAGCAGTCTACGAAGTGATGTAAGAAGTGAGCTTCACAGGCACGTCAAGCATCGAAATTGCTCTCCTCTTTCCTTGAACTGCTCTTTTCGACAAACGGCTCCTCTTCGGTTGAGAATGGTTCTTGAATTTTGATTTGATGTTCAAGAACGTCGACTGTTGCGTCAGAGGCATCGCTATTCAACTGGCGCCGTTGTTGAACTCTTTGGCGAAGCACATCGTGCGCAGCTTCAAAATGACAAATCCTGAATGAGACCTTCTTCTCTTTGGCCAACTGCATGAATGGACGGCGCTGTTCCTGCTTGAGAAACGTCGCATCAACGATGACGGAGAAGCCAGCCTGAAGCGCATCCGTCGCCGCTGCGAGGAGTCGCTCTTCGGTCTTGGCATTGGCAGATTGCGAGTAGAGTCCCGTAGCGATTTCGTTGGATGAGCGGTCCAATGGATTCAAGCCAAACACTCGTTTTCGCTCAACATCGGAGCGGATACGAACGAACGCATCTTCACGAACCAGTGATTCGCTGCCCGTTGTTTTTCCACTTCCCGAGAGCCCACAGGTAATGGCCAGACTTGGAGTCTTCGCCTGTGTGTATTGGTGAGCCAGCTTGATGTAACTGTGGCACTCCTGCTTCAAGTCGTCACACTCTTCCGGAGAGAGATGACCTTGTTCCAGGCGAATCGCAGCCACTTTCGCTCGAACCATTGAGCGGTAGACCAGATAAAATGTCAAGATCCGCAACCCCGAATAGTCTCCTGTCTGTTCTAAGTAAGAGTTGAGAAAACTTCGGGCGAAGCCTGATCGCTGGTGGTCGTCCAGGTCCATGATGAGAAATGCGATTTCACTCATGACATCGATCTGGCGAAGCTGTTCGTTGAATTCGAGACAGTCAAACGGCGTCAGCCGTTCATTCCACCAAACGATGTTTCCTAAGTGGAGGTCTCCGTGGCAATCTCGGACAAATCCGTCTTGAGAACGTTGGCGGAAAATCCCGGAGTGGTCGTGGTATGTCGACGTCGTCCACGCCTGTATCTCATCCAGTGATTGGCGCATCCCATCGTCCCAGTCGACCTGATTGAGATGCCGGAAGTTCTCTAATGCAGGGTGATGGACTGTCGAATCAGGATCGGTCCCCTTGATGGGTGCCAATCCTGCTTGATGATGAAATTGTGCGAGAGATTCTGCAAAGTCGTTGAACTCAACATGTGTCAAACGACCACTTTTGAGCATTTCATTGCCCTGCTCCGCTTGAGAAAATTGATGCATCCGCACTGCATATTCAACCGTTTGGCCTCCCTCTTCTTCAGTCACTTTCAATTGTGTCCCAAACTGCTTGATGGAAACAACGTCGAGATACAGGTCTTTCGAGAACCGTCGATTCAGCCGCAATTCCTCTTCGCAGAAGTGCTGACGCTGTGACAGTGTGGAAAAGTCAAGAAATCCAAGCTCGACAGGTTTCTTGACTTTGTAGGCGTATTTGCCAGTTAGCAAAATCCAGGAAATATGCGTTTCCAAAAGCTCGATTTTCTCAACGGGGTGAGGGTACGCATCACCAGACATGAGAGATTTGACCAGTGGTGGATGATTGTTCGAATCTGTCACTTTCGGACCTCCTGTTTCCTTCTGTAGCATTATTTGAATGAGAGCAGTTTGAATGAGAGCAGTTTGCTCCACCATGTCCCCGTGAAGAACGCGTTTCACCTGCGAAATTGCTGTTCTCCACGAGGCAGGACGCAGACACCAACTCGAAATACTTGAGTGATCGCGGGTTACCCTGGAAGGTGAGCAAGCGAACTGGCCAATACTGGATCATTGTGAGCCCATCTTCGTTGCGGTCAGAAGATCGCCCCCCTCATAGTCCGTTGTGCGAATGACATGCCGTCACCATCACCGCTGGCTGCAACGAGCCTATGGTCACAATCCAGCGAAAGCCCCACTTTCTCTCTGAATCACAGCTTCGAATGTTTCATTGCTCAAAAGCATGAAGCGCAGCGAACGCACATGTGCGTTATCGCACACCAGGAAATAGCAATTGAGTGGCAGCTGTTAGCTGTTATGGAGAATTCTTGGTCAACATCACATGTAAATTCCTTCCGAGACATTCACGACGGACGTTGAAGTCAAGATTTGGCACGCCACATGCTTATTCAGTATTGAGTCTGGATTTCCTCGTTGTGCTCCGAGGCGACTGGTAACTCTTGTTCTGCAAATCATGTGAATTCTGGACTTGCAGAGCGAGGAGAACTGTCTCCCGGTCACTTTTTGGACTTCACTTGTTAGAACCCACCACATGAAGCAGGTTCTGGGTGGCTCTTGAAAGGAAGTGGAACGGAATACGTTTTTCAAGAACCAGTCCGAAAACTACTTGAATGTTCGCTTTCATCAACGTTCGAGCGAGCAATTTCAAGTATCAGGATCAGTTCAAGTATTTCACAGACTGGGAAAGATTCAGCGGCATTCATAACATGGACGCCGCTGCTTGCCCGAGCACTTGAGAGTGACTGCTCGATGAAGATGTTGCGTCGCGACAAAGGAGCGTTCTCCACAAGCTTGTGCTGTGATCTTCAAACTCGTCAGAGCACTCCTCGCCACCTTGAGAAATACGTCATAACTTCGAATTGAATTGCAGATGTCTATAGCGAATGAAATGAATCTGTTAATTGTTGAAGACGACGACAATTTTCGCGAGATGGCAGTCGCCTGGATGAGGCGGAAAGGTCACCGGGTTGAAGAAGCCGCCAATGCACAAGAGGCTTTGAAGCTGTTTGAGGAAAAGTATTTTCAGGTCGCGATTTTTGATATGAACATGCCGGGGATTTCTGGTCTGGAATTGCTTCAGCGAGTCAAATCGGACGGAGTGGAAACTCAGATACTGATTCTCACCGGGCAAGCGACAGTTGAGAACGCTGTCGCTGCGATGAAGATGGGTGCGTGTGATTACCTGACCAAACCTTTCCCCCTCGCTGATCTGGAACATCGCTGTCGTCTGGCCCATGACCTTTGGTCATTGCAGAAAGAAAACCGCCAACTCAAGGAGGTGATCGCGCGTGGCCGCCCCGAGAAATTGATGATTGGCGAGTCCAAGCCGATGCAGGATGTCATACGCCTCATTGAGCGTGTCGGGCCGACGGACAAAGCGGTCTTGATTCAGGGTGAAAGCGGGACCGGCAAGGAACTCGCAGCTCAGGCCATTCATCATGCGAGTGAAGTACGGGCTGAAAAGCCGCTCGTGACCATCAACTGTGCGGCTCTCCCGGAGCAATTGGTTGAAAGTGAACTCTTTGGCCACGAGAAAGGCGCCTTCACCGGAGCCACCACAACGAAGAGCGGTTTGTTTGAAGTCGCAGATGGTGGAACACTGTTCATCGATGAAATAGGTGAACTGCCGTTAAGCTTGCAACCGAAACTCTTGCGAGTACTGGAAGATGGTTCCTTCAGGCGAGTGGGCTCTCACCAGGAGCGTCGAGTGAGTGTCCGGATCATTGCTGCAACGAATCGCGATTTATCAGAGGAAGTCGCAGATGGGAACTTTCGCGAGGATTTGTATTACCGCATCAATGTCATGTCGCTCGTGCTTCCGCCGTTACGTAAACGAGGGAAAGATATCAATTTGCTGATCGACCACTTCTTGAATTCAGACTGGTCAATCGCTGAGGATGCTCTCGAATTGATGCAGAATTATTCCTGGCCGGGCAACGTGCGGCAACTGATCAACGCGCTCGAACGGGCTACGATTCTGGCGGAAGAAAACCTCATCACAATCGAGGACCTTCCATTGGAAGTTGTCGAGTCGACTGACTCTGGAGAGATTTTGAAACGCTCGGAAAATGTTCGACGGCTTGATCTGATTGAACGGGCTCACATTATCGAAGTCTTAAAAGAGGAACAGGGCAACAAAGCTCGAGCGTCTCGAACATTAGGGATTCATCGTCGTAAACTTTACCGGCTTCTGGAACGGTTCGAGATCGACGAGACGAGCTATCGGGACTGAGCCCCAGACTCTGAGATTCCACCAGAACAACACGCAATCAAACCCATCTTTTCAGCGTGACCGGTAAACTGAGCCAACATTGTCGGCGAAATGGTTGGTGAAACCGAAGTGACTCATCGGCACTTGTGGGACTTCAATACTTCTGAGCAGGTGTGCGGTTCCAACTCAGTGTGTGCGAACTCGCACAGTTCCTCGATGCGCCTATAAATAAGATGCGCTGCAAACACTCGGTTTATGTCGGTGAGAAACGTCGGCACACGTTTTGCCTGATTCGAGGTCGTTCGACCGATATGGCGCGCGAAACATTCAAAAAAACAGGCGTTTTGCCTGAGGAGATTACGATGAGAGTTTTACTCGCCACTGACGGTTCAGAGGCATCCAAAGACGCTCAGTGGTTGCTGGCCAGAATCCCCTTCACCAGCCCTTTGGAGTTGACGATTGCCTACGTAAATGTCATCCCTTCACTCACTCATCTCAAACGGGAATTCCCTTCGCATGTGGCAGGGATTCTGGAGCAATACCAGTCTGACGGAGAAGCCTTGCTGGCTGAGGAAGTCTCTCGATTCGAAGGGATTCGCGGGACTGTGGAAGGTTGCCTGAAAGAAGGCCACCCCTCTGAAACGTTGATCGACCTTGCTGAGGAAAAAAACGCCGAGCTGATCATCGTTGGAGCACGCGGTCAGTCTGCCACACAACAGTTTCTCATGGGAAGCACATCCGCAGCGATTGCGAAACATGCAGACTGTTCAGTTCTGGTCACTCGTCCTTCCGAGAAAGTGAAGGCGTCACATCGGACGTTTCGAATTGTCGTGGCGGTTGACGGGTCGGACGTTTCACAAAATGGAGTTGAAATGCTGGCAGGGATTCCCTGGGGAGAGAATGTCGACATTCTCGTTGTGAGCATATTGCAAAATGAGAGCCACTTGGGGACTTGGGATACCGAGTTGCGCCGGGCCATTGATGGGAAAGAAAAGGCAGCGCGAGAAAGAATAGTCCAATCTGCCGTTGCTCAGCTTCGCAAAGCGACATCCCGAGTTGCAGGTGAGGTAGTACGTGCGAATTCCGTAACTGAGGAATTGCTCGACACAATCGAGCGGGTTGATGCAGATTTGGTTGTGCTGGGACATCGAGGGCTAAGTCGCATCAAGCGATTTTTTATCGGAAGCACATGCGAAAGAATTCTTCGCCATGCCAAATGCTCTGTTTGGGTTCATAAAGATTCAGAATAACCATTTTCATGACGTGACGTTTGACCTGGGAGGTCTGCAATGGTGAACTTGAAACGAATTCTTCTGGCAACGGACTTCAGCGAGTGCAGCGAACATGCACTCAGTTATGCATGTGGTTTTGCTGAAGTCTTCGACGCAGATTTACATTTGCTAACTGTCTTTGAACCGCCCGCTGCAGCGTATGCTGAATTCGGAATTGGGTACGATGGTGTTGAATCTGTTGAAAAAGAGCTGGTCGCAGAAGCGGCGAGAAAGCTTCACACCTATCCGGAAAGCACTTGGCGTAAGAAGCTCAATTTGACACGGAGTGTCCGCACGGGAAGACCCTTCGTCGAGATCGTTCGTTACGCGAAAGAACATGATATCGACCTCATCGTCATGGGGACCCACGGACGAGGTGCCATCGTACAGATGTTTATGGGCAGCACTGCAGAACGAGTCGTTCGCAAAGCTCCCTGCCCTGTCATGACGATTCACCCGGAAGATCATGAATTCGTCATGCCCTAGCTCCTCAACCCGTTGATGATGAAAGTGTCATGAGAGAGCCGATTGATCCAGCAAACCGAAGATTTTTTAATGATTGAGATTTTTCCGTTGAGTTTTGATGAGATCAAAGCCAACTCGAATTCAGCAGCAGACTCATTCGTCTCGCTGAACTGAATCAGAATCGATTCCCTTTTGCAACGTGGCGTATGAGATTTTCGTTTCGTTGCCCCGTGAACCGGGTTACTATTGAATTGAGCTTGTCAATTACCAATTGATCCCGGTTTGTAACTTTTGGTGAGCATCTTACCTGAAGACAAATAACGACGGACTTCAATTTTGCGATGATTCACCCGGAGTCGATTCGCCAATATCTCTGAATTTAAAGAGGCGACTGAAATGGCTGCAAACTCTCATGTCGAGCGTATTCTTATCGTTGGCGGCGGCTTCTCCGGTCTGGCGAGTGCCACACAACTATCGCAGGCGGGCTTTCCAGTCACACTGCTCGAGACCTCAAAGTTAGGCCATGCAGCGTCGACGGAAAATCAGGGGTGGTTGTACAGCGGTGCCTCATTTGCCCAAATTGATAACGAATTGGCGACCCGTTGCCACAAGTCTCTGCTGCAAACGGTCCAGTTTTGTCCTGAATGCCTGGAGCCAGAGATGGCTCCAATGATCTTCGGCAGCATGAACGATTCTGACAGACAAAAATGGACTTCAGCCTGGGATGCAGCGAACCTCCCGTATCGAGAACTTACCGAGGGTGAGGCGAGCTGGAATATGCCACAGGTAGATCGCAAGAAAATATCGTGGCTACTGCGACTGCCAGACAGATCTTTCCGACCGCATGTCCTGCTCGATGCTTTATCAGTCGCAGCACGCGCGGCTGGTGTTGAGATTCGATCAGGGACATTCGTCTCGAAACTGCTCACAGATAAAAAGCAAGTTTACGGTGTCGAACTTGGGACGGGCGAAGAGTTGCGAGGGCAACTGGTCATCCTTGCAGTTGGAGCAGCAAGCCGAAAGTCATTTTACCCACTGTTTGAAAACGTCGCTGGCGAGCAACCCGACTACGAACTCGTGTACGTCAAATCGCACCTTCTCGCCATTGAGCCTGTCTTGAGCCTTGATCCCTTTCACCTGGTCGATCAAGAGGGATTCAACCATGTGCCGCACGAGAGCGGTTCTGTCTTCGGGAGCGAACGCTGGAAGGTTGTTCAAGAGCCGAAAGATACGACGGTCAACCCTGAAGAGATCCGGATCATTGAGGAGCGAGTCAAACGGTTGCTTCCGGGGGCATTCGAAAATGCTCAACAGCGAAAAGAATGGGCGGGCATTACGGTTCAGGCACTTCACCCTGAAGAAATCAATCCTACGCATGTCTTCCGACCTACGATCATCGACCATGCGACACAACCGAAACGCTTCGAGAATGTCATCAGCATTTTTCCGGGACGAGCGACACTTTGGGCGGATCTGGCAGAAAATGTAGGAGACTTCGTGAGCGAGAAAGTCAAAAGGTCATCGTCTAAAACCGCCACTCCGCCATGGATGTTCACATAGGAAGAAGCGATCACTCAAGTTAGCGAGCGAATCAGGCGAATCAACCGATTCAGGCTGACGTCCCTGCTACATTTTCGTTGATGACCGGAGAAGAATAATCTTGATAATCAACAGACTTCAATTTCATTTACAAGCAGTTTGATCCCGCCGATGTTGGCGTCCATAATGAGCTGTTGTGCAAGCTGTTTGTGGTAGTAAAGAGGAACTCGCCCGGTAATCGTAAGTTTCCCGTTTTCCCAGAGACATTCCAACCGCTGAATGCCAAGAACGTACTGCCGATTCAAGATGGCGTTGGCAGATTTACAAATTTGCTGGCCTGCTGAATTCAGTTTGGTTGGCTGACGGACTTTGTCTGGGCTATTCAATAAATTCAATACTGCCATTTGTGAATTTCCTTATCGTGCAGATCGCACCTCTCCTTTGCCATACCAATCAGGATTCAGGTTACGGGCTGATCTACAAACTTGGGTGACTCTGTTGATCCTAAATTTGCACGCTGAAAAGTGTGAATGCCGACTTACAAAAGGGACATCGAGGAAGCACTTCGCCATCGGCTATCATCAACCTTGCATTATCTATTCCGAAGTTAGAGAATTATTTCGTTTCTGTTAAATTACAAAAAATTGACGCAAATAGTCGCGACTCTTCACAACGCCATTCATGGCATTGAAATGTTGCTGAAATGTGAATTTGGTGGCAGAAATGGCGTCGCTGAGACATTCTCAACTGTGTGAAAAGAGCGAAGTTTTTTTGCTGATTCAGACAAGCGGTCAGTGCGAAACGTGCACGTTGACACGTGCCTGTGCCCCCATGCACAATGATTCCTTACTATGCAACCATGCACAATGATTCCTCATTTTCTTGCTCAGGCTCTTGCACAGGACAATTGGCGACGATGGCGAGAGTTCGGAGTCTTTTTCGTATTTGAGGTACGCTCTTTGCATCCCCCAGGCTGATTCATAGTGTCAACCCTTTTGAATCTTACACCCACGTAGAAAGTTCGCTTTGAGCAGAACCAATCTCAACGCTGATGACGCACAACGACAACCGGGCGAAGAACGTTTTCGGCTCGTTGTGGAATCGTCCCCTGCAGCCATGGTTATTGTCGACAGGGACGGAAAGATTGTGATGGTAAATCGGCAAACCGAAAACTGGTTCAGGTATGACCGGGACGAACTCATCACTCAGTCAGTCGAATGCCTGATCCCACGCCGGTTCCATGAGCGCCATGTCAGTGACCGCGACAAATTCCTGAAAGCACCTCAGGCCAGACCGATGGGGGCAGGACACGACTTGTTCGGTCGCCGCAAAGATGGAACCGAATTTCCAGTTGACATTAGTCTTCACCCCATGAAAACCAGCGAGGGAATGCTGGTCATGGCATACATTGTTGATTTAACAGATCGCAAGAGAGTCGAGTCCGAAATTCGAAAAAGACATTCCTACGAGCGATTGGCGTTGCTGGGACAACTCGCCGGGAGCGTGGCTCATGAAATCCGAAACCCATTGGGTGTCATTCGAAATGCAGCTTATTACCTGGACATGGTCAAAGAAACCCTTGATGATGATGCACAAGAGTCCGTCGAAGAAATCCTGGAAGAGATTGATCGAGCCAACCGCATCGTCAGCGATTTATTGGACTACACTCGAGACCCTCCGCAACAATCCGCAACCTTTGACATCGTGCAGTTCATCCATAAACTGGTCGAAGAGCGCAGGCCGACAGACGACGAATTGGTTTTGGTTCAATCTCGAATTGAATCCTTCAACGTCACTGCCGATGCCGACCAAATTGCGAGAATTCTCGAAAATCTGATCGTCAATGGCGTGCAGGCTTCAGCTGACCCGATCACAATTCAGATTGTCATTTCAAGCACTGGCTCACATATCATGATCGATGTGCAGGACGAAGGAGAAGGGGTTGTTGAATCTCAACGATTGCGAATCTTCGAGCCATTGTTTACAACCAAGACGAAAGGAATCGGACTGGGGCTTGTGATTTCCAAACGTTACGCTGAGCAGAATCGAGGGACCCTCGAACTGGTTGATCACACGGGAGCTGGAGCTATTTTTCGACTGACCCTGCCCAGCCATGAACTGGTTGGTGGTGAGGTTATCATGGAGCCAAAAGAGTGATTCAATCGCGAGTTGAATGTGACGTCGTCAAATCTCATCGAATCGATCGGACGCTCCGAGTGCTGGTTGTGGATGATGAAAGTGGAATGCGTCGCACGATCGCTCGAGTCCTGAAAGCAAGTGGTTATGATGTTGAAACCGCCAGCAACGGGGAACATGGAATTTCCCTAGCCAAAACTTTTCAGCCCCATTTTGTGCTGATCGATGTCCGCATGCCAGGGATCGGCGGAGTCGAAGCATATCGCCAGTTGAAACAAATTGTTCCGGAGTCCTTTACGATTTTCATGTCGGCTTTTTTCACCGACGAAGTCGTTGGTGAAGTCCATGCTATCGGACCGGTGGAACTTCTGTCTAAGCCGTTAGATATTGAGAAGCTTCTCGACCTCATCAGGTCAACATCATGACTCAAATCGCATCTCCGCACGCGGTTCTGGTCATCGACGACAATCAAAAACTCTGCAAGGGGTTGGCCAGAATCCTGAAGCTCGATGGCTATCGAGTCGACATCGCGAATTCCGCGTCAGCGGCACTCGACCGAGAGGAGTGGCAACATTATTTCGCAATTCTGGTCGATCGCAAACTTCCGGATAGCACTCTCACAGAACTTCTGCCTCAGATTATCGCGCAGGCTCCAGAAGCTGCCGTGATGGTCATCACCGGTTATGCCGACCTTGAAAGCAGCCTGCAGGCAATCCGTCTTGGTGCATCGGACTACCTGCTCAAGCCGATCGATCCGGATCAACTCCGTGCCCGCTTAAGAAGATTCGTTGAACTAAGAGAAGCCCGTGATGAAGTTCGCATGCGCGACGAGCAAGTCCAATTCATGGTCGACAACTTGCCTGCCGGGGCTGCCTATGTTGACCTGAAATCGAACTTGGTGCGTGTGAATCGACGAGTCGAAGAATTGACGGGCTATTCCGACGCCGAACTGTCTGACCGAGATGCGTGGTTCCGAATTTTGTTTGGAGAACGCAAAGATGAATACCAGGCGGCCTATGAAAACGCTCGAACGACAGGCTTGTCTCAGCCTTGGCTGGTTGACCTTGTCACAAAAAACGGCCGGAAAATGATCGTCGAGTTCTCGGGGTATCGTTACGACAATCATGAAGTCTGGTTGATCAACGATGTGACCGAACGACAACAATATGAAGAACAGGTGCGAAAACAACGAGACTTCTCAGACCGGATTCTTGAAACGGCGCAGGTCATTATCTTAATCCTTGACCGTGAAGGGAAAATCGTTCGCTTCAACAAATTCATGGAAGTGGTTTCGGGATTTCAACTTGAAGAAGTCCGCGATCAAAACTGGTTTGAATTGTTCATCCCAGATAGCTCAGAGGAACAAATTCGGGAAAGTTTCGATCGTGTAATATTGGGAGCGGAGATTGAAGGGAACGTCAATCCAATACGAACGAAGTCTGGATTATTGCGACAGATTGCATGGTGGGGAAAGCCATTACGTGATGCCGACGGCGAAATCACAGCTGTCCTGTCGATCGGTCACGATGTGACGGATCTCATGAATATCAAAAGTCAACTCGTCCAGTCTGAACGGCTAGCTGCTATCGGAGAAATGATTACCGGCCTGGCTCACGAAAGTCGAAATGCATTGCAGCGGGCTCGGGCATGTCTCGATATGCTCTCGCTTGATCTCGTCGAGCAACCGGCTCATATGGACCTGACTCATAGAATCAAAGAGGCGCTGAATGAGTTGCAAAGGCTGTACGAAGAGGTCCGGGGATACGCTGCCCCGATCCAGCTTTCATTAGGGCCCTGTCGCTTAAAGGACATCTGGGAAGCAGCTTGGCAACACATCACAGAGGCAATGGAAGACCGACCAATTGTGCTACAAGCTCACGATGATCTGCCTGAAATACTATGTGTAGTAGACAGGTTGCGAATCGAACAGGTGTTTCGAAATGTTCTTGAAAACGCAGCCGCTGCTTCTCCGCCGGAATCTGTTGTGACTCTCAAATCCGAGGCCTGCGAATACAAGAATGCCCCCGCTATCAGGGTTCAAATTTCTGATAATGGACCTGGCATTGAGCATCAGGACCCCAACCACATTTTCGAGCCCTTCTACACAACCAAGCAAAAAGGGACAGGCTTGGGGATGCCGATCTCGAAACGTATTGTCGAGGCACATCACGGGGAAATTTATGTCGCTGCCAACACTTCGAAAGGAGCAACAATTGAAATTGTACTCCCCTGCAAACAGCCTAACCCCTACTGAAGCCAACCCAGGATCGGTCTTGTCTCTGCCCGTGGCGAGCAGCATTTTACTAGCGAAATGCGTTCTTCACTGACACTCGGTAGTGCGAACCGTTTTAAAGGGAACACTGCTTTAAAGGGATCACTGCAGACCTGAACGATACATGATGTCGTCTCGACACAAAGTGCAACAGTTCCGACGGCGCCGACAAGAAGGCGACCGCTGTGCGATATCGCGCGCATACTGCCGGGAAGCGTGACGAAACAGCACACCTTGAATTCGGCAAGGTTCGCACATCTTTGACATTCATGAGGTTATTAACTTCTGCCTCCAGCTTTACTTGAAAACGGTCCTGTTTTTGCAGCCTGATCAGTGAACAACTCGAACACTTTCGTGTTTTGTGGCCCTGAGGATCAGTTAGGCAACTGCACCTATTACTCGCCACAAGACTGATCGTAATGTCGATCACATTTTTCGGATTGATGTTCAGTGCCGATACAGCCCCCGGTGAGTCACCGGGAGAGGTCTACGGCCACCCAACATGCAGCGATATTACTGCAAACCAATCGTCAATTTGCTCTTAAGAAACGCGTTCTTCACGGGGACTCGGTAGAGCAAACTGCTCTAAAATCATATTTGCTTCAGGAGCGAGAGTGGACAAATGGTGAACTTGAAACGAATTCTATTCCCAACGGACTTCAGTGAGTGCGCGGAAGCTGCAGCTGTTTACGCTTCTGACCTGGCGAGTCGATACGATGCCGAGTTGCAGGTACTGCATGTGATTCACGACGTGTCTCTCGATGTTCCTGATTTTGGAATGGGACTTGCTTTCCCCGGTTATCTTGAAAACCTACCGCAGCGACGCAAAGAAATTTCGTCAGCTGTGAAGCAATCTCTGGAACTCCTTATCAGCCAATTTCCTGAAGGCTTAAAAGCCGTTGACAGTCACATGAAATTTGGAAATCCGATCAGTGAGATCCTTGAGTTTGTGGAGACTCAAGACATCGACCTGATTGTGATGGGAACCCATGGAAGAACCGGATTTTCGCACGCGATTTTGGGGAGTGTCGCAGAGCGAGTTCTCCGTCACGCTCAATGCCCTGTGTTAACGATTCGAGGTGATCAGACTGACGGAACGACTCCCGATAAGAATACGGATGATGTGACCAGTGACTGATTGATTTCTGCCACATTACCTCGGCTTGGAAACGTCACATTTTCGTTGATCCAAAGCGGAGCTGACTCACAAACTAGCCTGTTCACCGACACGATGAAATCACTTTCGCCTACAACATAAGGCGAAACCGACTTGCCTATCAACTGGAATCCTCTCATGCTGAAGAACGTACATCGTCCTGGTTTGGCGACCTTAATTCTTGCACTTCTGGTTTTGGGAGTGATGCGTTCAGAAACTCCTGCTCAGGAGAATCAGAAAAAATCGCAAGAGCCAACTCAAGCCGTCGCCGAATCCCCCAAAGAAGGTGACGGTCGACCAATCAGCGACCTACGCCAGTTCATGCGAGGAAAACTCAAAGCGTCCAACAAAATCCTGGAGGGGCTGACGACTGAAGATATGGCTCTCATTCAGGACGGAGCCAAGGCATTGAATAAAATGAGTTCGTCCGAGAAGTGGCGAGTTAATAATGATGCGATGTACAAACAGTTCAGCGCTGAGTTTCGTAGACTCACAAATGATTTAAACAGTGCCGCCGAGGCAGAGAATCTCGATCAAGCGGCTCTGAAATGGATGGGCGTGACAATGGCCTGCATTGAGTGTCACCGTTACGTTCGGAACACCCTTGTCGTCGATCAAGGAGCCTTCAAATGAAAATCCTCCTCGCAACAGATGGCTCAGCACATGCCGAGTACGCCGAACGTTTTATGGCGAATTTACTATGCCAAGAAAACAGTTCGATCGATCTCAACGTCGTGTCTGTCTCTCCCTCTCCCGACTTGCATTTGATAGGTGCAAAGTTCCCAACTGCGGTTCTCGATGCCGTTGACGAATGCCGTCAAGCATCTCAAGATGTCCTCGATGCCGTCGCAAGCCGTATGAAGTCGAGAGTCTGTTCAATCGGTGAGTCACTCCTCGACGGTCATGCTGCGACTGCGATTTTGGAACAAATCGAAGAATCAAAACCGGACCTTTGCGTCGTCGGTTCGCATGGTTGGACATTCTCGGAACGCGTCTTTCTTGGAAGTGTCTCGAATCAGGTCGCAACGCATTCAGACTGTTCTGTCCTCGTTGTGAAGCCTCGCGAGAACGTACTGGACGAAGTTCGTTGTCAGACGATTCTGATTGCGGAAGACGGAACAGGTTCGGCAGTTAAGGCACTCTCGAAACTCAAGGAACATTGCAACAGCCAGGAGATCCAAGTCCGACTGGTTTCTGTTGTACAGAACACATTTTCAGTTGATCCTCTCATGCCAGAGCAATTTGCCGGAATGCAACTTCGCGAAGTCGAAGACAAGAGAACGCGGCTGGCGACATTGGCGAATCAATTTCGTTCGGACTGGAAGGACATTGCCTTCGAAGTTCGTTCAGGCAACAGTGTCACCCGCGAAATCATCGAGTCCGCCAATGAGAGTGAAGCAGATTTGATCGTCGTGAGCAGCGACCCTAAATCACTCTTGAAACGTGTTTTCCTGGGGAGCACAGGGCTCGGCATCCTGCACCGTTCACCTTGTTCCGTCTGGATCGAACGGTAAGGCGACGAGAAAGACGTCGTGTGAAACAATCCGTCAGGCGCAGGCTCAATGAACACTGCGAATGGAGGCCGATGAGGAATCCCCTCAACAGAGCGGCATTTCCGAAACCCTACTCCTGCAGTGCCATGACGATCGAGGCTCGAGAGGCTTTGAATGCCGGAATGATCCCGGCTGCGAGCCCCACGAGAATTGAGACTACGATCGCTGAGAGAGCGAGCGGTAAGGAAGGCCGGAACGCGATTGTGACCCCTTCTGCTCCAATGGCAAGACCACTCCAGTAGAGAACGCCCATGGCAACCCCTGTTCCGAGTAGACCTCCGAGAAAGCACAGGACGGTACTCTCACTCAGAATGAATCGAAAGAGCCGACCGGGGCGAACTCCCATGACTTGCAGAATGGCATGTTCTACAATGCGGTCTTGAACAGACATCACCGTTGTCGTCGCCACGATTGAAAGGACAAGACCCACACAGGCATAACCAAGATAGTGAGCGAAACCAATCAGGTCGACGAGATCCGCCAGCGTGCTCGCTTGAAAGGCTCCCTTGCGGCGGGTTGTTGTCGGGACTGGTCCGGTCCGGAGTGCTTCGTCAATGGAACGGCTCACCGACTCGGGATCGGCACCTTCAGTCAGGTACACTTCGTGCAGCGTCACCAATCCTGCTGAATCGACATCTTGCCGGTACTGCAGGAACTCAAGGTTCGTGTAAATCAGATTCTCTTCAGCAGCGACGGGAGATGTGAAGACCCCCGCCACATTGACTGTGATATCCCCAATGGTGAACGAACTGCCCGGTTTCAGACCACGACGTTGAGCGATATTGCGACCAACGAGAGCAGCATCGTGCTGCTTCTCAAACGTTCCCCAATCTCCAGCGACGAGCTTCAGGTCTCGGGTCGATTTCAACTTTTCAGGGGGAGCCCCATTAAAGACGACAATGTCGAGACTGGCGCGGCAGTTGTTTGTCCAAACCTGCATCGGGACAACATCTTTCACACCTGGAATATCATTGATAGTCCGGGAATAGTCTTCCGGAAGACGGCTGGTGGTCGGGCAGAAGCGGTTTTCCTGAAAGACGATCAGAGACTGCTGCGCATCGTCTCCGTTTGTAAGCCGCTCTAATCCTTCTTGAATCGAGCCAACAAAGCAGAACACAAAGATCGCAACGGCTGAACCGCTCACGGTCAGCAATGATCGCATGCGATGTCGCAGGAGGCTCTTCAGGATGTAAGGGATGAAGCGGAACATGTTCGTTCTCGGGGTTCAAAGGAATTTTAACTGAGGTTGATTAAAAAAGTCAGACCGGCTGTGTACGCAGGTTTTTTCCTGATCCATTCTGGGAACCTTGCACGGTGTCCGATGCGATCTTGCCGTTTTCAAGTCGGATCTGGCGTTTTGCGATGGCAGCCACGTCTGGATCATGCGTCACCATCAACATGGTGATGGCAAGTTCATTGTTGATTCGCTGAAGGAGGTCTTGAATCTGCTCGCTGGTGGAAATGTCGAGGCTCCCTGTTGGTTCATCCGCGACAACAATCTTCGGCCCGGCAACAATTGCTCGGGCAATCCCGACTCGTTGTTCCTGTCCTCCGGACATCTGCCGGGGGTAATGTCCGGCACGGTCTGTAAGTCCGACTGCCTCCAATGCAATTTCGACTCGTTGTTGCCGCTGCTTTGCGGAAAGCGGCAGCAACAGCAGAGGAAGTTCAATATTCTCATACGTTGTGAGAACCGGCACGAGATTGTGCGTTTGAAAAATGTAACCGAGGTTCTCGCTTCTCCAGTCCGCTAATTTCGCACGAGACAGTTTCGTCAGGTCGGTTCCATTTACGATGATGCTCCCTTCATTCGGTCTGTCGATACCAGCGACTGCGTTGAGCAATGTGCTCTTCCCTGTTCCGCTGGGCCCCATGAGAGAAACAAATTCTTCTGCCTCGATATCAAGATCGATCCCATCGAGAGGGGAAATCGTTTCTTCTCCCGATTGAAAACGTTTTGTCAGATTGCGAATTTCTACGAGTGCCATTCTTATCATCCCTTCTGGGGGCCGTCTGATTCAATGTGTATTGGAAATTTTGACCGTCACTCTTCTTCATTTGTGATGGCGACTTTGTCCCCTTCCTGAAGATTCTCCCGCCCAACACTGATGACTCGGTCGGTCGGTGTGAGGCCACTTGTGACTTCGACCAGAACATCGGTGCCGGCAGTTCCGAGGGAAATTTTCTGTTGGTGAGCTGTCCGTTCTGCGGAGACAATCCAGACTGCCGATCCCGAGTCGGTTTCGGTGACAAGTTTTCGTGGAATCAGCATGCGTTCCTGTTCTGTATTTCCGTTTTCTGTTTCGCTTTCTCGATCAGGAGCGAGAAACGTTGCCCGGACCAGCATCTCTGGCCGGATTGATTCAGGTGGTGAGTGAATCGCAGCTTTAACTTCAAGTGTGTTCTTCTGAATGTTCGCGCGAGAAGTCCCGAGGAGGACGTGTCCTTCGATGGGCGTACTTGAAATTGCGGTTTCGATGAGGACCGGCTGACCGGGATGGACCAAGGGGAGATCTTCCAGTCGGACATCTGCTCGAATTTGAAGTTGTTCGGGGTGATACAAGCTGACAACGGTGCTTGCTTCCGGATTCGACTGGGGGTTTTGTCCCATGACAGACGATCCGGGGAATGCGAGGACTTCAAGTACCCGCCCTTGAATGGGAGATTTAATAACCGTTCTTGAGAGTCTCAGTTCCGCATTTTTCACAGCGAGTTGAGCCTGCAAGAGACGTGCTTGAGCGACTTGAACTTCTGCATCTGCCACATTCAGTGAGCGGCGTTCATCGATGAGCTTCTCGCGTTCGACCTGCAATGCTTCCGCTTTCGCCCGAAGTGCCTCGATTCTTTTCTCAAGCAGTGGAGATTGATTCTGCAAGTTTGCAAGCTCTGCATTCAAGGCGACATACTCACTTTCCGCTTCCTGAATCAGACTGCGAGCGACGGCCTGACCTGCATCTTTTCGATTCAGGTAGCTTTGCTCCGCAAATTTGGCTCTCGCTTTCATTGTTTGGATTTGAAATGGCAACCTTGCCTGTTGTAATTCCGCATCTGCCACTGTGGACTGCGCATCAGCGACCTGCGCTTGCAGCTTCATTGGAGACTCGAGTCGCTGCTGAGCGGCCGTGGCGTGTGCGCGTGTCGTTTGTAACTCTGCTTCTCTGAGAGCAAGGTTAGCCTGAGCCTGCTGCAATTCCAATTTTGCGTCGGTATCAATCAATCGCGCGAGCTTTTGTCCCACTTCAACCTGCTCGCCTTCGACGACATAAACTTCTTCAACAATCCCCGACGTCAATGCCGTGGCAAGTCGTCGAGAAGGTCTCGGCTCGACCCAACCGGCAGCTTGAAACAACGGAGTTCCAGCTGTCTGGACCTCTGCACGAGTCACCACAACGGGGACAACCGTAACAGCCTTGGAACTCTCAAACTGATCACGTGCCGCCCATCCAACCATGCCGACAAATCCCAAAAGAATTGCCGCTGGAAGGACGTAACGTGAGATGATCCGCTGAGGGCGCTGAATCTGCCCTTCCGGTCGTGTCTCACCTTTCGGTGACGCCGATGAGAGTTGCTTCAAATCAATTTGACTGGTCATCGTTATTACTCTTGAGTTGCAAGTGTCCGCGCGACTCGACAATGGTTTGCAGAGCGAATTTTCGCGGCTTGTCCCCTGCCTTTCGAATTCACTGATTGTCGATTTTCAGATTGCCTGTCCCTTGGGAATCGTTTGCTGGAACAGCAAATTCATCCGCAAGGGACCAGACATCATCTCTATCGAAAGTTTTGAAACTGTCCGGAAACTTGTGGAATGGTCACTTTTCTCAATGAATGAGAGAGTTAACTCACGTTTCAGGATCAGTTCTCAATAAAACTTCGGTCTTACTTTTTATCTTTCACGTACACCTGATTGGCTGTCACAGAAAGATTTCCGGCATCGTCGCGGACTGCGTTTCCTTTCACGACGACGACTGACAGTTCGTTGATTCCCAAAAGTCCCTTGGCGGTTTTCGGAATCGGCTGTCCTGATTCGTCGACGATTTTGACTGTCGCCTGATTTCCCGGAAGTTGGTTGGTTGTACAGCAGTAGTCCCAGGGTGTGGGGCAACCTTCATCATCCGCACAGTGCGGAATGCCGGTATCAACAATCGTGAATGCAGCCAAGCCATCAACAAAGGGAGCTTGCGAGCCTCCGATACGTCCGACAATGGTGACCTCGTCTCCATCTTTGCTGGCTTCGAAAACTTCACCGACATCTTTCGCGTCGGCAGGTTCTGATTCGATGAGCAGGTCGCTGTCGACTTGGCTACTGGTCGAGGCTGACTTGTCTGCTGTCTGACCGCAGCCGGTGAAGATGGCGGTGGTTGCGACGAGTGAAAGTGTTAGCAGCGTGTGAGTGAGTTTCATTTGAAATCCTTTTTCGTGAGTGAGTGAAAACTCGTATTCAGTCCTCTTTGCTGAGAACTGATCCTGAAATCTGAATTTGCTCTCTCAAACATTGAGAGAAACGACTCTTCCAGAGTTCTTAGGAGTGGTTAAGGTTTCTGGGTTATATCGCTTTCAGGCTCTGTGCGATTTCTAATCGCAACGCCTTGAAAGCAGGTGGGATTGCACCGATCACTCCCAGTAGTAATCCGGTTCCAGACCCAATCAGTATGGCGACGCTGTCGACTCGGAGAGTGAAAGCTCCCATTGTGAATCTGACAGCGAGCCCATTCAGCCAAAACGTGGCAATCAGTCCCGCAATCAAAGCGGCTGAAGTCGACAGTAAGACGGCTTCCTGAATCAAACTTAGCAGCACCGCTCGTCGACGGAACCCGATTGCCTGAAGCGTTGCAAGCTCGCGAACTCGACCTGCAACAGCTCCATACATCATGTTCAAGCCTGCAAAAACTCCTGCTCCAGCGACAAGCGCAACAACGAGCCAGGCAAGTTGCAGAACGGGTTTGTAATGACGTTGTAAAGATGCGAAGTATTCTGTTTCCGAAAGAGACTGGAGTTCCAGATCTCTCCGCTCTTTACAGAACAGATTAACGATTGCTGGTGAAGTTTCTGGCCCTAACAACATTGCAACCAGGCTGATGTCCTGACGCTTGAGTGTTTGTTGTAAATCGGGAAGTCGGCACCAAATTTCTGATTCAAACGCAGAACTACCCGCTGCAAATCGACCACTGACAATCCAGTCTCGGTTTTCAAACCGAACCGTCTCGCCCAGTTTCAATTTGTGGGACTTCCAACCAAGCTTAGCCGGGGCAAGTTTCCCGACCAGAATTTCCCCCGCTTGTGGCCAGTCTCCTTCAATGATTCGGACCTGTCGGCGCACCAGTGGAGCGGTTGTCGTCACACCGCGAATGAGCCCGAGTGATTCGCTCTGATCGGTTTCAGATCTGACACGAGTCCCAAGGTAAAGCTCGGAGGAAATACAGGGTTTGCCTCCTCTCGTTGAAATGCCCTGGATGCTCGCGGCAAGTAAATCTCCTGTTTGTGCCGGGATCGCTGAGTTTTCGATATTCGATTCGGCTCCCATTGAATAAACGAGTACGACATCTTCGTCACCGCTCACCGCGAGTGAGGTTTCCAGTCCTCGAATGAATCCGACAACTATAAAGACCAACAGAATCACAACTGTTAACGCAGCGAGCGTCAACAGGCTGCGTGTCGGCCTGCGAATTAAATTTCGGACACCGTATTCCCACGGTAGCGTTTTGAGATGGAACATTTCAGCGAAGCTTTATCAGTTGATCCGAAAGTCTGAGTCATGTCTCACAACCCCTGAGAAGAGGCTTAGAGCATCTTTCAAATTGGTTTGCAGGGTCCGCCGCGTGGCGAACAGCATTTTTACTAGAACCAGTCCGAAAACCTCTGGAGCAGCCGCTTTCCTCAACGTTTGAGAAAGCAATTTCAAGTTTTAGGATCAGTTCTAGAGAAATGCGTTCTTCACGGCCACACGGTAGTGCAACCTACTCTAATGAGAGTCATTTCATTCCCGAACAGGGACTCAGCTCAAGTGATACTCGTATGCAATTCGGAAGAGATCGACAGATCGCGAACCGGCGAAGGTAACACGACCACGGTGAGTTTTGCGCAGCACGACAGAGCATTTCGACAGTGAAACGAGTTCCGATTGATCACGGTTCGAATTTGCTCGATGCCTGACAGCAGAGCGGCTTTAGATGATCAACGACGCAACGTGGAGACGGATCTCCTGGCCATCTTCGCAGAGGGGATGGTCCGGAATTTCATAGAAGTTGAGAGAATCGACCATTTCCATCAAGGAATCGTCAACAAGAGTTGTAGACGCGATCTGTGCAGCGATCCCCGAAAGAGTCAGGTCAAGTTCAAAAGAATCTTCCTGAGGCTGAATTCCACCTTTACAAAGACACTGACAAGCACAGTCTTCAACCGGTACTTCGCTCTCCTCGCTGTGACTCAGATGCTCATCTTCAGGTGATGATGGAGACTGCTTTGTGCAACATGAGCAGGCAGAAGCAATCCCCGAGGGAGACAGTTTTTCACCATCTTGAGACTGTACAACACTCCCCGGAACATCCCCTAAACAACGAAAAGGGCATGCCAAGAGCGAGTAGGTCAACAGAATTGCCATGAAAAAATTCATACTTTCAGCCTACTTCTCCTACTGCCACGAGTCAAGGTAATTCTCTCGCCCCCGTTTTCAGGGGGGGCTCCCGAACGTTGGCTGAACGCTGGCTGAACGTTGATGACACGCTTGGCAAACTTTGCGTGTTGTGAGGAATTTCCTGATTCAACGGGAGATGCCCAAGTTGCATCAGCCGGAACGTCGAACAAATGAGAAGAAGTGTTGTATTCGGGATAAGCGATCAAAATGCTTGATCGCGTATTTCGCCCCACACAACAATCCCTCCCCAACGCATGGATGCAATGGTGCTCAGTCGTCAATTTGTCTCTGCCATGATGACTTTCTTTCTGGCTGTCCAGATTGCCGTGCCATGTCATTGGTGTTCTCCAGCGCATCAGCACTGCTCACGAAAAGATGACTCCGCTGCGTCTCGATGTTGTCATGACAGCCTGATAGAGGAGGTTCATTCCCACTCATTTGGCAGTACGAGACAGCATGATGGACGAAGCTCAAAAGAGTGTCCGTTTTGTGATCAGATCGCCGACGCCACAACTGCACTCCATGCAAACAGGACTCGTGCCGAACCCAATCTTAAAGCAAGCACTTGTGCTGATCGCATCTCAATACTCGAAGTAACACCAGTTAGTTCACTTTTCAAAATTGATACTGAAATTTTCTCAAAGAGCAGGAGCAGGCAACTCGGGATGAGGATTCAGGTCTAACGAGAGACGAGAGGCAAGAGACCAGCGAGTCTCTTGCAATTCGCAGCCGACCTAATCCATTCATTTTTTCATTCCATTTTCTGTAGGTATCGTGATGAAAACCAATCTCTTCGCTCGCCGTTTGCTGGCCCTCGGACTTGTTCCAATGCTGGGCGTTGGATGTGCGTCAGCACGTTCGCACGTCTCTCTTCCAGTCAAAAAAACGAGCCCCACCAATCCTGTCGTCGCTGTGGAGCAAGGGACTCCATACGGTGAAACGGTGGCTGCAAAGGAACAAACTCAGCTTCCGGGCCGGCCTTCAGTTGACGCACCCGATTCAAAAAATGAAATCCAGGTTGTCAATTTTCAGCCAGAAATCGCCGTCGAGAATCAAGCACTTTCTGAGCCGGCAAAGCTCCCACCCGTTCCAGATGAGCAGACGATCTCATCGGCTGAACCAGGGATGACGCTGCAGGCTCTGGAAGATCTCGCCATGCAAAACAACCCTGCGATTCAACAAGCGAATGCAGCCGCCAGCAAGGCTTCCGGCGTTCATTATCAAGTGGGACTCAAGCCAAACCCTTCGATCGGGTATTTCGGCGAAGAAATCGGCAACGAAGGAGCCGGTGGATTACAGGGGGCATATGTCTCTCAAACATTCGTTCGTGGCGACAAACTGGCCTGGAACCGACAAGTGATTGGGCATGACGTTGAATCGATGCGCTGGCAAGTCGAAACTCAAAGACAACGTGTCCGGACAGACATTCAGGTTCAGTTTTATCAAGCCTTAGCTGCCCAGAAACGATTAGAACTTGCCCGCGACTTCCGTGAAATTATGGAAAGAGGTGTTCAGGTCTCGAAGGAACGTGTCGAGGCACAAGTTGGAACCCGTCCAGATGTCCTGCAAAGCGAAATTCAGTTGAATGAAGTTGAGCTGGTGATTCAACGAGCAGAGTTTCAGTACGAAGCTGCCTGGAAAAAACTGGTCGCCCTTGTTGGAGTTTCCGACTTGCCACCACGCGTACTGATCGGTGAATTTCAAACAACACAAGATTCGCGTGATGCGGAAATGATCTATAACGAAATTGTCGCCCAAAGCCCCCTGCTCTCCGTTGCGTATGCCCGCGTACAACGGACCCAGGCCAACCTGCAGCGACAGAACGTGCAGGCGATTCCGAACGTCAATGCACAATTTGGAGTAGGACGCGACGATGGAACCGGAGACACTTTCGCGAACATTCAGCTGAGTCTGCCGATTCCATTCAACAACCAAAACGAAGGCAACATCTCTGCAGCTCATGCGGAATACTGCGAAGCGACTCAAAATGTGCAGCGCATCAAGATGCAGATTCGACAAAACCTTGCGGACGCCATGCGTGAATACCAGATCGCAAAATCCAAGGTGACTCGATATGAAACTGCGATTCTCCCGAAGGCGCAAGAAACGTTAGAACTTGTTCAGGAAGCTCAAGAAGCTGGCGAGTTTGACTTTCTCAGAGTATTGACCGCTCGTCGAACCTACTTCGATACGAACTTGAATTATGTCACGAGTTTGAGCGACCTGTCGACAGCCGATGCACGCATTTCAGGACTTCTCCTAACTGGTGGACTCAGTAATGTTGCCACTTATGATGGTGACGACAGCTTACGTGACCAGGCATTAAACGGGCAGTAAGCGGGCAGTAAAATCACGTCGAGCAACAATCGCCTGACCTGACAGAACGTTGTGATCAAAATGGTGCGTGACGACATCAATCTGATCCCAAAGAGAGGTTCAAAAGACAAACGCATCATTTCTTGCAGATGCTACTAAGTCGTTTCTCAAGAATACGATACGTGAGCTTCTAAAACTGGGAATTGGTCGTGGCACGGAACTTGCCATTTCACCCGCTTGTCGTTTCGCTCTAGACTTCTCTGGCGAAAACCGATAATTACTTTGCCGCTGCTGAAACATTCCTGTACTATAGTTAATGACCTAACAAAAGCGTGTCATAAAATCATGTTCCGTTTACTCTGCATCCATTCGGCCACCATTACAGTCATGTTTCATGCACTGTTTGGATGCTGCTTGCACCATACGCATGGTCATGCAGCACATGGTCACTTTGCAGAAATCTTTCACTCCTCAGATCAGCCTGAAGAAGTGATTGACGAGCACTCTCACTCACATCGCTGCAAAAGCGATGTCTCCCCGCAGAGCGTAAAAATCGCTCACTGCGAGCAACACGAGTCAGAGAAGAACGAACAAGAACATGACGACCACGCCCCTTGTGGCGAAGTCGACTGCCAGTTTGTTTCGACGCCACGAACAGATGATGTCACACTGCCAGATCCACTCTCACTGGACGCAGCACTGGGTGGAATGCCTCCTTTTCAGATTGCTCTCTCTCCTCTGCAATCGGGCAACCAATTTAAGAAACCCGCTGATCACCCGTTTGAGACTCAGTCCCTGCACCTCTTTAAGCAGGTTTGGCAGCTTTAAGTGAGCCTCCGGGAACTTGATCACTGATGTGTCGCACTTCTTGCGCACTCAGGCAACCACTTCGTCACAATTTTCCTGACGAATCGTTGCTGTCATTGATCACTCTTCTTTGCCCGGATTCAACACGTTTGCAGTTCAGAACGTAGCGCCATTGCGTGCGCACGAACCTGTCTGGACTGGTCTTTCAAGCACTGTAAGAACCGCTTGCAAGACTTGTGGATTCGCTCTGAGTGAATCGGATATCGAAAGCTTTTTCAGCCTTTGATCGAGCTCAACATCACTTCTGCTGTTTCAATATTACTCCTGTGATCAGGACTTTATACGATGAAAAATCGCATCCCCAAATTGCCCCTGAAATGGATCTGGACGTCCATGGTGGTCGTCGTCTTTATTGTGGGAGCAGCCACCATTGAGCGCTGGTTACCCGCGACACAAAACTGGGTGACACGAACGATCACGCTCTTTCGGGATGGTGGTTCCGATGGGCATGGGGAAGATGCTCATGGAGCAGACGATCCGCATGCAGGCCATGACCATGCAGCCCATGCGGGGCACAATGAAGCAACATCGTTAGAGCTGTCAGCTCAGGCGCGGCGAAACGTTGGCCTGACCGACGATCAAATCCGCCCGATCAAACTCGAAACATTTCGCAAGTCGATTACAGTCCCGGCTCTGATCGTCGAGCAACCGGGCCGAACACGAGTACAAATTGCCACGCCCATGACAGGTGTGATCATGCATGTTCACGCTCTTGAAGGTGAAGCGGTGAAGCCGGGTTCGCTCTTGTTTCAAATTCGACTGACTCATGAAGATCTCGTCCAGGCACAAACGGAATTCCTGCGGACACTCGGCGAACTGGATGTTGAAGAGCGTGAAATCAAACGCCTCACCGATGTGACCCGCAGTGGAGCTGTCGCAGGAAAAGTGTTGTTAGAGCGCGAATACGCAAAGGACAAACTTTCAGCACTCTTGAACGCTCAACGAGAATCGCTGCGGCTACATGGACTCTCTGAGGAGCAAGTTGATCAAATCGCAAACAAACGACGCCTGCTCAGAGAGCTACAAATCTTTGCTCCTTCAGTGGATGGTCATACCGAAAATGAATTGAAGTTGACGGAGTCACCGATTCACCCTGTTTCGTTCACTCAAGATGGGGTTCTGGCAACGGAAGCACGCGAGAAGCATACTGGCCCGTTGATCCTTCAGGACTTGAAGGTTCATAAAGGACAGGCTGTCCAGTCGGGTGAAACACTCGGAATTTTAACCGACTACGATGAACTCTTCGTCGAAGGACTCGCCTTCGAACAAGACATTGCGAGCTTACGCAGGGCGTCCGAACAGGGTTGGAAAGTCGATGCAATTTTCCAGCAACCAGGTGCGGGTGTCAAAGTGCTTGAAGGGTTGGAGATCGCGTATCTTGCGAATCATGTTGAAACAAACTCGCGCACACTGAACTTTTATGTCCGGTTACCCAACGAAGTTGTGAAAGATAATCATGCTGTCATAAACCGATACGTGGAATGGAAATACATACCCGGTCAAAGACTTCAACTGCGAGTTCCGATTGAAGAATGGCAAGATCAAATTGTCTTGCCAGTTGAGGCCCTCGCTCGTGAGGGGGCTGAATACTTTGTCTTCCAACAGAACGGGGATCACTTCGACCGGGTTCCCGTTCACGTGAAGTATAAAGATCAATTCTCCGCCGTCATCGCGAGCGATGGCTCACTCTTTCCGGGGGATGTTGTCGCCCGGGTCGGAGCACATCAATTGCAGATGGCTCTCAAGAATAAGTCAGGCGGTGGAGTCGATCCTCATGCCGGTCATAACCACTAGAGCAGTTTGCGATTTCCGTTTCGGTGAAGATTTGTGCTCTTGTGATGAGCCGCTTATTTCCACAAAACAGCACGCAATTCCGCCTTAAAAACTTCCAGGACGCACCGGCAAAGTCATTGATGGCATGAGGAAACAACGATGTTAAACGCAGTAATTCGATTTGCACTTCGACAGCGAATGCTGGTGATTGCTTCGGCTCTGTTTCTTGTTGGATACGGAACCTGGCAGTCGCTTCAGGCCCCGATTGATGTATTTCCAAACTTGAACAGACCGCGCGTCGTCGTGATGACAGAAGTGCCCGGAATGGCCCCTGAAGAGGTCGAGACGCTCGTCACCTTCCCGCTGGAAACAGCTCTGAACGGTGCAAACGGTGTCGAAGCAGTCCGCAGTTCTTCGGGAGTTGGGATTTCCGTTGTTTATGTTGAGTTCGATTGGGGAACCAATATTTACAATGATCGTCAGATCGTCAATGAACGAATTCAACTCGTTCAAGAAAACATGCCCGAAGGAGTCAAGCCGACTCTTGCACCGATCTCTTCGATCATGGGGCAGATCATTATGCTCGGCATGTGGAGCGAAGACGAACAAACCGATTCGCTGGAAATGCGGACAATTGCCGACTGGGTAGTCCGGCAAAGGCTTCTCACAATTCCCGGTGTCTCGCAAGTCTTCACAATGGGCGGCGGCCGAAAGCAGTTCCAGGTTCTTGTCGACCCCGATGCCATGCTCACTTATGGCGTCTCGCTGCAGGATGTCAAACAAGCAGTGATGAGCAGTAACGAGAACGCAACCGGAGGCTACCTTGACGAGCAAGGTCCGAATGAACTTCTCGTGCGTGCATTGGGGCGCGTCCAGTCGATTGAGGATCTGCAAAAAGTCGTCGTCAAAGTACGCGACTCAAAGCCCATCGCACTGGCTCAAATCGCTCGCGTCATTGAAGGACCGCAAGTGAAACGCGGGGACAGTTCGGCCTTCCTGCTTAACGAAGATGGAACATTCACCGGCGGCCCCGCTGTGGTGCTCACTGTCAATAAGCAACCGAACGCAGATACGCGAGAAGTGACCGATTTAGTTATGGAAGCCATCGCAGAACTTCAACCGTCTCTTCCGGCGGACTTGCAAATCCGTCCGTTCTATTCACAAAAGTCATTTATTGATCGGGCCATCGAGAATGTGGTTGAAGCTCTTCGCGATGGAGGAATTCTCGTTGTCGTCATCCTGTTTTTGTTCTTGATGAACTTCCGCACGACGTTCATCACACTCACAGCGATCCCGCTTTCCTTGCTCAGTACTGTCATCGTTTTCCATCTTCTTGGACTCTCAATCAATACGATGACGCTCGGCGGGTTGGCGGTCGCGATTGGGGAACTGGTTGATGATTCGATTGTCGATGTTGAAAATATTTTCCGGCGACTCAAAGAAAACCGACAGAAAAAAGCCCCGCTCAATCCGTTATTGGTTGTTTTTCGGGCGAGTGTTGAGGTTCGTAACTCCATCGTTTTCGGCACGATGATTGTGATTCTCGTCTTCATCCCTCTGTTTGCCCTGTCGGGAATGGAAGGTCGACTGTTCACTCCGTTGGGGATTGCTTACATCGTTTCGATTCTCTCTTCGCTTGTCGTTTCTCTGACAGTCACCCCAGTACTCGCGTACTGGTTGCTGGGACATCAAACATCAACTGAAGAAGAGAAGGATGGTTTCTTACTGCGAGTTCTCAAGTGGGGCGGGGATAAGATCATTCGGTTCAGCTTGCACTGTCCTCGCTTGATTCTGACAGCCACACTTTCAGCTGTCGCAATCGCAGGTCTGTTTATCGTGAACCTGGAAAAAGATTTCCTCCCACCGTTCAATGAAGGAGTAATTCAGCTGAATGTTGTTCTCCCTCCGGGAACATCACTGGAGACATCGAATCAGATCAATCGTGAAGTTGAACAGCGACTGCTGGAGATTGAGGATGTCGAGCAATTCGTACGGAGAACCGGCCGAGCCGAACTCGATGAGCACGCGGAAGGTGTCAATACGAGCGAATACATCATCGACTTAGATCTTGAATCTCCGAGAAATCGGGAAGAGCAACTCGAAGAAATCCGAGAAGCGATGGCCGATGTTCCGGGGATCGTCACAGCGGTCGAGCAGCCTCTGGCACACCTCATCTCGCATATGCTGTCAGGTGTAAAGGCTCAAATTGGAATTAAAATCTACGGGGATGACCTCGATGTTCTGCGACGCAAAGCGGATGAAATGAAGTCGGTGATGTCTTCTGTTCCAGGTGTTGAAGACCTCATGGTTGAGCCTCAGGTGATCATTCCGCAGATGAGAATCGAACTTGACCGAGACAAATTGCTGCTGTACGGGCTGACGGTTTCCGAAGTCAACGACTTCATTGAAACTGCGATGAACGGGCAGGTCGTATCTGAAGTCCTGTTGGGACAACGGACATTTGATTTACTGCTTCGTCTTGATGAAGATTATCGCGAGAACCTGGAACACCTCAAACGACTGACGATTGAACTTAAAGATGGGGGGAAAGTTCCACTCGAAAGTGTTGCCAATATTTACGAGTCCGGCGGTCCGAATACTGTCAATCGTGAAAATGTCCGACGTCGAATTATCCTGCAGTGCAACGTTTCCGAACGAGGAGTTGTCGACGTCGTCGAAGACATCAAGGCGAAAGTTCAGCCGGTTGTGAACTCACTCCCAACAGGCTACTTCGTGGAGTACAGCGGACAATTTGAATCCCAACAATCAGCCACTCGAATCATCGGAGCTTTGTTTGCCGTATCTCTGATCGGCGTTTTTCTGGTCCTGTTCACGATGTTCCGGTCAGTGAACTTGTCACTGCAGGTGATGGCGGCGTTACCGATGGCGTTCATTGGCTCGGTCGCTGCGCTAGTCATCACTGGTCAAACTCTCACCGTGGCAGCCATGGTTGGCTTCATCTCGCTGGCTGGAATTGCATCCAGAAACGGAATCTTGCTTCTGAATCACTACCTGCACCTGGTGAAGTTCGAAGGTGAAGACTGGAGCAAGTCGATGATCATCCGCGCCGGACTGGAACGATTGGCTCCCGTCCTGATGACGGCACTGACGTCGGGAATTGGGCTGGTTCCTTTGGTGCTTGCTTCAGGTGAGCCGGGGAAAGAGATCTTGTACCCGGTCGCAACTGTCATTCTTGGTGGATTGATCAGTTCCACTCTCCTCGACTTTTTCGTTCACCCAGCTTTGTTCTGGCTGTTCGGTTTAAAAGAGGCTCAACGAGTTGTCACAGAAGCGCAAACCGAAATCCCGCTGAACGAAGAACATGAAGAAGTCGAAACAGGTCGAACGCTTGGAACTCACACTTTGGAGCCTGTTTGATGCAGATAGAAATTTAGAACCAGTCCGGAAACTTGTGGAATGATGACTTTTCTCAGTGTTTGAGAGCACAAGTTCAGGTTTCAGGTTTAGTTCTAAGACAACTTACGCGAACACCAGTTTTGACAAATGCTATCGGTGCTTTATGAGTCGCTAAAACACCAAGTTCTTTATTGACTCACACAGAATGACTCACACAGACAACAGTCACAACATTAAAGGATTCTAAACATGAAACGTTTTCACCACCTCAGCCTCTCTCTTGCACTCATCACGGCAGTTTCAATGACCGGGTGTGGCAAGTCTCAACCTTCATCCAATGAGACCATGACGACCGGCCCTCAAGCGACGGGTGAAGATGGACATGAAGACCATCATCACCCTACCGAAGGGCCACATCATGGTTCCCTCATTGAACTCGGAGCGGAAGAGTACCACGGGGAAATGGTACACGACGAGAAGGCGGAGACAGTCACAATTTACGTCCTCGACAGTGCCGCAAAGGCTGCCGTCCCGATTGACGCGACGGAAATCACAATCAACGTAAAGCATGGCGAGAAGGGCGCGCAGTTCAAACTGGCTGCCCAACCCGATGAAGGTGATCCAGAAGGGAAGTCCTCACGTTTTGTCTCTTCAGACAAGAAACTGGGAGAGGATCTCCACGATGAACAAACCGAAGCAACCTTGGTGCTTTCGATCGGAGGCAAGTCATATCGCGGAAAAATTGCCCACGATCATGACCACGAACACGATCACGCACATTAAAAAACACTCACACAAAAATCACTGTGTGTCGCACCTGTAAAGATCCTCGCGTGGCGTCTCACATGAAAGTGTGAACACGATTCGCATGTCTCTTCCTCCGGCTCTCTGCTCTCAAGGCATCACGGGAATAGAGGCATGCGAACTCTTTCCTCACCAATCGTCGCTGCGTGTTAACCGACGGGTTGCAGCGGCGCCTTGGCGGCGATAAATGACTCGGTTCGGTCGTCGTCAGAGAAGTTGACGGTCACAGTTCTTCGACCACCGTACCCGCTCAGTTCGGTAACCACTCCGATTCCATAACGCGGATGCCGGACGCGCATTCCAATTCCGAACCCTGTCGGAATTTCAGCAGCTGTCTTCTCCCCATTGAGCAAAGCTGCCCCCGTCATCAGCTTCGGCATTGCAGGAATATCGGCAAGTTTCGAAACATCATGAGTTGGCTGCCTCCACTGTTCGTCGTTTATGAAACCATCGGTTCCGAACTCAAGGCGTTCACACTCGAGTTCACGTAAGAACGGACTTTGAATCGTCGGAACGTTACGACCGTGCATGGAGCGAATTCGAGATTCGGTCAAGAATAATCGTTTTTCGGCACGTGTGATGCCGACGAATAGCAGGCGTCGTTCTTCTTCGATTTCACGCCGGTCTCCCTCTTTCAACGCTCGCTCATGGGGAATCAGCCCTTCCTCAACCCCCACAATAAACGCCACGGGAAACTCAAGCCCTTTAGCGGCATGCAGTGTCATTAATGTTACTTGCCCATTTTTGTCATCGATCCAGTCGGTATCGCTGACCAAAGCGGTTTGCTCAAGAAAGCCTTGTAAGCTTCGTTCATCTCCGATCGCTTCATCATACTGTCGAGCAGCCCCGACCAACTCTTCAACGTTCGCAAGCTTCTCTGTGTCGGCCTCATCGTACGAACCTTCCCACGCTGCGGTGTATCGCGTCTTCTCGACGACTCTCAGCAGGAGATCCGCAACCGATCCTGCATCTGCCAATGAGAAGCTTTCGATCATTTCGGCGAAGCGTTTGAATCCGAACACGGCTCGCTTCGAAAGTTTCGGAACCTCCCCTGCCCTGGCAGCTGCCTGAATAAGAGTGAGATTATTGATCGCAGCCCAACGCACGAGGCGGTTCTGTGAGGTTTTCCCAAGTCCGCGTAGCGGCTTGTTGACGATCCGCAGAAAAGCTGTGGCGTCTGCTGGATTTTCAACTAACCGCATATATGCAAGCAAGTCTTTGATTTCGGCTCGATCGTAGAAAGCGACACCGGCTGCCACTTGAACGGGAATTCGATTCCGCATCAGAGCCATTTCAATTTGTCTTGAGAGTGCATTGACCCGATAGAATATCGCGATCTGATTCCAGGCGTAACCTTCATTGTCGACGAGGTCTCGAATTTTGGTCGCGATTCCCTCCGCTTCTTCGCGGCTGTCAGGAAAACAGAGAAGTTGGACCGATTCCCCCTCTTCGTTATCGGTGATGAGGCTTTTTTGTTTGCGTTGCTGATTGTGATCAATCAAGGCGTCCGCAGACCGCAAGATCGATTGCGTGCTACGAAAGTTCTGTTCGAGACGAATCGTTTTCGCTGCCGGGAAGTCTCGTTCGAATCGAAGAATGTTTTCAATTCTCGCTCCGCGCCAACCGTAAATAGACTGATCCGGATCTCCCGTGACGCAAAGGTTTCCATGATGTTCCGCGAGAGCTGCCACGATTTGGTATTGAGAGAGATTTGTGTCCTGATATTCATCGACCAGAATGTACCGATACCGTTCTCCGAGCTGCTTCCGCAGTTCTGGATTCTCCGTCAGCAGTGTCGCTGTGTGCATCAGTAAGTCGTCGAAGTCGACGGCGTTCGATTCCAGCATCCGTTTCTGGTACGCCGGATAGACTTTTGCGACAACTGCTTGCCAATGATCTCCGATCGATTCCTCAAACCGTGTCGCGTACTGCTCGGGAGTAATGAGATCGTTCTTGGCGTTGCTGATTCGCCAGAGAACTTTGTTGGGTGCATAATGAACTGTGTCGTAGTCGAGATCATTCATCACCAAACGGATCATCTGCTTCTGATCCGTGCTGTCGAGAATCGAAAAGGTCGATTTGATTCCGACCACTTCTCCGTATTCTCGAAGAAGACGGGCACAGAAACGGTGAAAGGTGCTCACCCAAACCCTCACATCGGGAAGCAACTCACGAACACGCTCAGCCATCTCTTTAGAAGCTTTATTCGTAAATGTAATCGCCAGCAGGCTACGGGGAGAAATATTCGCGTTGGTCACCAGGTTTGAGATCCGTCGGGTGACGACGCGAGTCTTCCCTGAGCCAGGTCCAGCCACGATCAGGAGCGGACCGTCAACATGCTCAACGGCTGCTTTTTGTGAATCCGTCAGCCCGTCCGTGATTGAATCGTTCATATCAACTAAATCTATTTCGTTGGTGTTAGCAAGGTATTTCAGCGGTATACGAGCTTTGGGGAGATTCGTAAATTTTAATTCTTGGCTATTTTTCGAAAAAGACAAACAGTGCCATTGCAATGATTCGCGTGCGAACTAATATTAGTTATTGCTGCCGAGGTTGGCCCGCTTTCGGCAGCAACTCTTCCCGCAGCGGTTGGGACAGCCCGCCCAACCGCTGCCTTTTTTATGCGCTGAGTTTCGAGTTGTGCCGACCTCTCACATCGCAAGAGAGACAACGCATCAATGACGTGCCACTTTGCAGTCAAAGCTGCCGTCAGAGCGTAGGATCGGAACCAAAAGAACAAGGCCAAAAGAATCTCACCAACTTTGCTGTGAACTGTCGTTACGCAGTGAACTGTCTCTCTTCTCAACTGCCTTCTTTTTCTGCAACTTTCGCCTGATACTCTGCGATCCAGGATTCCGGGTCTTCGTCAAAGGCTGCTTTACATCCGCTGCAACAGACCCAGTAATTCTTACCCATATAGCTGACTTGGGAAGTTCCCAGCCCTCCAGAGATAATGCACTCCCGTTCTCCGTAGCTGGCGTCTGATTTGGCAAACGATGTCCCTTGCCGTTGCGTGGCGATGGTGTCGAACCGAATGAAGTTTGAGCCGGATTTGCGAGCCAACTCGACTAAATACCGATGGTTCTCCTGTTGATTGAACGTCACCTGCCAAGTATCGCGAGGCGAGGTTCCGTTCGTTTGTTCCAGTCGTAATTGATATTTGATGTGCATTTTTTGGTCGTCACCCTGAAACTCCTCAACCGGTTCGGCGAACGTCCCCTCAAACTCACGGACTTTCCCGTCGGGATCAGTCGTGGTGAGCGTGAATTTGTCCTCCTCGGTCAGGTAGGTCAAGCGTGCACTTTGAAAGTACGGGCTTTTCTCTGATTTCATCACCATGGCTGGCTGATCACGGTTTGTCTTGAAATCCCAAACCCATTCCGGTTCATCAAGGGCTTTGAAATCCCCGATATTTTTTTGAGTCGTCCCCCGCCAGCTGCCAAGCATGATCTGCACAGGCTTCATGATTTCTAATAGTTTGCGACGATTTTCATCCGCAGCGGTCGCTGATTTCGCAGCGTTCTTTGTGACGTCCGAGGTCGTTTTTTCCGTGGGAGAACCACTCAGCGAGATGCTCGGGAGTGGCGAATCATCTTGTGCTGCGGGCTGCATCGGTGAACTCACATCCACCGAAGGATCTTCCACTTTGGAGACAGGAGGCAGGGTCTCCTGATTCGCTGCCGCAGTTTCCTGCGGATTCGCCTCTGGTGCTGGGGCATCACTCTTTCCACAGCCAGAAAAGACAACAATCCCGAACAGACACATCGAATTCAAACTTACACGTAACATCTCTCGATCCTCTGAGGCAAAAGGTGTTCAAAATTATATCAGAGAGGCAGGCTCTTTCCCAACGGGGCCTCTCTGAATGCTGGTCATTAAGACAAGACCTCTGGAGCCTTGAGCAATTCTGAAGCATCAATCGAATTGATGTTCAGGTTCTGCCTCGTGTCGAACAGCAATTTTATTGATGAAACGCATTCTTCATGGGCAAATCGTTGAACAAACTGTTCTGAAGAAAAATCAGTAGCGTTTTTTTGACGACATGTCATTTGTGACGTAAATATATGCGGTGAAGAATGATTCATACGGGCTAAAATCTCGGATCGGGGTTGTGGTCCAATGCTTCTCATTCATCTGATTCGCGACTGCTCTCGCGATTACAGCAAAGAACCTATCCGATAACTTGGGCAATGATGAGGTTTCTCAACGTTTGAGAAGTCGAATCAGGGATTCGGATCAGCTTGAACGAACTGGGCACTTCGATGAAATTATCGCTTACGAATCGGTTCTTGAATACATTTCGACGCCAAGAGGCTCAAGTCGCTGACCCATTTCTTGTGACGGAGTTTGAATCTCAAAAACGTGAATTCGAGGTGCGAAAGCAGCATCTGAACCAACGCATCTTCGAAGTCGAGACAAAAGAGAAGTCGTTAAACGAGCTGATTGCGGAGCTTGGCACGCTTCAGGGGCGGCTCAATCAATCCTTCCAGGAACTTGCTACGGAAAAGTCCTATTTTGAACGACAATTTCTCGTTCAAAGGAAGCAGCTTCAGTTGTCGGAAGCAAGGCTTCAGAAACACGAACTCGATCTCCTCAGCCAAGCGTATCAGCTTGATCAAGAAGAGGAGGAGTTGCGTTTTCAAGCTCAACAATTCCACGAACAGCGATACGAATTAAAGATCGAGACACAACGACTTGAACAGCAGAAATTGGATCTTGAAGCTCGAAACCAAGACCTGATGACTGTTCAAGAAGGACTCGCTCGCGAATCGGAAGCGATCGAACAACAGCATGGCCAGGTCACGGAAGAACTCGAAAAAATCGCTGCTGCCCAAATGAAACTCGCGGCAGAAAGAGCGCAACTCAAGCAACGAACAGGCGATCAGCAAAGAAAACTGCTCGAACTTGAGAGTTGGGAAACAACTCTCAACATGTTTGCAGAAGAAGTTGCCCAAAAAGAAGAGTCGTCAAAGGAAAAGAGGGCGATCTTCGAAGCCGATCGGCTCAAAGTCCAATCGCAACTTGAGATCATTGAAGAACAGCAACAAAAACTCGCAGCGTGCGAAGTTGGCATCAACGAGAAACTAGAACAGATTACTCACCGCGAACAGCAGGTCCGTCGGGACATCGAGCATAATGAGCAAATCGTCAAGTTGCAGGCTGCACAGCAAGCACAGTTCGACGCTCAGCAAAAATCGATCGATGAAGCCATCCAGTCTCTGGAGGTTGCTCGATTGGCACTGGAACAAGATCGAAAATCTTTCGTCACAAAACAGACCGCTTTTCTCGAACGACGTCGACTCGCTGACTCGGAACACGCATCCCTTGCTGCATCCGAATCAGAACTCAAGCCAGAAACTGAGCCATTCACTCCTGAAGACTCTCCGGAATTGTCGTCAGTAACTCAACTAACTCCCGAAGGTGAAGAAAGCTGCGATGAGTTTGAGTCCCTTGCCGAGGATGCTCTCAATGAATCTCGCTCCAGTTCACCTGCGACGATGAAGGAAGTTGACCAAGAGCCTTCAGAGGGGCAACCTTCGAGCACGACCGTCGAGATCAAAGTCGCAACAGAACACGAATCTGTTTTCAATTCGGATGATGAAGTTCAGCGATACGCCGAGGAACTGATGGCCCGCTATCGAAGCGGCCCGGCTCCTAGCATCGTGCCTCAAAAGAAACCGGCAGCCGATTCGATACCGAAGTCATTCCCAGAGATGCCACTTGATTGGCCTGACGATGGAGTTTCAAAAGAAGAGCCCTCCCATCGGCAGAAGAAATCCTCCTCGGCGGACTTCCGGGCGTTACGCGAAGTTGCGGTCAATTCTGCGAGAGTCGATATCGCAAAATCGAATTTGAAGCATGAACGCCGAAACTTCCGGGTTGTTGCCGTGATCTCAGGATTCGGTTGCCTGGCGACAACCAGCGTCCTTGTCTTCGCTGAAGAGCTTTCGTCCCGCTCGCAATCAATCGTTTTGACACTCGGTTGCATCTCAGCGATTTACACCCTGAAGGCATTTTCACACCTCATGTCGATGCGCAAACTCAACGCCGCCTCAGCCGGTCGAAGCTCGTAGTCAATCGCAGCTCTCACATGATGCCTGGAACTCAGGCAATCACTGCGAATGATTCAACTTTGTGACGGACCGTCCTCGACTTCCGGATCTTCTTGCGGCCTGCGCCAGATCTTGATTGCCCAAATGGCACTCGCGATCCCCAAGACTGCACAAATCACAGCGATGCCGAGCAAGAAATGCTCAGTCAATTTTGCGAAGCGGATTTGATGCATTTCCCTTCCGCTCTTAAAATTGACTGCCATCTCTCCTCGGAGTATTCTCAATATAGATTGTTGAGAGATAACTAAGTATATCTGACTAATTGAGATATTGAATGGCAAAAAAGACTGCAAAGAAATCGCCAGCGCCGAAGAAAGCCGCCAAGAAGAAGGCGAAGCCTTCAACATCCAGCGCGCCGACTTACCCCCGTCACAGTTCGGAATCGGCACTACGAATCCCAAAGGCCATTCTCGATCAAAACGCTGGCAAACCCAGCAGTGATGCGCAGGCTGCCGAATTCCTTAACCTCAAATCTGCGAAGGGACCTTTCGCCGTTGAGATTAGCTCTGGGATTAAATACGGTTTTTTGAATCGGCCCTCTACCGGTATGCTGGAGGTTACTGAACTCGCCAAGCAGATTTTGCGGCCCAAGTCACCAAGCGACGTGGCCAATGGGTACCAGCAAGCAGTGCTGAACGCTCCGACAATCTCGGACGTGTACATGCATTACCGTGGTGAAAACCTCCCTGATCGACAGTTCTTTGACAACGCTCTCGAAGACACTTTCAAAATCCCTCGCGATAAGGTTTCAGAATTCAAGGATGTGTTTACGCAATGTTTGACGGTTGCGAAGCTTTCCGAACAACACGATGGCAGAGTCCGAATATTGCATTCGGCAGCCTCCGATGAAGAGGTCTCAGCCGATGGTGATCAAAGGATTGAAAAGATCAGTAAGGGTGCGGGAGTTAAATCAACAGACACCTGCTTTGTCATGATGCCTTTCGGCGATCCGATCGGGAAATACTATGATTCCGTATATAAGCCTGCAATTGAAAAGGCAGGCTTAATACCTATGCGAGCGGACGATGAGATTTTCGGTGCCGGCAAGATAATGGATCAAATTTGGCTTGGCATAAATAACGCCAAGATCTTAGTTGCCGAACTGACCGGTAAGAATCCGAATGTTTTTTACGAATTAGGCTTGGCTCACGCACTACAAAAACCTGTTGTCTTGATCTCATCCAACGAAAATGACGTCCCATTCGACCTGCGACACATCAGAGTAATTTACTACGATTGTAGCGATCCTTTCTGGGGCCAAAAGCTCATGGCAAAGGTTGCTGAAAACATCCTTTCCGCACTGAAAAATCCTGAAGAGGCCATGTTCGAACCCCTATCCCAAGACGTCACATAACAATGCCACCGGTTGCAATCTATTGCCTACTCTTCAAATCGTAGGCCGCAGGGCTCTTTGCGTAATGCACCGTATTAGGGACTATAGCAACTTGCTCTACCGTGTGCCCGTGAAGAACGCATTTCTCTAGAGCCAGTCCGAAAACCTCTGGAATAGCCGCTTTCCTCAACGTTTTGAGAGCAATTTCACGTTTCAGGACCAGTTCTAGTAAAAATGCTGTTCGCCACGAGGCAGAACCTGCAAACCAATTCGAAAGATGATCTAGCTGCTCAACTTCAGCGTTCACATATCCATGACAACTCGCTTTACCCGAGACCGATTCGCTCAGGGGTTTACAAATCATTCAGATCCAACCATTTGGATCGGTTCAGGTCCCCTTGGTCGTTACGACTCGCTCACTCACCCACCCTTCTCTGGCAGGCAACACCGACCGTTTTCAATTGAGTATCGCCCTGTTCCGTGTGACAAGCGGATCAGAAATCTTGACAATCGGGTCGGAAACTCTTGGAGAAACGCGTTTTCCCGAAGTTTGAGAGAGGGAAAGCAGATTCTTGGATCAGTTCTAAAATTTTCTGGCAATTTGCACCATTTACAAAATGGGGTTTGCGGAAAAGGGGGCGGGCGATAGACTTACGCTGTAAAGCGGGCTGATATTGATTGTTCGCATGGAAAAATGGGAAGGATTCCTGGATGTCTCGGCATGGATTTCGATTTGTACACGCGACCAATTTGCGCCTGGATGAACCGTTAATAGGAACGGGACCGCTCTCTGGTCCTGATCGGGAACTCGCTGAACAGGCGACGATTCTGGCTTGGGAAGGAGTCGTTGAGACCTGCCTGAGTTCTCAAGCGGAGTTCCTGCTGCTAACCGGGAATTGCTTCGACCACCGGACACAGAGCTTGCGAGCTCGAGTTTCTCTTGAACGTGGCTTCGAAAAACTGGACGCACATCATATTGATGTTTTTGTCGTCCCCGGTCATCTTGACCCCGCCTCGGCCTGGAAACGCTGGGTCCAAATGCCCCCGAATGTCACATTGATTGGCGATGAGCAACAGGAACCGGTAGCGGTGGTTCGGAATGGCTCTGTTCTCGCCTCATTATTAACCATTGCCACGGCGGAAACGGACGAAACCAACTGGACCGGCGCGGGACCAGTTGTTCTGGAACATCAGGCGGGAACGTATCACATCGGAATTCTTCCCGCAGGGACTCCGGTACGCTGGAAAAAAGATGGTCAGCCAGAAGCATTGAATCAACCGGGGGTGTCGTCGTCAGCTGCTTCACTTGCTCAAACAGCAATTGATCGGGGAATCGACTTGATCGCCTGCGGAGAAGGTCTCCCGTTCACACACCGCAAACGAAACAGCTTGATCCACGATCCGGGACCGGCGCAGTCATTATCGAAAAACGTCACCGGCTCTTGCGGTTGCAGCGTCATCGATGTCGATGCGGAGGGCGAGACGCGGATTGACGATATCGCCATCGCTCCGATTCGTTGGGAAGATATCACCCTAAGTATTGAGCGGCACACGAACTGGAATGATCTCGTCGAGCGGATGGCTCTGATGGTGATGGAGCGTGTTGCGGACAACGACGAACAACTCTGGGTGATGAACTGGCGTGTGAAAGGCGAAGGCAAACTCTTCGACTCACTCCGCGAGCGTGAGTCAGAGACCGAAATGTGGGACCTCCTTGAAGGAGAACTCGACGGAGAGACAGAAGTTCGCCGAATTCATCGACTCGAGCGAATGACGAAACAACTTCTCGAGCCAGAAAGTCTGGAAGAAGCAACAGGTTTACAAATTGATTTTGAAGAGATCCTGAAGGAAGAAGGGAGCAATCTGGTCGAGCTTGTACGGCATGAACTCCTGGAATCGGACTGGATCAAACGTGCCGACGCTGAACTCGTCAGAATGGCCATCGCACAGGCATCAAGGCGGAAAATTGAACGACAAGCTGAGGCAACAGCAGGACATTGGTTGCATTAAAGCACAGTACCGGAAACTTCTGTAATGCAGGATTTTCTCAGTATTCGAGAGGCGAAAATCAGGTTTTCGAGCCAGTTCCAGAAAACGCGAGCAATACTCCTGGATCGTTATTGTTCATAAAACGTTAATCATTGATTCAAGTGCAGTGAGAACAAGTAAGCATTCCAAAGAAACACGTTGATTCCCACACCTTGCGTGTGAGGCAAAGAGCTGAATCGAAAACGAGCGGACCACGATTCAGAGAGGAGGGATCCTATGAGAATACATGAACTGGAAGTCGATCAATTCGGAGTCTGGAAGGAAGTGACACTTCCTTTTCATGACCGAGGAGTGACGGTTCTTTACGGCCCGAATGAAGCGGGAAAGTCCACGCTGATGCGGTTCATCCGCGGAGTCCTGTACGGATTCCAGCCGAGCGATGAAGTTGACGCCAGTCGTCGACGCGAACGAGTTGTTTGCTCCGGAGCTTTGAAAGTTTCGCATCAAGGCAAATCGTATCGCATCCGCCGTGTCTCTGAAAAAGGAACGCGAGGTGCTCTGGAGATCAACGGACAGCGACGGGAACAGACAGATCCGCTGATGCAAAGCTTGCTCGGGGATGCCAGCGAATCGCTATTCAAAGATGTCTTTGCGATTGGCCTGAACGAACTTCAGCAACTGGCAACTTTGAGCGGTGATGAAGTCGCTGAGCAGATTTATGGATTGTCACTGGGACGGGAAGGCGAGCAGATTGTCCGGGCCCAGAATGCGTTCGCAAAGAACGAACGTTTCCTGATTGATCCGGAAAGCCGTAAAGGAGAAATTCATTCACTCATTCAGCAACTGGCTGAGATCGACCGTGAACTTGAACGTGTCGGTCAACCGGCACAGCGGCACACTCGACTTCTCGACCAGACCACTAAACATGATGCGACTGTCAGCGAATTAAAGAAACGGCAGAAGAATCTGCAACAGGATTTACGTGGCTATCAGTTTCTGAATCAAGCTTGGGAACCGTGGGCGAAACATCGTGCCATCCAACTGGAACTCAAGCAGTTACCGGTCACGAAAGTCGATGCTGATATTCTGAATCGCTACGATGAACTCGAACTCGAACTTTCCGAAGTTGATGCGCAACGGAAACAGTTAATCGACGAAGCAAAGCGTCTGCAAAAACAGGCGGAGGAAATCAAACTTCGTCCTGAGTTGGAAGAAGAGACCTGTGCAATTCAGAACTTGCATGAGCAAACCCGCGAAATGCAACTTCTCGAACAACAGTTACAAAGTGGCAGCCCTGTGGCTGACCCTCGCGAACAGGAAGTTCAACGCCTGTTGGGGAATTTGGGAGGTCACTGGTCACTCAAGCGGTTGGAAGAAACCGATCTTTCTCCTGTGAAATTGCACAGCTTGCTGGAGCAAGGAGACCGCTATCGCCGAGCCAATCGTGCACGCACGAAAGCTGCCAAAAAATACAAGAGAATGTCAGCTGCTCTGAAGCTGCATGAACAGGCAGAGAACTCTCAGCGCCGTGGTCTTGGAACTCTGTCGGTTGAGGAGACCCGTCAGGATTTAAGCGACAAGATTGATCAGCTTGAAGACTTACGCGGCTTGCGAATTCGCAAGGAGCACATCAAGAAAACTCTTGAGCTGTTTCCTGAAACACGTGAAGCCGAAGCAGAAGTGGTGGAGCAGGAACTTCCCCCCTTCTTCTATAACGTCTTGTGGTTCTTCGCGATTTCTGGCGCAATTTTGTTCCTGTTTGGGTCATACCGAGCGGTCTCAGGTCTGTTCTCAGGTGGAGGTTACCTGGCAACTTTGGGAGCCTGTTATTCGCTGCTGGGGTTGGGGGCGCTGGGAACTTGCTGGACGATGAAGCAGTATTTCTCCCAGCAGAAAATTCAGGTTGCCGGGAATGATGTCGACCGCGAAAAAATGAGCAGGGAGCTGAGTCGAGTCGAATCACAGATTCAAAAAATCCGCAGCCGCAACTTGCTACGAACACAACGAACCGCACCACAAACGTTGATCGCAGAACAAGATGATTCCGAACTGATCGACGAAGCACTCGCTGATCTGCGCAAACAGCTACACAGTTTACAATCCGTCAATGACGATTCTGGACGGATTGATAAACTACGTCGGCAAATGAGTCGCATGCGAAACAGTTTGCAGGACTACCAGAAGCGAGTCAGTCAGTCTCGGAGAGAATGGACAGAAAGTCTGCGAACTTTGGGGCTGATCGAAACTCTTAAAGTCTCTGAAGCTGTCGCCCAGTGCCAGCAAATTGCTGACGCCAAGCATGTCTTACATGAATGGAGTCGCTCGCATCAAAGCAGAGAGCAACAACGCAAAGTTCTGGATACATTTCTGGAGAAAGTTCAGCAACTCTCCAACAAACTTGAAGGTCGCGGAATTGCCGTACGTGATCCGTATCAACTGCTCGCAGAATGGCACCGCGAGCTCCAACTACTCGGTGAGCGAAGACGTGAACGGCAACAACTACGCTCGACAGCGAAAGAAAAACGCCGTGACGCAGCACGCATCGCTGATCGAGTTGAACGGATGCGTGAACAACGTTCACTGTTGCTTTCGCAAATGGGAGTTGCCGACCGGGGAGAGATTGCAGCCAAGCTAGCAGCGATCGATGAGCGCAAGACTCTCGAAGCGAAATTGAGAGAAGCTGAGAAAAATCTCGATAAGATCACCTCTCAAGAACCAGAGCTTGTGATTACGGAAGAAATGCTCATTGAGTACGATGAGGCTTCAAACAAAAAAATCGTTTCAGAGATTCGTGACGAGCTTCAGGAAATCGATGAAGCTCTTCAGAATGAATATCAAACGCTTGGAAAGCTGAAGCAGGAACTTCACGCAATCGAAGAAGACCGATCTGTTGCATCGCTTCGATTTGATCGGGAACAAGTTGCGGATGAGTTGCGCAAGGCCAGCGAATCTCTCTTTGCAAACCGGGTTGCAGATCGTGTTGTTGAACAATTGCAATCGAAGATCGAGCAGGACCGACAACCACAAACATTGCAAACTGCCTCTGAATATTTATCTCAGCTGACTTGTGACAAGTACCAGAAAGTCTGGACTCCACTGGGCGAGAAGGCCTTATTCGTGGATGACGATGTCAAGCAATCGCTGCGTGTTGAACAGCTGAGTAGCGGAACACGTGAACAAGTCTTCCTTTCATTACGCTTAGCGATGATTAAAGACTTCGCTTCTCGCGGAGTCGAGCTTCCGCTCATCCTTGACGATGTCACCGTGAACTTCGACCAAATTCGTACGGAAGCTGCCGTCGAGACGCTGCTCAACGTCGCGGACGATGGTCAGCAAATCATGCTGTTTACCTGCCACTTACACCTTGCCCACTTATTCGAGAACGATGGGATCGAACCGGTCTGGTTGCCGAACCATCGTCCCGAAATGACGGTCTAAAACAGAGTTGTGTTTCTCGTGTTCGTGGCGTGAGTCGAACACTGCAGGTGTTCGGCGAAATTTGGGATCACAGATGATGAATCAGACGGAGAGAGTCGTTCAGCAGCGATGGCAATGCTATCTCTGTTTCGTCTTTTCGTTGCTGAGTCTGTTCTCTTCCAGCTGCATGTTTGTTCGACGTGATGTGACAGGCTTGCCGAACAAATATAAAGTCAAAATGGAGCAATTGCAGGTCCGTTCGGATGTCAAAATCACCAAAGATGATCCAGTCTTTGAAGAGCTGACTTCGCTGCGGGCCGAGATTGTCGAGCTTCTTGAACTCCCTCCTGCGAACCGCCCCATCATTGTTCATCTATTTAAGGATGAAGACCGGTATGCAGAATACATGAAGAAGCAGCATCCGAATTTGCCACCTCGCCGGGCCTTTTTCATTGGTTCGCCTACTGAACTTGCGGTCTATGCACATTGGGGGCCGAGCATGGCGGAAGACTTGCGGCATGAATACACACATGGCGTTTTACATTCATCGTTGCAAACCGTTCCGTTGTGGTTGGATGAAGGAATCGCAGAGTACTTTGAAACGCGTACGTTCGATTCAAAACGTCGACACCCCGATCATGCCCCGCAATTAGCCAAAGCGATTTCAAATGGATGGCAGCCTGACTTGCATCGTCTGGAGCAGATTGAATCCGTCTCAGAGATGCACCGCGCTGACTACCAGGAAGCCTGGGCCTGGGTTCATTACCTGATCCATGATTGCCCGGATGGTCGAGGCATGCTTGTGGATTATTGCAAGTCTCTGAGATCTTCCACACACCCACCTCGGTTCGCTGAAGAGATGGAACGCCACGTCCCGACCGCTGACGTGCGGCTTGCTTCGTACATCTCGTCGACGTTCAATCGCTCTGGCCCCACTTGGGCACTTGGACAGGATCAACAGTAACATCAGATCACCGGTAACACAGAATCAAAAGTGACGGCCCAACGGAGCCGAATTCCTTTGGTGAGCAAATTACGACTGCTGGTTGAGGTGCAAGGGTGAGAATAGGCAACCTTCTTTATGCTTGATTGCCTGCTGTCACAGCCGTTCATGTCCTGTCAGCCTCTACCGTCAACTTCTTTTTTTCTGCGAACGAAGATCACGCTGCATTTGTGGTTCGCTTCCTGCACATGTTAGATTTGTCGAAATAGACATTCCTGAATCTCTGTCCGGAGACTCCTTTCGTGATGGACTTTCTCATCGTGAGAGAGACCAGATTCAGGTTTCCGGATCAATTCTTATAAGGATTCAGCCGTGGTTTCGTGGAAAGGTCGCCGACAGAGCAGTAACGTCGAAGATCGTCGAGGGATGAAAAGTGGCGGGAAGGCACTCGGCGGGGGGATGACGATCATCCTTCTTATCGCGGTCTTCATCTTCTCCGGCGGAGATCTCGGACAAGTCTTCAGAGTTGCTCAGCAACTTCCCCAGCAGGGAGGACAACAGAATGCGGCTCCTGCTGAAAATCCGAGCCCGGCTGAAGAAGAAATGCGGGATTTCGTTGCGACGATTCTTGCTGACACCGAAGATGTGTGGAATGAAATTTTTCGTGGAACCGACGTTTCCTATCGCGAACCGACGCTTGTCATCTTCCGAGATGGTGTTTCCTCGGCATGCGGGTTCAACAGTTCCGCAGTGGGACCGTTCTATTGCCCCGGTGATGAAAAAGTTTACATCGACCTCGGATTCTTTGATCAACTCGAACGACAGCTCAATGCTCCGGGAGACTTCGCGCAGGCATATGTGATTGCCCATGAAGTTGGACATCATGTCCAGAACTTACTGGGCATCACAGAGATGGTTCAGCGTGAGAGGGGACGGCTCAGCGAAGCGGAGTACAATCTTTTGCAGGTTCGTTTGGAATTGCAGGCGGACTTTTTTGCAGGCGTCTGGGCGCATCATGCAGAACGAATGAAAAACCTGCTGGAACCGGGCGATATCGAAGAAGGCCTCAACGCGGCAGCGATGATTGGCGATGACACTTTGCAAAAACGGGCTCGCGGATACGTTGTCGAAGAATCATTCACCCATGGATCGGCAGAACAGCGAGCACGCTGGTTCCGCAAAGGGCTGGAAACAGGGGATATCAATCAGGGAGATACATTCAAGGCGAAAAAATTGTAGTCTCTCTCATCTTGCTCTGTGGTCCGGCTCAACACCAGTAGAGAAACGTGAAGTAGAGTTTAGGCAGTTGAGCCGGGTACGGCTGGAAGAGACCTTGGCGTTTCGTGAATCACAAAGTTGAAATGGGCTTTTCATCGATCATGTCCGCATCGGAATCAAATTCAATGGACACTCATAAAACAACGATGAGTGACGAGGCCATTGATTTGCTGACGGACTCGTTGGACCGATTTCTCGCGGCATGGGATCAGGTTGACGAGCATGGTCCGCCAGAGATCTCTGAGTTCTTGCCGAGTTGCTCCAAGTTGCGAATGGAGTTCCTCGTTGAGCTGATCAAAGTCGATATGGAGCTGCGCTGGCAAGAGTATGCGCTACCGAAATCGCTTGATGAATACTGTGAAGAGTTCCAGGAACTGCAATCGGTCGCTTTGCCGATTGACCTGATTTTCGAGGAATACGTTTGTCGACTGTCTGTCGATGAAGCGGTCTGCATCAGTGACTACTTCGAGCGATATCCAAACCAGGCTGATGGTTTGCGTCAATTCGCCAGCCAATCTCCTGATATCAACGCGACCGTCATCTCTTCTTTCGATCAGTCTTCAGCTGTCTTTGACCTTCAAGCGGGCGAAGTGATTGATGATTTCGACTTGATCATGCTGCTTGGTCAGGGAGCGTTTGCGAAAGTCTTTCTCGCACGCCAGATTTCGATGCAACGACTCGTGGCGGTCAAAGTCTCTGCTGACCATGGGACGGAACCGCAGACACTTGCTCAACTCGATCACGATTACATTGTGCGCGTTCACGATCAGCGGATTGTTGAAACACCCCCTGCCCGCTTGCTGTACATGCAGTACCTTCCCGGTGGAACGCTGGAGTCGGTGACGAAACGTGTAAGAATGACTCCAGTCGAAATGAGAAGTGGTCAACTCCTCATCGATGTTTTGGATGGGACACTGGAGTCGAAAGGGGAAATTTCACCGAGCGATTCGAGTTTGCGTCAGGAGCTTTCTGGAAAGTCCTGGCCGGAAGTCGTCGCCTGGATCGGAATTCGTCTCGCCAAAGCATTGGACTATGCAAACCGGCAGGGAGTTCTTCATCGAGACCTTAAACCGGCCAATGTCCTGCTGAGTGCCGAGGGCGTTCCCAAACTTGCCGACTTTAACATCAGTTTCAGCAGTTCCGTCGCCGGAACGAATCCGACTGCCTACTTCGGTGGAAGTTTGGCATATATGTCGCCAGAGCAATTGGAGGCCTGTTCACCCCGGCATGAGACTCAAGCGGACGAACTTGATGGGCGATCAGATTTGTACTCTTTGGGAGTTTTGCTCTGGGAACTCCTGCGAGGAACGCGTCCGTTTGACGATTTAGGTGGAGGCGATTTATCAGGGCAGACCATTGATAAAATGCTGGAAAGAAGAAGTCGTGGGCTTTCCAGAGAGCAATTCGCTCCAGATTTTGCTGAATGTCCCGAATCGTTGATGCGAATTCTTGAGAAGTTGCTTCAGCCAAATCGAGAACAGCGCTGGCAGAATGCGGATGAATTGATCGAGCAACTCGAAATGTGCCTTGAACCGCGCGCTCGTGAGTTGATTGACCCTCCCGCGAAGAGTTGGCGATCCAAGGCCCGTCACTGGGTTGTTGCCACGGTGCTGCTCCTGAATTTGATTCCGAACGGGATCTCTGCTGTTGGTAACTTCTTTTACAACCAGCGAGCGATCTTTGACGAGATGGCTCCCGGGCAGACGTTCGAAACAATTCTTGGTGTGATCAACGGAATTGCGTTTCCAGTCGGAATCAGCTTCGTGGTCATTCTGGCAAACCAGGTAAAACGGGGAATCCGTAACCCGGAAGCCTCCCAGGAAAGCGGCTTAGAGCAGTTTGCTCTACCATGTGCCCGTGAAGAACGCGTTTCACCAGTGAAAAGGCTGTTCGCCACGAGGCAGAACGCGAACACCAATTCGAAAACCACTATCATTAGGGAATCAGCCCTGTTACTCGGGCATCGCTGTGCGATGATTTGCCTGCTTTTGTGGATCATCGCCGGAATCGCGTACCCGGTGGCATTTCAAGCAATAGGAATTGATGTCTCGGCTTCAGAGTACGCACATATTGTAGGCTCGCTGGTGCTCTTTGGGTTAATTGCCACGGCATATCCCTTCTTTGGAGTCACCTGGTATTCCGTACAGGTGCTGTATCCTGCGTTGCTGCAAAAGGGACGCGGACAGCGCAAGGATCGGCAGGATCTGCAAAAGTTGAAAACGTACTTGCGATACTACTTAATTGCTGCTGCCAGCATTCCGCTGCTCTCGGTAGCCGCCATTACGATTGTCTCTGTAGAGATGCTGCAACTGGCTCAACTCCTCTGTTTTGGCGGTTTAGCTGCGTTTGCAGCCGCTTTTTGGTTCTATCGACAGATTGAAGATGATCTGGATGTCTTCCTCAGAATCCGCGGAAGAAAGCGTTAGCATCAACAACCGCCGATGCATTGCCGCAATTCTTGAGTTCTGCGGGCGAGAATTCATCTTGCCGTGAAATTCGAATTGAATTATTAGCTTTCTGAGAAATCAAAATTGCCATATTCCAAATTGGAAGTGGTCTCACGTCCCATATCATTTTCCCCACGATCATTCTGCCTCATGTGAAGCAGAACGATATCCTAGTAGCCTGATTATTCTGGAACCGATCCTGAAATCTGAATTCGCTCACTCAAAACCTGAGGCAAGCGACCACCTGACAGGTCTCCTGAAGAGTTTTAGATTCAAGCTGCAATTCAATTCAAATACCCTCCTTGTTATGTCAAATCGCATGAGGCGATTGGCATCCCGATCACCATTTGCGTTCAACTTTGGGCTCTATTGCTCATTCGGTGGGCGTGATCGGATTGGAATCGAAAGCAGATTCGATGAATCGTGTCACTAGCGACACTCGTCGACGGGCATTGAAGCCCAGCTTGCGACGTTTCGTCAGTCGAAACGCGCTGGCATTTTGCATCATGGGTGGCTTCATGTCCTCCGTGGAGGCTCAACGTCCATTTCCTGGAAGCAGTTCCCCTGCGCCGGCTCAGGCACGTCCAGCGCCGCAAATAGACCCTGCATTCCAGAAAGCGTCTCAAGAAGAGAAGGCTCCCCCTGCGCCAACTCCTCCGAAGACAGCAGCTCTTCCCGGACTCAATCGAGCATTGGCAGAACGCCCAGCACAAGAGCCTAAAAAACCGGTCATCCAGCAGACTGAATTCAATGTCGAAACCCTGCTGAATGAAGAATTGGTCGGGATTGTCGTCGAGGGGAATACCACGATTCAATCGAATGCGATTTTAAGGCAGATCGATTCTCGCCAAGGTCGCTTACCATCTTCTCACCAGATCCAAAAAGACGTTACGAAGCTTCTGAAGACGAACTGGTTCTACTCCGTTAAGCCGTTCTACCGTCAGACAAAAGAGGGTCCAGTTCTCGTCTTTCAAGTCGTTGAACGCCCAATTTTGCGAGACGTGAAGTTTGTAGGAAACGACAAGATCAAGACCAGTGAGCTTCAGGCTCATACAGGACTGATGACGGGACACGGCTACGACGTCGCTGCGAATCGTGAATCGGTCTCTCGCATCAAATCTTTATACGCCGAGAAGGGTTATCGGTTCGCGAAAGTCACTCTGCAAAAAGGTGACAATAAGAATGATCGTGAAGTCGTCTTTCATATTGAAGAAGGTCCGAAGGTCAAAGTTCGCGATATCAACTTCAAATTCGTCGGTGATCACTTCATCTCTGCTCGTGTGCTCAAAACAAAAATCGCAACTAAAACTCCTATCGACAACCTCGGAGCAGGATGGATCGGTGGAGACTACGATCCGGAAATTGTTCGCAACGATGTCTATACCATCAAACAGTACTATTTAGGACTGGGCTGTTTCGATGTTGATGTCGAAGTGAGTGAGTCGATCTCAGAAGCTGATGGAAAAGTCACCGTCAATTTCACCATCGCAGAAGGAACACGATACAAGGTTGGTAACATCGACGTGATCGGGGCTGCCGTCATTCCGCGAAACGAGTTATTGACTAAACTCGAGCTGAATTCCGGAGAGCATTTTAACTCCCGATTCTTGCGTAAAGACGTTTCCGCAATGAAGGACAAGTACGACGAACTTGGCCACGTCTTCGCGAAAGTCGAACCGACTCCGCATTTCCGACAAGACGACTCCGGGATTGTTGACCTGACTTATCAAATCGATGAAGACATTCCCCGCTACATTGGCCAAATCAATATCCACATTCGTGGCGATCACACTCACACACAGGAAACGGTTGTACGGGATCAGGTTCACAGATTCCTGAAGCCGGGGACACTCGCCAGTGGGCGAGATCTTCGCATGGCACAACAGCGGGTCTCTGGAAGTCCCATCTGGGAACGGACAGACCCTCCAACATTCGATTTGAAACCTGTCGATGGACTGGAGTACATCCCGGCCATTGCTCAGCGTGGGCAAAACCCGGAACGAGTCGCACAAACAAAAGCTGAAGAACTCTTCAGCGAAGAATTCGATCACGACTTCGACTTGCGAGCGACATACATTTCGCCGGTCAAAGAAACTGTGGGGCGAGTTGTTTTACCTGCCAGCCTCTTTGAAGAAGAAAATCCCCCGGAAGTTGAGATTCAGCGTCCGCTTCGAAAACAACCAAAAAACGAGAATCCCACACCTGTCGTCATCTCTCCGGAGACAGTCTTTCGTGGACAATCGAATGACATCGTTCGAGCACAGGGACTGGATCAGTTTGGGAATCCGTATCCTCAAGACTACCAGCAGGGAGTCTCTCCACAAGGAGATCCTTTCGGTGATGCACTTTCAAACCCTGCTCCTGGTTTTGTCGATGTGAATATCGATGTCACAGAAGGACGGACAGGGCGATTGATGTTCGGTGTCGGAGTCAACAGTGACGCCGGTGTCGTCGGACAGTTGACTCTTCAAGAAGACAACTTCGACCTCTTCCGCGTCCCTCGCAGCTGGGCGGACGTCACAAACGGTCAGGCATTCCGTGGTGCAGGCCAAAGCTTCCGTATGGAAGCTGTCCCAGGTTCAGAGGTGAGTCGCTACTTGATGAGCTGGCAAGACCCTTTCTTCATGGGGACAGATTTTAGTTTGGGACTGAGCGGATTTTATTACAATCGCTTTTATGATGACTGGACCGAAGACCGATTGGGTGGACGGATCAGTCTTGGATATGTCCTCAATCGCTACTGGTCGGCATCGACCGCGCTGCGACTTGAGAACGTTCAAATTCGTGATTACAGCCTAACGAACGGTCCGGTTCCTCCCGACCTGCTTGCCGTTGATGGAGATAACTTCCTTTCCACAGCCTCGTTCACGTTGTCGTTCGATACTCGTGATAACTCTTTCAATCCGAGTCAGGGACACAATTTCGACCTGACTTACGAACAGGGTTTCGGCGAGTTTATCTATCCTCGCATTGACGCCTCAGCAGGGAAATACTTCACCCTTTACGAACGTCCTGATGGACTTGGTAAGCACATTTTGTCACTGACCGGACAAGCCGGCTGGACTGGAGACGATACTCCGATTTTCGAACGCTACTACGCTGGTGGTTACTCATCGTTTCGTGGTTTTGAATTTCGTGGGGTGACTCCTCGGGAAGGTAACTTCGCTGTCGGTGGTGACTTCATGGCGCTTGGCTCGGCAGAATATATGTTCCCGCTCACAGCGACCGACAACATCCGCGCCGTGGTCTTCTCGGACTTTGGTACTGTCGAACCCGAGGCGGGTTTCGACGATTTTCGTGTCACCGCAGGTTTTGGTTTCCGCATGGTTGTCCCAGCAATGGGCCCTGCCCCGCTGGCGTTCGACTTCGCCTGGCCAATCTTGCAGCAAGACGAAGACGAAACTCGTGTCTTCAGCTTCTACGTCGGTTTGACTCGATAGGACTTTTGTCACACACTTCTTGTGCGTGACAAAGACATGGTCGAAACCGAAGGTCGCTGGAGATGGCATCTCGTAATCGTTTGATCGAGTCGCTGTTCTGCGCTCTCTTCGGACTCTGCGGAGTGAGCCTCCTCGTTCTGGCGATTCCTGATGTTGGCCTCCGCTTTGCAGCACGTTTGGTTCCTTCAGAATTATGGAACGATCGTAGCCAGACATTATCATGTCTACTGTTGATCTACGCACTCCTCTTCTTTGCAGCCAGTCTCTATTTGCTACAGAGAACCAGCAAGTCTCCACCGTTGTGGTCTGTCTTGCGTCGAGAGTTCATTGAGAAATCACGGCAGTTGCTTTCGTTTCTGCGCCGTCTGCCTGAAACATTCCCACGCCTACTCCCAGTTCCGTTGCTGCTGTTGATGGGACTCGGTGCCTTTGTACGGTTCAAGTTTCTTAATCAGCCGATGCGGTACGATGAGTCGTACACTTACCTTGAGTACATCAATCGCGCCCCGCAGTATTTGTTCCTGTATTCAGATCCCAATAACCACGTCGGTCACACTCTACTGGTAAAGCTTTCGACGTTGATCTTCGGAAGCAGTCCGATCGGCCTCCGATTACCTGCGTTTCTGGCGGGTCTCTGCTCGATTCCTGTTGGCTTTCATGTGGCGAAGAGGATGCTCTCACAGAATGCAGGCTATCTCTTTGCAGCTCTGATTGCTCTCTTTCCGTATTTCATTCTGTTCGACACAAACGGACGTGGTTACTCGCTGGTCGTGTTACTGAGTTTGATACAGATCCTGCTTTCACTGAGGTCAGATCAAGAGTTGCCCAGTCCCCTGCTCTTTGCGTTTGTCACGGCTTGCGGTCTGTTCGTGATGCCATCGTATCTGTTCTTTGCAGCTGGGATTGTGCTTTGGCTAATCGTTGTTCGGATTGTCATAAACGGTCCCAGCTTGGACCTCTTGAAGCGGTTTCTGGTCAGGTACAGCGTCGCTTGCTTGCTCATGGCATTCGTGCTTTATTCGCCAGTCATCCTTGTGAGCGACGGCATTTCCCCTATTGTCGCGAATCGATTTGTGGAGAGTCTTTCGTGGGGTGAGTTTGCGTCACGACTGCCCTCGCACTTGGCTGAGACTGTCCAAAAGATGAGCCGCGGGATCCCGACTGTGGGACTCGCTCTATTTGTTCTCTGCTTTCTGATTGGGACGATCGCTTCGATCCGGAAGAGGGACTGGCAAGCCGCTCTTTTCTTCCCCACAGTCGTGCTCGGTGGGCTGGTCGTGTTGATTCTGAAACGAGCGATCCCCTTTGATAGAACCTGGATCTTTCTGCTGCCGATTTTTTTACTTCAGGTCGCAAACGGCTTTGTTGAATGTCTCACCATGCTTCGCAAATCACCTGAACGAACGATCCAACTCGTGCAAGTCGTCTCTTTCATGTTGGTCCTGGGCATGTCGTTCTTCCTCATTCGGAATGATGTCATCACGAAATTTGAGGACACTGGTTCGTACCCAGAGGCTGAGGATCTGGCAAAGTTGCTTGTCGAATGGGACCACTCCGGAGAGAGCATCGGCATGTCTGACCCGCTCTTGAGCGTTCCGGTGAATTACTATCTTGCCCAGCTAGGCGTCGAGTCAATTTCGGTCGCTGAAAAGACAGATGCCCCAATGATCTACTTCCTCAGTCGGGAAGAGAGTCCAGAGGAATTCGATGTCGGGGCGTATCTGCTTGAGCAAGAGTTTGGGCAGACGTCGGTTTATCGTCAGCATCGTGACCGCTGATCGTCAGCGCTGAAAGATCGGCAAGTATCCATTCTTCAATTGCAGGATCGTAGCGTTCATTGCGGTGACGTACACCGGGCCGACACTGTTATCTTGCCACGATCCATCAGGAGATTGTTGACTGATGAGACGAGCTTCGATCTCTTTGCGGTACTTCTCCCAGAGGTCTTTTTCGCGATACATCACCTGAGCGAGATAGTAGTGCATGTAGTGCCAGTGCCCGAAACCGTTTGCCTTGATCCCGCCCCCTTCAGGCCAGATATTGGTTTTGCAGTATTTCAGCATAAGTTCTACATCTTTCGAATCACCATAATCGCCAGCGCTATACATACTGGCAACGGCCGCTGCAGTGATCGGTTCGCGTGCTCCTCCCCCACGAATGCTGTACTGAACTCCCCCTTCGGGAGTCATGCAATCATGAATGTACTTCTTAGCCCGGTCGATAATTTCTCGTGGGACAACGATACCGGCATTTCGGCAGGCACGAAGACCTTGAACTTGCGTCACGCACGTAGATCCTTCGTCGAAATCGTTCCCTTCACGGGCAGAAACGTATCCCCATCCACCACGTTTAGTTTGGGCTTCCGCACTAAACCGAACGGCTTTATCCAGGACATTCTTAATTTGCATTCGCCGCTGAGCGTCTTCTTCTTCACCATAAATCTGGGAGAGAAAGAGCATGGAAAATCCGTGCCCGTAGGTGTAGTGATAGTCGTCGGGATATCCGATGAGTCCAGAAGGCTGAGACATGTCGACCAGAAAGTCGACAGCTCGTGAAATGTTTTGAGCGTACTTTCCACGTGTTGTGGTTGAGCCCTCTGCTAAAAGAGCCGTACCTGCCAATGCGGTCATGGCGACGCGATAGGTGGCTCCGTTGGCTTCCCAGTGGCCTTGTCGCTTTTGCTCCTTCGCAAGATAGTCGAGGCTCCGCGTGACCGAACGGGTCACCGCAGGATCAGCAGCAGCTTGAGCGGGAAGCGTCACCAAGACTGCCGTCAAAATCGCGCAGGTGACGCAGGCTCGATTGGCGAAAGAGATATTCATTCAAGACTCCTTTCGAGAAACTCATAAAATGAGATCACGTTAATCTGTCTGTCTCGACATTATTTTTGTGCAACTTAAAGTATCTCAAAGTTTCTGAGGAAATGCGAGTTGGATCTCCTACTGATTGATTCGTCGGAGGCCTTCACTCATAGGTGGTTGTCGATTGGTGATTGTCGAAATATTCCCTGTTGTAAACACCCGTACGTTGAAAACAGGCCCATCATCTTTCGAATGCACTCACAATCGTCGCCAGAGCGTTTTCAATGTATCTCGTGCCTTAAAACTCACTTTCATGACTTCAACGTTCCTCGCCGCGAGGCGGGGACAAGTCCTAATCATGAATTTCCCGACTCCCTCTACTCACTGCCGCAGGTCGACGACCACTTTCCCGGCGCCTCTCAACGGACTCAAGTTTGCCCGCAGAACCCTTTTTTTCAGAAGTTAAACTGTAATGATTCTGCCGCAACTGCATCTTGGACGGTTTTGAATGAGCCTTTGTTCCGTTCGTGTCGATAATTCACGATGGTGGGTTGAGTCGGAAACGAGCAGTCTCACTTCAGACCGTTAAATTTGTTCGGGGAATCTGTACACAACTCGAAACAATCGTTAAAGATAGCGAGTGGTTGGAAACCTAGAATTCTGGGGCCAGACCCTCCGCAAGAAAATGAGGCACAAATGAGAGGTCTCTTCACGGTGGCATTGAAAGCTCGTCAAAAGTTGGGCAAGTACAAGATCGAAAAACGCCTCAGCGAAGGGGGATTTGCGACTGTCTATCAAGCATTCGACACGATTGAAGGACACCGGGTCGCCCTCAAAATTCCACACGCTCATCAAATGAGTGATGATTTGCTCAGGGATTTCCGGAACGAAGCCCGCATGGCTGCCCGTTTGGAACATCCGAACATTCTACCGTTAAAAGACGCATCGATCATCGATGACTACTTTGTGATCAGTATGCCTCTCGGAGAGCGAACGCTCGCTGACCGGCTTCAGAAGCGACTTGCTCTCAAAACATCACTAGGTCTTGCCAGTCAAATTCTGGATGCGTTGGCTTATGCACATCAGCAGAAAATCATCCACTGTGATGTGAAGCCTGAAAACATGGTGCTCTTTGCTGACCATCGTCTCCGCCTGGCTGACTTCGGGATCGCCAAGGTCGCTTTGAAGACCATCCGCGGATCAGGGACCGGAACTGTTGGTTATATGGCTCCTGAACAGGCGATGGGCAAGCCCTCTCCCCGGTCTGATGTGTTCTCTGCGGGACTCATTTTGTATCGTATGTTGTCTGGAGAATGGCCTGAATGGCCTTATGAATGGCCCCCTGCGGGCATCAAAAAGTTACGGGCCAAAGTTCATCCAGACTTTATCGCATTCCTGAAAAAGGCCATCGACCCGCATCCTCGAAATCGATTTCGAGATTGCGAACAGATGAGAAATGCATTTTTGCGTCTGAAACCTAGAGTACTGAGCTATGCCGAGCGACGCAGGACAAAGTCCGCTTGATCCGTCTCAAGAGGTCACCGATTTCAATCCGCGTCTCGCCGATACGGTTGAAATGGATGCGCTTCCGCTTCAGCCCGAGAAACCGGTTCCGCCAAAACTAACCGAAGTTTCACAAACTCAACTCGGCAACGGGGAGGCGATTTGGGTCTCGATCAAATCTCCGGCAAAGCCGACTGAGAATGAAGATTCGGTAACAGCGTTTTCAATCGGATCACAACGTGGGTTACTTGTTGTCGCTGATGGACTTGGTGGACACCGTGGCGGCAAAGCGGCGTCGCAGTCGGTCATGCGAGGATTGCAGAAAGCGTTTTCTGATTCCGACGACTTTCATGAGCAAACTGAAATCACCATTAGCGGTAGCCTGAAGGTTCTCGTTGGAATGCCAACAGCCTTGACCGATACCGACTATCGCTCCATGATTCTCGACCAGATTGAAACGACCAATCGCCGCTTGCTCAGTGGTCGCACTGGTGCGGCCACAACTTTAGCTTTGGTCGAAATCGCAGGAAATCGAATTCGGACTTACCATGTTGGGGACTCCCCCATTCTGGTGGTCAGTCAGCGAGGTCAGATCAAACACGAAACCATCGCTCATTCTCCGGTTGGTTATGCTGTTGAAGCTGGTTTACTCTCCGAAAAAGAAGCGATCTCGCATGAAGATCGTCATCTGGTTTCCAACGTTGTGGGAGCCAAAGATATGTCGGTCGAGCTAGGCCCGTGGGTAAATTTAGCAGCCCGAGATACCGTCTTACTGGCATCTGACGGATTGTTCGATAACCTATTATCTGTAGAAATCGTTAATCGAATTCGATCTGGAAGTTTACGCAAGGGTGTTCTTGAGCTGGCGAACCTGGCTCTGGAACGAATGAGTGATCCTCAACCAAAGCTTCCTTCGAAACCAGATGACTTGACGATCCTTGCCTATCGACGGCTTCCTCCCAGGAAATTAAAAAAGCGGGAGGAATCGTAGGTCCGGCCCAATGACCTGTTTAACAATCTTTTCTCAACAGTCGAGAAGTCGAAAACAGGTTTGAGGGCCGGCTCTCACGTCTCGGTTGCCTGGATCGAATTACTTCAGGAGCCCCGATGAGACTCTCTCGCTTCAATTTACTGACGTTCACCTTGCTGACCCTGGCGACAGCACAAGCAACTCAAGCTGATGAGTTGGCACTTTCGCTGCGATATCAAAAACCGGTCAACGAGGAAGGCCGCCTCTTTCACACTCTGACACGTGACGAAGTCTGGAAAGCCGAGGAAACCGTCCTCATTGTTTGCGATGTCTGGGATTCGCACACATGCAAAAACGCCGTGATGCGTGTGAATGAAATGGTTCCCCACTTGAATAAAGTGGTCACCGAAGCTCGCAATCGAGGTGTCACGATCCTGCATGCTCCAAGTGGCTGCATGGATTTTTATCAGGATCACCCGGCACGCCAACGAGCAATCAACGCTCCGAAGTCAAAGAAACTCCCCCCCGAAATCACGCAATGGTGCTACAAAATTCCGGCGGAAGAAAAAGGGGTTTACCCGATCGATCAATCTGATGGAGGTTGCGATGACACCCCGGAAGAACATGAAGTCTGGCAGGCGAGTTTAGCCCCGCTATTGAAAGACTCAAAATGGCCTTGGCGCCGGGAACACAAAGCAATTTCGATCGATCCGAAGAAAGATTACATCAGTGATCAAGGAGACGAAGTCTGGAATATCATGGAGGACAAGGGCATCAAGAATGTCATCTTGACCGGTGTTCACACCAACATGTGTGTTCTGGGACGTCCGTTTGGATTGCGACGTATGGTTGAAAACGGAAAGAACGCAGTTTTAATGCGCGACCAGACCGACACAATGTACAACCCGCGCAGCGAACCATACGTCAGTCATTTCACGGGAACAGACCTGATTGTCTCGCATATCGAGCGACATGTTTGCCCGACGATCACCAGCACTCAATTCATCGGCGGAAAAGAATTTCGTTTCAGTAAAGATAAGCGGCCCCATCTCGCAGTCATCATGGCTGAGGATGAATACCGCACCAACGAAACGTTGCCAAAATATGCGATCGACCCACTCGGAAAACACTTTCGAGTGACGCTTATCAATGGCAATTCCAATGAGCGAAATGACATCCCTGGAATTGAAGCGATTCAAGATGCTGACGCCCTGATGGTCAGTATCCGGCGACGAGTTCTTCCCACCGCTGACATGAAGCTCATTAAAGATTTCGTCGCAGCCGGAAAGCCTGTAATTGGGATTCGTACCGCCAGCCACGCTTTTTCACTTCGCAATGAGGAACCGCCAGCCGGCTTCGGAGACTGGAAAGAATTTGATGCGCAGGTCTTCGGCGGAAATTATCACAACCACTACGGAAACAAACTCGTCAGTATGGTGCAGGTCATGGATGTTGACCATCCAGTGCTGAAAGATGTTCCACGCAAAGAGTTTAAACAAGGTTGGTCTTTGTACCGAACCTCTCCTTTGAAAGATGGAACCACAACATTGATGACCGGAACCGTTGAAGGTCAAGAGCCTGAACCGGTCACCTGGACGTTCAAACGTGCTGATGGTGGGCGATCATTCTACACGTCACTTGGTCACATCGACGATTTTGAAAATCCGGCATTTCGAAAAATGCTCTTAAACGGAATCCTTTGGACTTTGAATAAAAAGTAGTGAGAGCCTTTTCTACAACCTGATCCTGAAAGCTGAGTTTGCTCACTCATGCACTGAGGTCAGTGAGCCCCCCACAAGGTTCCGGGCTGGTATTCAATAGGCACGCCTGCGCAGGGATACTCTTGCAGATTCCAAATTGCTCAGGTGCAAGCACCGTTTTGTGGCGTAGTCTTGTTGTAAAATCGAAACAACCTACGCCGCGAAACTGCCGAGAATGCCGACGCATCCCCTACATTCGTCACCCTTGTCACCTCCGCGAGCCCAGAATTCTCTCTTGGGAATTCTGCGCTCGCCGTTGGGCCTTTGCTGGCTTGCACTGGGAGTGCTTCTCGCTGCAAATCTCCCATTGATGCTGTGCATGCCGTTGCATGCAGACCCGACGATTTACGACATTCAGGCACATGCTGCTTTGGATGGAGGCGTACTTTATCGGGATGTCGTTGAACCAAACTTGCCGGGAGTCGTGTGGGTCCACATGCTCGTACGCTCTTTATTCGGCTGGTCCACGTACGCTTTGCGAGCCTTCGACCTTGTTGTCATCTCGGGGATCGTCCTCCTTTTGGTACGAATCACGAAGATCAGCTCTTCATGTTCAAACTTTCAACTTCGAGCGTCCGTTCTCACTTTACTGCTGTTTTGGCTCTATTTTTCAACAGGCGAAGCGGTTCATTGCGAGCGTGATCTCTGGCTGATGCTGCCTGCCTTAGGTGCCTTGTGGTTTCGAATGCGTCAATCCGAGCGGTTGCTCGCAAGCGATCAGAATTGGAACAAGATCTTTCTCTGGAGCAGCCTCGAAGGTTTTTTGTGGGGAGCAGCCTTCTGGATCAAGCCGTTTGTTGCAGTCCCTGCGCTAGGAGCGTTGATCACTTCGGGACTCATCACAAGACGTTGGCGGGCAAACGTCATCGACTTTGCAGGCGTCTTCCTTGGTGGAGCAATGTGCGGTGCGATGGGTTCCTACTGGTTAATCCACACGGGCGCCTGGCATGACTTCTGGGATATCCTTCTCAACTGGAATCCGTCCTACTTTGAAGCAGGACGCGAACGTTGGACATTCTCCCTGTACTTAAGATTGAATGAAGGTCTGCTTCCCTGGAGCCTCATTCATCTCGTGGCACTTCCGGTTTCTATTGTCCAAGTCTCGAAATTACTCAGAGGCCAACTCGATCAGCCTTCGCAAAAAAAACTTTGCATCCTTGCGGCAGCGTATCTGGGATGGGTTCTACAGGCTCATACGATGCAACGGCTCTTTGAGTATGTTCATGTTCCGGGAATGCTCTTGGGGTTGTGTATTGTGACAAGTGTCTGGCCGCAGCGTGGCCCAAATTTGAGAGTCTCGCAAGTTGGTTTGATGGCCTTTTTATTTCTGGCTCTAATTGCCTCACCAGCAACGAATCCGCAGCGATTGGCATGGTGGGGAGAATGTGTCACTCAGGGAAGTACCCCCGAAGTCAAAAGTGCCCTGCAGCTGATGCCACTTCCCAACTGGACCGAGTTGCAACCGGTCATTGACTATCTCGACGAGCGACAATTGGAAGACGAAGAGCTGACAGTTTCCAACCTGTTCATTATTCACGTCTACTCAGAACTTGGCTTGAAACCCTCGACTCGCTTCATCATTCCAGATGTCCACATGAAAATCTTTCCTGACAAAGCACACTTGATTGAACAGACGATCCTCGACTCCCGACAAAAGTATGTGGTCAGCAGCCTGATGGAAAGTGGCGTCAATCCAGAAGATGTCGGTCCTTATTCTCCACACCAGCCTCCTCAGCTCCCAAATAAGTTTCCTGAAGAGTTACTGAACCAGTTTCCGTTCAATCAAAAGCTCGTCCTGCGCTCGGGACAGTATGTTGTGCATCAGGTGATCCCATCTCCTGAGAACTGACGCAGGATTCCGAATCTGATCTCTAAATCAACCCGGAGATCTTCAACAATCAGCGTTTTGTCTTCAGGCCGGTTTTCTTTGCCCAGGAAAACCATAAGGCGGAAAGCTCTTTGACCTGCTCAGGATGCTCGCTGGCCAAGTCGTTCATTTCAGTGCGATCTTTAACGAGATCGTAGAGTTCCCAGACTTTGACTTTCTTGTCCCAGCAAAGTTTCATGTCTCCTTGCCGAATTGCTCGGTTCCCAGCCCATTCCCAGTAGAGGTTTTCATGTCCGGGGCGAGATCCCCCTTCAAAAAGATTGCGAAGTGAAAGACCTTCGGTCGGGAGAATTTTCTCGCCTCTGAACTCCTGTGGAATGTCGACTCCGGCCAGGTCCGCACAAGTCGGTAAAATATCGATGATGTGACCGACCTCTTGGCACCACGAGTTTGCAGCGACAGTTTTCGGCCAGCGAACAATGAGTGGTGTCGAGATCCCCCCTTCATGCACCCATTGCTTGAATCGGCGAAATGGTGTGTTTTGTGCATACGCCCAGCCAGGTCCACAGGTGGTGTAAAATTCTTCCACACCGGGAGTTCGATTCGGGTCAACACCACCCGGCAACTCTGCACATCCTCCGTTGTCAGATAGGAAAATGATGACCGTTTCCTCTGCGAGTTTGTGGTCGTCGATTGCATTAATGATTCTGCCTATCCCGCGATCCATGCTTTCGATCATGGCTGCGTAGGTTGCCATCAGGTGATCCTGATAATCCTGATTTGGAAAGGAGTCCCAAGCTTTCACTTCCGGGTCTCGCCCGGGAAGTTTCCAGGCAGGGTCGACAAGTCCCATCTTGAGTTGTCGTTCGTAGCGTGTTTGCCGCAGCTTTTCCCAGCCCATCATGTATTGATTCCGGTATCTCGCAATATCCTCCGGCTTAGCATGAAGCGGATAGTGTGGAGCCGTGTAGCAAACATGCAGGAAGAATGGCTTCTTCTGAGAGACCGCTTTTTCAATCGCTTTTGTAGAGTAGTCACTGAACGCATCGGTGGTGTAGAAGTCATCAGGAAACTCGGTGATTCGCTGATCGTCTTCACCGAACCAGCGAACACGCTTCCCCTTGAACTCGGGGTCGGGACGCGCGGGGTTATGGAAATTACAGCAGCCGTCCAACAGCCCGTAATAATTATCGAACCCACGATCCGACGGCCGATTGGGGGCTGAGCTTCCCAAATGCCACTTTCCACTGAGAACGCTGTAATAGCCAGCTTTCTCAAGGACTTGCGGAATGGTGACCATGTTCTTCTTGAGCAATCCTCCCGATCGACGGGGATACAGCCCGGTCATCAGTGATGCCCGCGTCGTGGTACATTTTGCGTTGTTATAAAACTGGGTGAAGCGCATACCCTCAGCAGCGAGGCGGTCGATGTTCGGAGTCTGAATCTCGCTTCCGTAGCACCCGATATCCGAAAAGCCCATATCGTCACACATAATGAGGACAATGTTCGGTTTCGTGGCCTCCGCGATTGTCTCCGTTGTGACCACCAACATCAGGCAGAAAGTCAATAAACGCCAGCTGTGCATTGAAATCACTCCGTGTCAATTGAGACCGCATCAATAAGAATCGCAAGAAGACACAATGTTTCACACCTCGGAGAGAGATGCAAGTTGACGCTCAGAATTCAGGAATCTTTTGCTTTCTGCACCGATGAAAACGCATCGTGAGATTGACGGGCTGATTGCTCCTTTCAAGACTTTTGAAATTGGTTCTCTAAAGCCGTTCTCGCAGGCATTCTCCTCAGATAGGCCTGCTGATGCTCAACGTGTCCACAGTAAACATTTCGAAACCACCGCGAACTTGCTGCACTCTGTTGATTGCCAGTCGTCTCTTTTCTGTTGTAAAGTAATGTGTCTCCAATCGTGCGTTGGAAACAACCTTCCGTTTTCATGGATGACCTTCCGATTCGCTGTGCTTTCGACATTTTTTCATCGAGGCACATCGCCAGATATTCAACAAGGATAGAATAAGATGCTGAAAGTCCGCTTACTCGCAGCTTTAGTTTGCGTGCTGATGATTCAATTTGCTTACGCGAAAGATTGGCCACAGTGGCGTGGTCCGAACCGTGATGGAAAACTTGTTGGCACGGGGCTCAAGCTTGATTGGACGAAGAATCAGCCGAAACATCTTTGGACAATCGAAGGAATGGGACGCGGCTATGCCAGCTTGTCCGCCGCCGATGGAAAGCTTTATACAACCGGAAATCTTCCCGATGGGCAAGCAGTCATTTGTGTCGACGTGAACACAAAAGAACTGGTCTGGTCAACACCGCTCACGAATCAAGCCCCCAAACATGGCTATCCCGGATCACGCTGTACGCCGACCTTGGATGGTGAATATTGCTATGTCGTGACTTCCGATGGAGAAATCGTCTGCTTGAAGAGCAGCGACGGCGAAGTCGTCTGGCGTCGCGACTTCAAGAAAGATTTCAATGGCAAAATGATGTCTGGCTGGGGATTCTCAGAATCTCCACTGGTCGATGGAGACTGGGTGCTCTGCACACCTGGTGGACAGGATGCGATAATTGTCGCGCTGGACAAGAAGACCGGAAAAGACGTCTGGCGAACTTCTGTCCCTAATCTGGGCGAAAAAGGGAAGGACGGCGCCGGATATTCATCGATTGTGGTCAGCGAAGCCGCTGGAGTGAAACAGTATGTTCAACTCGTTGGAAAAGGTCTGATCGGAGTTCGTGCCAGCGATGGGAAACTGTTGTGGAACTACAACAGGGTTGCAAACGGAACAGCCAACATTCCGACGCCTGTCCCTTTTGATGACCATGTCTTCGCCTCCACAGGATACGGAACCGGAGCCGTGCTAGTAAAACTCTCCCGTGATGGTTCAGGAGTGAAAGCGACTGAAGAGTACTTTCTCGATTCAAAAACATTTCAGAATCACCATGGCGGAATGATTCAAGAAGGCGAGTACCTGTACGCTGGGCATCAGCACAACAAAGGCTTTCCGATTTGCCTGCACATTCCCACAGGCAAAGTTCAGTGGCTGGGGAAAATTCGTCGCGAAAAGCCAGAGATGTCTGGATCGGCTGCAATTACTTATGTCGATGGGCAAATCATTTTCCGTTACCAGAACGGGACTGTGGCTCTTGTCCAAGCTACCCCGGATGGATTCGAACTCAACGGCAGTTTCACTCCGGACTACCAAGACGACAAAACCTGGTCACATCCCGTTGTTTATGAAGGGAAACTGTATCTTCGTGAGCAAGACAAGCTGATGTGCTACGAATTGTAAGGAATTCTGCTGGGTGAGATTCTGATCAAGATTCTCTGCCCAGATTTGAATTTCCATAAAATTGACCTCGGAGTGGGTCGTGAAGAGCGGGCAGGATAAGTACAGAGCAATTTGCTCTCTTTCCTGCCAACCCTTTGCGGCCCACTTTGTTTTTTGAGGAAGCCCGTTCAGTCAAGCTCCTGCATTGAATGGCGGAAACCAGTTTCGTACTCACTTTCGAGTGGACAATACCCTCCCCTGTTCGATTGCAGAGGGACAAGACTGATTCACATTGTGAGGATTGACCGCATTGTGGCGGATAGGGGAAGTTCGTCATCAGGAGAATCGGTTGCTCTGCATCCGTTGTTCAAGCGTTCGCTCTGGAGTTTCGATAAACTTTGTTACAGGAAGATCTCATCCTGAAAGAACGATTGCGCCTTGAGGTAAGTTAGAGAAGGTGCGTTGACGATACCATTTTTTCCGATTTCCACCGATGGAGTTGCAGTCATGGCATGTTCGCAGTCCTGTTATTCGCGAGCGACTGGTTTGCAGAGACTCACTTTCTGCCTTGTCATGTTGGTAGCACTCCCAGCGCTAGCTCAGCCCGGTGGGGTCGACACCGGAACAGAACCAGAACGGGTTCTCGCTGCGGAGCCCGAGACTCAAGAAGGCCGATTTCAGGCTGCTTTGCTGATGGTCAAACTGGCTCGACCAGAGTTGGCAAAAAAATACCTTGCCGACCTGATCAAAAATGAGCCGACAGACCAGGAACTGATGGAGCTTCGTAACAAGTTTGGCACATCCACGTTTCTAAGTTTAACGAATGTCGACGGGTTAGATCCTGAAGCGAGTGAGCTGCTGAAAATGCTCACCACAGCTGTCGCAAATAAGACCAACGATCCCTCCTACGTAAGCAGTTTATTGCCGAAGTTAATGGGTTCGGCACGCGAGCGAGATGAAGCACTCACCGAGCTTCGCGCACTTGGACCATATGCCGTTCCTCCAATGCTGCAGGCGATCGAATCCGGGTCGATCAATCGTGATGTTCTTATTCTGAACCTGACCCGACTCGGTGACGATGCGGTTCCGCCGATCATTGGCGCGTTGACTTCCCCATCAGAGAGAATTCGATCTGCAGCCGCTGAAGTCCTGGGCTGGAGCGGCGGAGAAGAGGACGTAATTTGGTTATGGCAAGAAGCCTTCGGCGAAAATCAACCTGACGGAGTTCGCGAAACGGCATTAAAGGCAATTGCTCGAATCCGGTACGACGACACACGGCAGGCGATTCGCGTCAATTCGTATGGCGTGGCGGCTCAGCTCATCGAATCGGCAATTGGGTATCTTGCGCAACGGCACGAATGGGGCGTTCGATATGAAGATATGGAACTGATTCCCGTTTGGACCTGGGACAACGATCAAGCTACGGTTGTCGAAACAAAATCGACTCGCAACCACGCGTCAATTCACTTTGCCGAACGTTTAGCTCGTGAAGCCGCTGAAATTTCGCCAACGAACGAAGATGCCCCGATCGTCTTACTGGCTGCAAAAATGGTTCGAGACATCGAAGCAGCCGGTTGGGATCAACCAGTTCCAGCTGGGCCTGGCACAGCACTCGATTTAGCTGTGACTGCAGGTCCGGATGCATGCCGGCAAGTCTTGGCACTCTCACTAGACAATCACATCCCAGCCGCTTCGTTAAGTGCCGTGACCGCACTTGGATCGAATGGTTCCCGCAACCAACTCTCCCGATCCGCTGGAAAGCCCGAAATTATTGAAGCTCTCGACTCCCCCAACCCGCGTGTTCAGTTCGCTGCCGCAGTCACCATTCTTCAGTGGGAACCGACAAAGTCTTTCCCGGGCGATCGGCGTGTCGTAGAAATCCTTGTCCGAGCCATCAATTCCAATTCCAAGCCGGACACTGTTGTCATCGATCCCAACATCCAAAGAGGGACAATGACCGCCAGTCTGTTTAGTGAACTCGGGTTTGATTCATCACTGGCTGCCACCGGAATGGATGGGTTCAAACTTGCTTCTCAGCGGGGAGACGTTGAGCTTGCCGTCCTGCATCCGAACACAATTCGCTGGGGACTGACACAAACGATTGAGAACCTTCGAGCTGACTCACGAACGCGCCATCTCCCCTTGGTCATTTACGGCCCCGCGGGATTGCGAGGCAATTTCTCAGCGATCCAGAATCGATTCCAGAATGTCGTGTATGTCAACGAAGTGGTCAATTCGCTGGAAATCAATCGCGAGCTTCGTCCGGTATTGCAACAGCTTTCACCTCCGCCACTCAGCCGCGAACAACGAGCCAATCAGGTGAGCGAAGCTGCCTACTGGTTGCGCTGGATTGCAACGAGTGCATCACCCGGCGTTTTCGAACTGGCTGCTCACCAGGCCGACCTGATCAAAGCCACAAACAATCCAGCCGTGGCAGACGATGCTATTATCGCACTGGGAGGAATCGCTGCTCCTGATGTGCAACGTCGGCTTCTGGAAATTGCAGAGTCCGTCGCCGCTGACATTGCAGTCCGCCGTCGGGCTCTTCTACAACTGGCATTCAACATTCAGCGATTCGGCGTCTTGCTGACACCTGCAGAGCTGAAGCGTGTTTCAGCACTGAGAGCAAATTCAGCAGAACCTGAACTGCAGTCAGCGGTCGCGAGTGTTCTTGGTTCGCTGAAGCCGAAGACTCAGGCGGTTCGAAAACTTATTCTGGAGACCCCTGACTCACCGAAACCGATCTCCGCAGAAAAACCTGCGACGTAACCTGCGGCGTAACCTGTTCAACGCGAGTTCATGAAGCATGATGCCATGAAGCATCAGTTCGTTCGCCGAATTCGAAGACCCGGCGTACGAAGACGGCATCAACCTCGAAATGAAAATCCGCGAAGCACACATTGACCATTCGCAAGACTTGAGCCCCTTCATCAAACATCAATCATTCATTATCAGACCTGTCTCAGTCGCCCAGTAATTCTTCGAGGTGGACCTTGACCGAAGCTGCCAGGGCTTCAGGGTGGTAGCCACCTTCAAGCATACTGACTAAACGCCCCTGACTGTGTGTTTGAGCAACATCGAGCACCATGTTTGTGAGCGTTGCGAAGTCTTCAGTTTCGAGCCCCAGCGAGCCAATCGGATCGAGACGATGTGCGTCAAAGCCGGCGCTGAGCAAGATCAGCTCTGGCTTTGAAACTTCGGCAGCCTTCGTCAACGTTTTTTCAAAACGGTCGAGGTAGGCCTTTCGCGATGTCCCGAAGGGAACCGGTTCGTTGAAAGTCTTTCCCAACCCCTTGCCCCGCCCTGTTTCATCGCTGTCACCGGAACCGGGGTAAAAGGGAAAGCGGTGTATGGAAAAGAAGGTGACTGTTTCGTCATCGTAAAACACGTCTTGTGTTCCGTTCCCGTGATGGACATCCCAGTCGACAATCAAAATATTGGAAACGTCACATTCCTGCTGAGCGTATCGAGCAGCGATCGCAACATTGTTAAACAGACAAAACCCCATCGCATGATCCGGGACCGCATGGTGTCCCGGTGGTCGGATCAAACAGAGAGCTTGCGGGTCCTTTCCGGTCAGGACAAGTTGAACCGCTTTACAAACAGTTCCGGCAGCAAGAGTCGCAACTCGATAAGAATCAGGGCTGACGACTGTATCTGCATCGAGTCGACCGCCTCCAGCTTGAGCGACGTTTTGGACATTCTGAAGATGGTCCAGAGGATGAACTGCAGTAATAGCTCGCTTTTCAGCCTGTTCAACTCCGGCGAACTTCAGTCGTTCATGCTTCGGGAAGGAGTCAAGCATTTCCCTGAGAACACGAATTCGATGCGGATTTTCTGGATGTTGACCAGTTTGATGTTTTTCGAATTCTGCGGATGTCAGGACCGTTGTCATTGTTACACTCCGTGTCATTAGACGATTTGACAGGCATCACTGGAGACATTGTTACATTGTAATCGAAAGTCAGAATCAGTGTGACAGCTAGAAACCCATCAAACATAACGACGTAAAGCCAGAAGCGATAAGAACAAACAACTTGACACCGGCTTTTCGCCGATGCTAGTTTAAGCTTGCACGATGAGGCAAAACACTTCCTTCTTTCAAATTCCATGGAGGAAGATTTTGTTTTCTGAATCCATTATGTCGGGCTCACTTCGAAAGTCTGCTCAAGTCGTGTACCATTTCGGACTCAATAAACTTCGTTGATCGGTCCCGCGCTCGCGGGAAAATCCAACAATATACAGATGTGGGGGAAGCCGAGTGTTTCCACTGACTCGTCAGAGTTTTATCACTACGTTCACGGTTCTTCTCACAACAATGTGTGTGTGCAGTGGGAATCTCAACCTATTGGCAGACGACAAGGGAGAGAGTGGGGATAATCCCGCTGCCCCACCGCCCGCCGCTGAAAAAGCTGCAGCTCCTTCCGCCGTTCAATGGCAAAAGCCGTCATGGTATATGGACGAGAAGGAAGCGAATCAATTTCAGCGACAGAAAATCAGGATCGTTCAATTTCTCAAACAGAACAACCTGAACACGAGTCAGCGAAACGAAGTCTACAAAATTGCGTACTTCTATCTTTCGCGGATGACTCATGAAGATGTCCGTCAGTCGATCCCCAAAGATGTCACGACTCGACTGAACACCGACATTCTCTCATCAAGTAATCGGCCAGAAGCCAGGGCCATTCTGATGGATGAGATCCTCAAAGAGGTTCCGAAGATTCTGAACCATCCCAGCGCCATTGTGCGTACGAATGCAGTGATGATGCTGACCGAATTGAGTATCGAACCTGCAAACTTTCAGTCAAGAACTCCAGCACTTCCGTACGTTCCGGTTCACAAAGTCTTAATTGACATTCTGGGAGATACAACACAACTGCCCGAGTGCAAGGTGATTGCAGCTCGTGGGTTGGCTCGTGTTTGTCGGGACGCGGTCAATAACACGCTAACAACTGCGAATCGTTCAGATATTGCGATTGCTTTGACAACGGCTTTGAAATCTGTTCCTCCGGGCTCAGCTGATGAAGTCTGGTGGCTCCGATATCGACTCGTTGATGCGTTAGGATTTGTGGACCGCATCGGGGATATCAACAACAATCCGATTGTGATTGACGCGATTCTTGAGGTGCTCTCAAACCCTGAAGAACAATTGATTGTCCGCACACAGGCCGCTCTCAGTATTTCCCGCTTGCCATTCACCGGCTCGACGAATGTCCAACTGATTACTCACGAAATTTGCCAGTTAACACTCAGGCTCTCAGCGGAATTCAACAAAGACAAAAAGAATCCCAAGGGACCGCAATGGCGAACTTACTTCTCGCGTGTCTATATTTCGTTCCGTCCAGAGCTGCAATCGGAGGCGGAGAACAACTGGGGACTGCTTTATCAGGTCAAGCGTGGAGGACTGGGAGGAAGTGCTAATTACGTGAACGATGCATTTTCCCAGATCATGCCCATCATCAAATCGATTGTTGAATCGGAAAACCCTGGCCCAATCCCGGATGCTGCCTTGAAATCGCTGGCAGACTGGACCAAAACAAACAAGCCGACAGACCGAAAAGTTACCCCAAAGAGTAAACCACTGCCTGAATAAGCAGCTTGCGAGACGGTCACGGGAACGAAATCATTAATGCGTTCCCTCGATTGCCCCCACCCTTTCGCGGTCACCACTTGGCAGTTAGCAGAATGGACTCTTGTAATGGCGCCTGACCCGAATATGATCAGCCTGGAATGGCACGGTGACGCACTTGTTGTGATCGCCACAGGGGCTGTGGAGGAATTGAACTGGGACATTGTTGAACACGCTGCTGAGATCGTGCTCGATCCGATACGTCAGCAAAAAGCCCCGATGGTTGTCTTTGACATGTCTCAGGTCAAATACTTCGGGTCTGTCTTTTTAGCGTTACTGATTCGCTGTCATAAACTCGTCAAAACATGCGGCGGAGTGATGGTGATCTGCGGCCTTCACGATCTCGCCAAAGACTTATTACATATCACGGCACTCGATACACTCTGGGCGATCTACAACACACGTGAGGAAGCGCTCGAGGCGATCGGGGCATAGCTAGGGCCTCTTTCGAATTGGTGTGCAGGTTCTGCCTCGTAGCGAACAGCAATTTTATTGATAAAACGCGTTCTTGACGGGCACACGGTAGAGCAAACAGCTCTAGAAGTCACAAACAGGAAAAGGATTTCTCAATGTCACAAGATCAAAATCGCAAAGCTCGGCTTGCGCGAACAGATGTCTCCGAAGATCATCCACTTGTTACAGAACACGATCCAACAACCGAGCGGACTTCTCGATTAGTCGAAGAGATCAAGGAGACTGCCGACAAGTTCGCGCGAGACCGTGCGACTCGTGGGGACCTGAAAATTGTCTCTCGCGCACTCCGTGAGCTTCGCTACGCCTTCAAGGTCTTCACGCCCTATCGAAGAGACCGGAAAGTCACCGTATTCGGTTCTGCTCGAACCAGCCCGGATCACCCGGCATATCAGGCCTCTTTAGCCTTTGGAAAACGCTTTGCCGACGCAGGCTGGTATGTCGTGACAGGTGCCGGCGGAGGGATCATGGAAGGGGCCCACGTTGGTGCGGGTCGCAAAATGTCGATGGGGCTGAACATCATGCTTCCCTTCGAACAGGAATCCAACTACGTCATCAGCAATGATGAAAAACTCGTCAACTTGAAGTATTTCTTCACCCGCAAGTTGATGTTCGTGAAAGAGGTCCATGCTGTCGCATTGTTCCCAGGAGGTTTTGGAACCCAAGACGAATGTTTCGAAACCCTCACGCTCATACAAACCGGAAAACGTGAATTGATGCCGATTGTCCTCGTCGATGAGCCAGGCGGAAGTTACTGGAAGGACTGGCAACAATTCATCATCAAACAACTGGAGAAGAATGGACTCATCTCACCAGCTGACCATTCGCTCTATAAAATCACAGACAGTATCGACGAAGCTTTCGATGAAATCATGAACTTCTATTGCGTGTACCACAGCATGCGATACGTCAAAGACAAACTCTATTTTCGCCTGCATTTCGAGCCGACCGAAGAACTGCTTGAAGAACTCAATACCAACTTTGCAGATATCATCTCCAGTGGAATTATCGAGCGTGTCGACGCACATCCGCAGGAAGCTGACGAAGAGCACCTGGCGCACATGCCACGCTTAGCCTTCAACTTTAATCGACGAGACATGGGGCGACTGCGACAAATGGTCGACTGCATCAATGACTCTTTTGATGCCTGTGCAGTGACTTGGTCACCGGATGATTAAAGCCCTGTTCGGAAACCTGTATTTTGCGACTTCACCGATCTCCAAACCATCACCTCTCGTCCTTTGCTCGACAAGGGACTGGAGCCCAGAATTCAGGGTGATGGGTTCGGTTTGGACCGCATTCCAGGCGTCGTTTTAGGTCAATTTGATCGACCGTGTGCCCGTGAAGAACACATCTCCCTAATGGAAATGTTGCTCGCCACAAGGCAGAACCTGCAAACCAATTCGAAAGATGCTCTAAACTCAATCTCTGAATGGGTTTCGTGAAGTTCTGACTCTCTTTCTGCCTGCCGCTTGACCCTCTTGCGGGTTGAGTCCTAGAGTGGTTCCATAAATTGATTTATTCTCTCTTTTTTATGAAATCTTTCATTCAAGGAACCTGCTGTGATCGAAGACCCCGATCAAAATTCTTCTTCGACTCCATCAGAGAGTTCACCTGAGTCCACGTTTCCAACGGACGATTCCAAATCTCGCGAAAAACCTGTTGCAGACGTCTCGATGACTCCGATCGAGGACGAACCGCTCCCGGAATGGGTCGAATTGACTCCGGAACTGTTCGAAGATGAATGTGTCCGAGGCGACTTTATGCTTCGCTGGGCTGCCATTCTGCTCGCAGTCCTTTTCGGATGTTGCTACATCACCGAAACACCGGTTCTTGTTCAAGTGAAAAGCGGGCAGTTCGCGACTTCGAACGGGTTCCTTCCTCCACGGACTGATCCCTTTGCGATTGCGACTGAAGGGCAAAGTTGGACGAATCTGCACTGGCTGGCAGATATTGTATTAGGAACCGTTGAAAGCATCGGCGGGTTTCGGGCGCTTTCGATTCTCACTGCGTTCAAGCTAGGCGTCTGCTTCTGGTTTCTTTCGAAAATCACTTACAAAAACGTCTCGACATGGTGGGCTTCGATTTGTGCAGTGCTGGCGATCATTGCTGTCTACCCTGCAGTTCAACCTGGAGAATCATCGGTCACGATTCTCGGGTTCTCGCTGTTGTTGTACTTGCTGCATCGGTGGCGAGAAACACCAGACTCATCCGTCCTTTGGGGACTTCCGATACTCTTCGTTTTTTGGGCGAATATGGATACGCGCGTCTGGGTGGGGCTTTTGTTCATGCTGATCGTTTTACTTGTTCATGCTGTGAAACGGACTGCGACGAAACGGCAATTCACCATCGGAATCGCCGCACTGATTGCAGGTGTGCTTCTTTCACCCTGGCCGGTTCAGCCTGTACTCGGTTATCAAAACACCATTTCAAACGCGACGCAGGCTCAGCTCGAAGGGCTTTCGGGCGAGCTGTTTCCCCGTTATGCCTTCTCGATGATGTCCCCCGAGTTCTGGGCCTCTCCAGATATTTTCCCGATTGCTGCGGCGGTCTTACTGGGGCTTTCGTTCATCAGTTTATTTTTGAACGCCGCACGCTTTGACTGGGCGCTCACATTTGCCTGGATGATGATCAATGGATTGTCGTTCTACTTTGGAGAATTGGTTCCGTATGCTGCCATCATCAATTGCGTTGTCGCGACGCTACAAGGGCAAGACTGGTATCGAAACAAATTCAAAAACGACTTCGAAATCAAAGGAACTTCCGTCTTCATTGCTCGTGCCGGGCGTGCGGTGACTGTGGTTTCATTCTTTCTCGTGGCCTATGCAACCATCAATGGAGCTCTCACCGGACCACAAGGTCGTCGCATTGGCATGGGGCTTGACCCACGTCTCAAGAATCGTCTCGAAAGCACCGAGCAGGATCTGATCAAAGGTGCGTACGAAGGACGAGTTTTCAATGTCCGGGCTGACCAAGGTGATATGTTGATATGGTTAGACCTCAAACCATATCTCGACTCTCGCCACGGATTGTTTGCTAATGGACAAACAGATTTCACTAAAATCCATCGCCAAATTCGTGCCAGTCTGTTTGCACCAGCCAATCCTGAGGCGGATGCAAAAACGACAAAAGAAGAGACCGTTTCGTGGCAAGACGAATTTGCAAACAACAAAATTCATTCACTCGTTCTGCGACTATGGGGAGAGACCCCGGCATACAGCCCATTCATGAAACTGGTTGGAACGCGAGCCTGGCCAATGACCGGGTTCGGTGCATCAGGAGCAGTCTTCACCCGGGGTGACCTGGATGATCCGAAAGTGATCGCATTTATCGAAGAGAACATCGCTTCGCAGTTTGTCGAACAGGCCTACAGGCTGGACGAGAAAAGCAAGGTCGTGACTGAAACAGGACCGCTATGGCCACGGGCGACCTCGGAATACGACAAATGGCTGATTCAAAAATTAAAGGTGATGTCGAACGATATTCAGCTCGCTCGGCACTACATCGCAATTGCTCAACGGCTGCAAACAACCCTGGCACTCGAGCAAGGCATGGCGATTTCTCAACTTGCTATTCGAGGAGCATCGGAAGGATTATTCAAAACTCCTGATGACCCTTATGCCTACCGTGTAATGATCGATGGACAAGGATTTCTCCAAGATGCCGAACAGAGATTTCTGTCACTGTATGGTGTGAACTACCCAATTCAATTCAGAGTTCAACAAGCCATTTGCTATGCGTTTCATGCTGCGAAAGCCAGTGGAAATGCTCGGGACGACCTGAAGCGCCTGTTCTTTATTTTGCTCAATCAACAAAGTCTTGACACAGCCGAAGCGGTCGCTGCGAAATACTCCGAACTCTACGGACAATTGATTGTCGAGAGCGATGGTCAAGACGAAGCCGTCCTCGAACAGGGAAAACAGATTCTGGAGCAGATCGAAACAACTGTGGCAGACGTCGAGAAAAAAGTTGCTGAAGCACGCGAGAAGTCAGTGGAAATCCCACAACTCGCAGCGCTGGCACTTCAAAACCGCTGTCCAGCCTTGGCGCTCTCGATTCTGGATGAAGATAAAACCGTCGTCGCCAGCAATCCCGGATTGCAATTGATGCACGCGACACTCCTGCTCAGGAACGGGCGAACAGAAGAAGCCTGGGAAGAATTGGAAGGACTGGAGAGTCTTGTTGCTCAATCAGGCGCTCAGAACGCGTCTTTCGTTTCACAATGGCGTACGACAACGGCACTGGCAAACGCGGTAGCGAACCAACGTCCGCGAGCGGCCGAGTTGTTCGGCGAACAGGCACTCACATTGAATGAGCAAAATTTGCGGTCGATCCTTCATCAGCCCCCCGGTTTTGCCGAAGCCTATCCTGTGATTGATATCTGGTCGGGACTGTCGTTAATGACGCACTTTTCCGCACTCCGCGATTTCCCTGAACGTTGGGCGAACCTCAAATTGCAGCAGGCATTGATTCGCATCGATCAAGGAAACCTCCAGGCAGCCAAGGATGTTTTGCAAACTATCTACGATGTTCATCCTGAGTTTTCGATGAGGAGCCTTGTTGTCCTGTATCTCTCCCTCATCACTGGAGAGGAATACGAACTTGAGCCACCCAGCCAGAAGATTCCGATCTGGGATGGGATGTTCGTTCCGGACGAAGAAGAAGAAGCTGCAGCTATTGAGCAGAGCATGTCTACAAAACAACCGGAGAAGGAACCCGCGCCCGAGAAGAAGCCCGCTCCAGAAATGAAACCCGACACAAGTACTCAACAGGACACAAAAAAGAATCTGCCCCCCACTCCCGCACTACCCGAGCGGGGCGATTCAAGCAACTAGAGCGGTTTTGATAAAAGGTGTAGCAGTCCTGCCTCGTGGCGAACAGTAACTTCGCTGGTGAAACGCGTTCTTCACAGGCACATGGAAGAGCAAACTGCCCTAATTCAGGAGACACGATGACTGATCTCAATGATGAACAACGCCAGGAAATTCTCGATGCAATCAAGTCTGGGAAAAAAATCCAGGCGATAAAATCATATCGTGAGTATACTGGCCAAGGGCTGAAAGAATCGAAAGAGTTCATCGATCGACTCACAGCTCAACTTTTGGAAGAAGATCCCGATGCAATTCAGACTTCCAAAGTGGGATGCGGGACAGCGATGGTTGCATTTTCAATTCTGGTAATGTTGACTTACGTTGGAATGGTTTCGTGAATGAGTGAAGATGTCACAATCGATGACCTGAAACGGCCATAAAGATGACACGGCAATTCAAGATGGAAGCGGTGATCGTGAGATTCAAAATGCTTTGTCGACTCAGTTTGAGTGTCGTTCCTCTGGTAGTGGCTCTTTTAGCATCTGCCTCATTTGTAACTGCCGAGAACTGGCCCGGATGGCGGGGACCGACTGGCGATGGGCTGAGTCCCGACAATCGCATCCCAACCGAATGGGACGGCGATGGGAAAAATCTTCTTTGGAAAACCGACATCTCTGGCGATGGATACTCATCGCCGATTGTCTGGGAGGACCGAATATTTCTCACCTCCTGCATAAAGGAGACTCAGGAGCGAGTCCTGTTTTGCCTGGATCGAATCAACGGAAAGATTCTCTGGAAGACTACGGTTGTGAAGTCTCCGCTGGAAACTCTCCACAAGTTCAACAGCCATTCCTCAGGAACCCCCGCGACGGATGGAAAGCATGTCTATGTGACGTTCCTCGAAGTTGACGGAAAAACTGTTGATGCCCGAAACGTGGGTAAAGCCCGGCCTGTCACGCCGGGAGAGATTGTTGTGGCTGCGTACGACTTTCATGGGCGAGCCGTTTGGAAAGCGAAGCCGGGGAAGTTCGTCAGCGTCCATGGATTCTGCAGTTGCCCTGTTCTTTACAAAGACAAAATCATCGTCAACGGCGATCATGACGGAGAATCTTATCTTGTCGCCCTCGATAAGAAGACCGGAGCAACAAGCTGGAAAGTGGATCGCGACAACAAAACTCGTAGTTACGTGACACCCCTGATCCGTGAGATCGACGGGCGCACTCAAATGGTGTTCTCAGGGAGTTCGCACGTTGCCAGCTACGATCCAGAAACGGGCGAGCAACATTGGAAAATCGATGGCCCGACCGAGCAGTTCGTCTCCTCGATGGTTTACGATGGTAAGAAGTTCTACCTGTGCGCAGGCTTTCCGACCTACCACGTGATGGCGATCGACCCCACTGGAGAAGGGAACGTCACCGACACTCACGTTGTCTGGCATAAGACAAACGCGAAATGCTATGTCCCCTCCCCTGTTGTGGTTGGGGATTATCTGTTCGTGGCAGATGATCACGGCATCGCAAATTGCTTCGACACGAAAACAGGTGACAGGCTTTGGCGAGACCGCTTGGGACGGCATTTCAGTACATCGCTTGTCGCTGCAAATGGACTCGTTTACTTTCTTGATGATGACGGCAGAACGACCATTGTGAAGCCGGGTGATGAGCCGAACATTGTCGCGGTGAATGGGATTGGAGAAGAGTGTCGCGCGTCACCGGCAATCGCCAACGGCCGCATTTACATTCGAGGGTTGAAGCACTTGTATTGCATCGGTGAAAACAGAGTCGCGGAGAAGAATCAGTGAAATTACTTCGCCAATTGATGGAACAACAGCACGAACGGGGATACCTCAGCGATGAAAATCTACGAGAGATTTCCCGGAACCAGAAGATCCCGCTCTATCGATTAGAAGAGTTGGTTTCGTTCTATCCAGCGTTCCGTCGAGAAGCCCCGAAACAATTCACGATCGATGTTTGCCGCGATGCCTGTTGCCAAATGGCAGAGAACTCTGCTTCGAGACAGGTTCTTTTGAACACGCTCAATCAACAGAATGTCGACTACGAATTGCGCGAAGTCTCCTGCCTTGGTCGCTGTGATGCGGCCCCCGCTGTGGCCGTCAATGATAATCCGATCGCACCACGTACACTGAACGACATTGAAGTAAAGACAGCTTTAGGGAACACTGCTCCCCACAATGGGTCTCACGGAGAATCTGCTGACGCGAGCCCGTTAACGTCGAAGTGGAAGTCTGACCTCTATCAATCGATCGACGAACGGTATCGAGTCGTCAAAGAGTTGGTCGGCTCTGAAAAGGATCTTTCACAAACTTGCATTGAGCTTCTAAAAGGAACGAACCTCACAGGTCGTGGAGGAGCAGGATTTCCAACCGGTCTGAAATGGGAACTTGTCACAAAAGAACAGGCGGAAACGAAATACGTCATCTGCAATGCCGACGAAAGTGAACCGGGAACGTTCAAGGACCGGGAAATAATCCGCCATGCTCCCCACTTGATCATCGAAGGAATGCTGCTTGCTGGCCTGACGATCGGTGCAGAGTCAGGCATTATTTATATTCGACATGAATACGGCCCGGAAGAAGCCATTCTCAAACAGGCCCTTGAGGACGCTTACAAACAAGGACTCCTCGGCGAGAATGCGGCTGAGTCTGGAAAGCGTTTCGAAGTAGAAGTCTTTACGTCACCAGGGGGGTATATCCTTGGGGAAGAGACTGCACTGCTTGAGGCACTCGAAGACAAACGAGGCGAGCCCCGAAACAAACCTCCCTACCCCGGTCAGTTTGGGTTGTGGGGAAAACCAACTCTGATTAACAACGTGGAAACATTTGCCGTGGCCCCGTCTATTATTGGGAACGGTCCGCAGTGGTGGGCAGATCAGGGCATTGGAGAATTCGAAGGTGTGAAGTTTGTCTGCATTTCTGGTGATGTCAAAAGTCCGGGAGTCTTCGAAGTTCCAATGGGGACAACATTCGCCACTGTCATCGAGATGGCCGGAGGCGTTCGCGACAACAAATCGGTGAAAGCCTTCCTCCCCGGAGGTGCCAGTTCTCTCTTTTTGAAACCGGAATTTCTGGAGACACCGATCGATTTCCCGGCAGTCAAAAAAGTGGGCAGCATGCTTGGAACGGGAGCAATTATGATTTTCGATGAAGATCGAAATTTGTACGACATCGCGACAAACATCACCCGATTCTTCCGAAATGAATCTTGCGGGAAGTGCGTTCCCTGCCGAGTTGGTAGTGAGAAAGGAGTCGCGATTTTGGAAAGTGTTTTCAATGGGGAATACGCCGCATCGCAATTGCAAGTTCTGGACGAACTCCACGAAACGCTTGAGGAAACATCCATTTGCGGATTAGGACAAGTCGCATTGGCACCTGTTATTTCGATGCTGAAACAGTTCCCGGAGGAAATTCCCAGCCATGGCAACTGATATGGACACCACGACCTCAATCAAACTGACCATTGATGGGCAGCAGGTCTCTGTTACCCCAGGGACAACTCTTTGGGAAGCAGCCCGCGATCAGGGGATCGACATTCCGGTCTTGTGTCACTCTGAAAAGATGGACCCAGTCGGCGTTTGCCGAATGTGTGTCGTCGACGTCGGTGGTCGCACGCTTGCCCCTTCCTGTATGCGCGAATGTGAATCTGACCTTGAAGTCCAGACCGACAGCGACAAGGTCAAAAAACATCGACGGATGCTCACGTCGTTATTGCTCAGCGATTACGAGCAGACACAAGCCAAAGAGAATGAATACCTCCCGAAGGCGAATTTGCTGACGGACCTGGGAATCAAATTCGAACTGGTTGATGAAGATGGAATTGCACAGGACGAAACTCTGAACCTGTTTCGTGAACTGAATCAAAAAACGGACCAGCATTCGCGTTTATCTCAGCCACGCCCACACGATGCGAGTTCACCGGTCATCTTTGTCGATCATCAAGCTTGCATTATGTGCGATCGCTGCATTCGAGCTTGCGACGAAATTCAGTCAAATGATGTGATGAGCCGGTCGGGGAAAGGGTACACCGCACAGATTTCTTTTGACCTCAACACCCCCATGGGCGAAAGCACGTGCGTCTCTTGCGGAGAGTGCGCTGCTGCCTGCCCGACAGATGCCCTCTCACATAAAGCCAACACAAAATCAGCTTTCGATAACGCCTTACCGATCACAAACATTGACAGCGTTTGTCCGTATTGTGGCGTCGGTTGCTCAATCACTTATCAGAAGCAAGGCAACTCGATTGTGAAAGCGGACGGTCGAGAGAGCCCGGTGAATCATGGACGCTTATGCGTCAAAGGACGCTACGGCTGGGACTACACCATGCACCCGCAGCGACTCACCAAACCGTTGATTCGCCGAGAAGAAAACTATCCCAAAGGTCCGCTCTCTGCCGAAGTGAAATCTTCGCTGTCCGGGAAGAAAAAGAAACCGGGCGGAATCGTAACTGACGAAAATGTCTACGCAGCCTTTCGCGAAGCGACGTGGGAAGAAGCTCTTGATCTTGTTGCTTCGAAACTGACTGCGATTCGATCCGAACATGGCAACAATGCCTTGGCAGGTTTCGGATCAGCGAAGTGTTCGAATGAAGAGGCCTATCTGTTTCAGAAGTTGATTCGCGCTGGCTTCGGAACCAACAATGTTGATCATTGCACAAGATTGTGTCATGCATCCTCGGTCGCTGCCTTGATGGAAACGATCGGTTCTGGGGCTGTCACCAACGTTTTTGCAGATGTCGAAAACTCAGCGGTCTGTTTAATCACCGGATCAAATGCGACGGCGAATCATCCCGTCGCAGCGACCTTCATGAAAGCAGCGGTTGATCACGGGACAAAATTGATCATTGTCGATCCACGTGATCACGACTTAACGAGATATGCGACCCATTTCGCTCAAATCAATCCGGGAAGTGACGTCGCTTTCTACAACGGTGTGATGCACTGTTTGATCCGGGATGGCCTGATCGACAATGAATACATCGACGAGTTCACCGAAGGGTTCGAGGACCTGAAACAACTCGTTCTGAATGAGTGGTCACCAGAAGCGGCCTCGCAAATTTGTGGTATCGAACCGGAACAAATAGAAGCGATAGCCCAAACGATCGGAGAAGCAACTCCCAACGGAAAGTCCGGCAGTATGCTCATCTTTTGGGGAATGGGAATTTCTCAGCATACACACGGGACTGACAACGCGCGTTGTCTGATTTCGCTGTGCCTTCTGACCGGAAACATCGGCAAGCCCGGCTCTGGACTTCATCCATTACGTGGACAGAACAACGTACAGGGTGCGAGCGACGCCGGACTGATCCCGATGGTTTTCCCTGACTATCAATCAGTCACCAATGACGAAATTCGTAGCAAATTTGAACGATCCTGGGGTGTGCAACTCGATCCAAATCCAGGTCTGACCGTCGTCGAAATTATGAGGGGGGCCCTGGCAAGATCAATCCGTGGGATGTACATCATGGGAGAGAATCCATTTCTCTCGGACCCCAACGCAAATAAAGTCCGCAAAGGACTTTCCTCACTCGACTTCCTCGTTGTGCAGGACATCTTCCTGACTGAAACCGCAGAATTCGCGGACGTCATTTTGCCCGCGAGCAGTTTCTTCGAGAAAACAGGAACGTACACCAACACCGACCGACGCGTTCAACTCGGCCGAAAAGTCCTCGACTCTCCCGGAGAAGCACGGGTCGACTGGGAGATCATTTGCGAAATTGCCAGACGGATGGGGCTGCCGATGGACTATGAAGACGTCTCCAGTGTCTTCGACGAGTTTGCATCGCTGACAGAGAGCTATGCCAAACTCAGCCATCAGGCACTCGGCTCAACCGGAAAATTGTGGCCCTGCGAGGATGCTGAAAACAGCGACGGGGAGCAAATTTTGTTTGGCGATGGATTCCCGACACCAAACAAGCGGGCTCAGTTCGTTCCGTGTCGTTTTCTGCCAGCGAAGGAACTTCCTGACGAAGACTATCCATTGGTTCTCACAACCGGTCGTGTTTTAGAACATTGGCACACCGGGAGCATGACCCGTCGTAGCGATGCGCTCGATGCCATCGAGCCGGTCGCCTTTGCCGCCTTGAATCCTGAAGACCTTGCAAATTATCAACTTGAAGATGGCGAGCTGATTCGCGTCGCCTCACGACGAGGCGAGATCGAACTTCAAGTGCGCAGCGACTATTCCGTTGAAGAAGGCACGATCTTTATCCCTTTCCACTTTCGAGAAGCCTCTGCAAACATTCTCACCATCGATGAGCTTGACCCCTACGGTAAAATCCCTGAGTTCAAGTTCTGTGCGGTGAGGATTGAATCGGCTGCAAAAGCGACTGAAGCCTCACATCAATAACTCTCCAGCGAGCAGATATCCCAGCAGAAATATTCCGGCGTCGACGAGAGCATGGCTCAGCCAGGGTGCATAAATCGCCCCGCTCCGCTCATACATCCATGCCCAGACTGCTCCACCGACAGCGATACACAATGAAAAGAGATACGTCGCAGGTGATGACCAACCGAAGAACATCGCCAAGACAATCACATGATGGGCCATGAACCCCAAGCTTGAGACCAGAATCGCAACCGGAATCGAGACGAACGTTTGCAATCGTTTGAACACAAACCATCGCCAGTAATATTCTTCAAGTAGTGAATGGCACACGCAATAGAAAACACTGACCACCACGTAGGCAGAGAGTGAGTCGACCCTCATGTCTGCAATCTTTCCCTGAATTGCAATGACTGGAGCATCAAGAAAGCCGCTCGGTTTCAGCCAGAAAAGTGCCAGGGCAATCATTAATCCGGAAACGGCGAGCCCGAATCCAGCACCAAGTCGCAACCAATAATTCTTTTCGCCTGAGAGTTTCAGACCCATTCGCGGGATTTTCTCTCGCAGAACAAGAAACACCCAAACCGCTGGAAATCCAAACTGGATCACCTTCCCGATCCCGTAAACCGGAGCACTCACTGGGTGGCCTGCAAACAAGACAAAGTAAGCAAAGGTCAAGATGCTCGGAAAGCAGATCGCAAAACCGAGAGCTGCGAGTTCGCCTGATCTCGATTCATTCGTTGAAGTCACGCCGTGATGTCGATCGTGATGTCGATGATGGTCCATTTCAGAGATCACACCAATATCTCATTGACGACTTTTCCGTGAACATCAGTCAAGCGAAAGTCTCTCCCCTGGAATGGGTAGATGAGGCGTTCATGGTCGATGCCCAGAAGGTGAAGCATCGTGGCGTGCAGGTCGTGGACATTGACTGGATTCTCTACGACGTTGACGCTGTAATCGTCTGTGGCTCCGTAAGTCAGGCCGCCTTGAACGCCGCCACCTGCAAGCCAGACAGAGAAGCATTGACCGTGATGGTCGCGACCATAGTTCGTTGGGGTCAGCTTTCCCTGGGAGTAAATAGTTCGCCCAAACTCGCCGCCCCAGACAACAAGGGTGTCTTCTAACATGCCTCGTGATTTCAAATCTGCGAGCAGTGCCGCTGTCGGTTGATCCGTGTCCCGACACTGTGCGCGAACACCACGTGGCAATCTGGCGTGTTGATCCCAACCTTGGTGAAACAGTTGAATGAAACGGACTCCGCGCTCGGCAAGTCTTCTGGCGAGCAGGCAGTTATACGCATACGTTCCCTGCTTATGTACATCAGGACCGTAAAGATTCAGTGTTGCTTGAGTCTCTTGTGTTGTATCAAGCAGGTCCGGAACAGATTGCTGCATTTCAAAGGCAAGTTCGTACTGCTTGATACGCGTTTCGATTTCAGGATCGCCCGCCTGTTCGTATTTCAGTTCGTTCAGCTTCGCCAACTGGTCGAGCATTTTGCGTCGTATTTCGCGACTGACTCCCGGAGGATCGTAGATGTCGAGAACGGGGGCTCCCTGATTTCGAAACTTGATTCCCTGATACTGCGACGGCAGGAAGCCACTTCCCCAAAGACGATCGTACAGTGGCTGCCCCTGCTTGGCACTTCCTTTGGAACTCATGGCGACGAAGGCGGGAAGGTCCGATGTTTCAGACCCGAGTCCGTAATTCAGCCACGAGCCAATGCTGGGACGACCGGGGATTTGCGATCCGGTTTGCAGCATGGTCATCGCCGGATCGTGATTGATAGCTGGGGTGTGCATGGAATTGATGATGCACAAATCATCTGCCATTTGACCGGTGTTCTGGAGGACTTCGCTCATCCACAGGCCGCTTTCTCCTCGCTGTTGAAAATTGAAAATGCTCGGAGCCGTCGCAAACTTTGTCTGGGCCGATGTCATCGTTGTTTTACGTTCATCGGGATACACAGACTTGGGGACATCTGTCCCGAATTTTTCTTTCAGCTGCGGTTTGTAGTCGAGCAAGTCAACCTGTGACGGGCCACCCGATTGGAACAGGTAGATGACCCGTTTGGCCTTGGCAACCGTGTGGGGAAGATTCGAGAGCCCGCCGATGGAATTTCGTCGCGGTTCATTCGCTGCTGCCTGTCCGTCGGATTCTAACAGTGATGCCAGCGCAGCGATCCCAATCCCCGAGCGACCGAAGAAAAGCCGGCGATTCATCTGCTGTCGGTATTCGTCAACTGGATTCATGATCGAGTGCCACTTGTTTGAAAGTGCTGAATAGGTCAGTTGAAAAGTATCATCGTATAGGCGAAACAATCTGGACAATGCCGCGTTCTACAGGTCGTTGATCTCTGGCCAATTGCCTGAGCCTGAAATTCGGAGTGGTTATTCTTTCGTCATGGCTTCATCGAGATTCAAAATGAGTGAAGCGGTCATTGTCATGGCAGCATGCTGGGCAAGTTCAAATTTTTCATCGCGAGGTTTCTCACCCACGCTGAGCAGTTGTTTGGCTTTTGCGTCTTGAGATGCAAAGTCTTGCAGAAAGGATCGGTATCCATCGAGAAGCAGGTTTAACTCGACCTCGCTGGGCGTACGCGATGTCATCAACTGGAATCCGTGACTGATAGCTGCCTGCGGATCTTCGGAGTGAGACAACATGCGTTCAGCGAGAAACCGGGAGGCCTCGACGAAGGTAATGTTGTTCATCAAAGTCAGTGCCTGCAGAGGCGTGTTTGTTTTCTCCTTTCGGACAATACAAACTTCGCGTTCAGCCGAATTGAAGTTGAGCATCGTTGGGGGCGGAATCGTTCTTCGCCAGTAGGTGTAGAGGCTGCGGCGATACAGGTTGTCTCCCTGATCCTGTTTGTACTTGTTATTCGAAATCGCCGACCAGATTTTGGGGGGCATATACGGTTTTGCAGACGGGCCATACATCTTGTCGACGAGCAAACCACTGGCAGCGAGAGCAGAGTCTCTAAGTACGAACGGATTTAAGCGATGACGTGGTCCGCGGGCCAGGAGGCGATTTTCTGGATCACGTACCGCTAACGCGGGAGTTGTCATTGAGGATTGCTGGTAGGTCTCGCTGAGCATGATCGTCTTGTGCAGCTGTTTTAGATCCCAACCTGATTCAACGAATGTGACTGCCAGCCAGTCCAGCAGTTCCGGGTGGCTGGGTAATTCTCCTTGCAGCCCGAAGTTTTCACTCGTTTTCACAAGGCCTGTCCCGAACAGGCGTTGCCAGACTTGATTGACTGCGACCCGCGATGTCAGTGGGTGTTCAGGATGTGTGAGCCATTCTGCCAGTTCCAAACGGTCGCGAGGCGAGGCAGCATTGAATGAATTAAGTGAAGCGGGAATTCCGGGAGCGAGTTGTTCCGATCGGTCGGGGGTGTTGTACTGCCCGCGATGTAGCACATAGGTCGGACGAGACTCTTTCATTTCCTGCATGACCATCAGTGTTTTCGGGTCGCCAGCCTGGGGGCGTTTAAGACCGTTCCCCTGCTCTTTTCTTGCATCGTGCAACTTGAGTGGCTCGGGGATTTGAGCAACGTCTTCTTCCGGTTTCAGACTCGGCCATGAATCTGGAATTTTGATAAATGGAGGACTGTTGCCGTTGTTTGGACCAACTCCCCATTCCGGGACATTATTGAAGTAAGCAAAGAGCTGATAGTACTCCTTTGCAGAAATGGGATCGTACTTGTGATCATGACAACGGGCACAGCCGATAGTGAGACCAAGAATCGCTGTGCCAAGAGTGTCGACGCGATCCACGACGTTCTCGGTATGCCACTCTTCCGGGATGGATCCATCTTCAGAATTGATGCGGTGATTGCGACAGAACCCGGTCGCAATCTGTTGCTTGAGTGTCGCATCTGGAAGCATGTCACCGGCGAGTTGCTCGACGAGAAACTGATCGTACGGCTTGTTCTCATTGAAGGCCATGATTAACCAGTCTCGCCACACATGATGATAGCGGTAACGGTCGTTTTGATAGCCATCGGTATCGGCGTATCGCGAAGCATCCAGCCACGGACGGGCGACGTGCTCACCATATCGCGGGGAGGTAAGCAATCGGTCGAGAACACGCTCGTACGCTTCGGGGGACTCATCGCTTAAGAACTGATCGACTTCTTCCAGTGTCGGAAGCACACCATTTAAATCAATCGTTGCTCTGCGAATGAGCGTCGTTTTCTCTGCCGGAAGCGATGGTTGAAGCTGAAGCGTGTTAAGTTTTTGGCGAACCAAATAATCGATTGCGGTTTGAGTTGGGCCTAGCTCTGTTTCGGGGATTGCCGGTTTGACAGGAGATTCAAAAGCCCAATGCTTCGCGAACGGAGCCCCCTGCTTGATCCATTGTTCAAGAAGAATGATCTCAGATTGAGTGAGAGGTTTCTTCGAGTTCGCCGGAGGCATCTTCAAGTCGGGATCACTCGAGGTGATACGCTTCAGCAGTTCGACTTGCTGTCTTCCTTCGGCTTCAAGAACATGTTGGGCATGATCGCGAAGATCCAGCCTCAGGTCCGCTTCGCGAGTTTGCTCATCGGGACCATGACAGTGCCAGCATTTGTTCGCCAGTATTGGACGGACGTCGCGGGCGTAATCAACTTCGCCCGCAACTCCGACCTTCTGAGTGAGCAATGTCATCGCCAAAAACAGAAGGTGGAGTCGTGAACAGATTTTGAATATCGAAATGTTCACAGGCTTACTTTCGGCTTGCACTGATTCTGTACGATGGCGATTCGGCTCTCTGATGAAGGCTACTCCTTAGGTGGCTCCATCTTCTCTAAGTCGATGACAACCTTTTGCCCGTTGATGTCAACTGTTTGTTTGACAATCCCAACGTTATCGGCGAACCAGTATGTTGTGGAAATCCCTCCTCCTGCTTGACTGGCGTCAACAATGACTTTAACCGCTTTAAACTTTCCTGCTGCGACTTCGATTTCTTCCAGATCGACCGCGCATTTCACGGAGATTTGTTGCCCTGCAATACTCGTCTCTGATTCCCATTTTTCCCCCTTCTTGATCGGAAACTTCAGCAGTTGAATCGGAGGGGAAACTTTTGCACCGTTGAAGCGATTTCGAAAGAGCCCTTGCTTGGTCTGGCTCATGTGTTCCGTGGCTGCCAGTTTGCCGTTGACCGAGGTCTCAATTCGTGCGAGAGACTGGTCGTCGATCTTCTCGATTTCGGCGACTTCGTTGATGATTGGAATTTTGTTTCCATTGCCAGAGTCGACTTGATAGCGCCATTTCGTTCCGACTTTGAAGGGATAGTAATCTGGCGTTTTCTCCTGAGCCTCAACGAGTCCGCTGGCTGAAGTGAAAATGGCTGACAAGGTGAGGATCGCGATGGAGAATTTCATAAGTCTTCCAAGCTGAGTCGCTACTTTTACGACAGAGTGCGTTGATGGGTAATTCTGTGCAATTAATCTACGGTACCCGCCGAGAATTCACAAACGGAGAGGGAAAGATCGATTCGAATTCAGTTCGCATCCGCTGAAAAAGCGAGTCGCATTTCTGCGAAAACGACTTGAAAACCGAGAAGAAGAGTCGCGCATTCAGCGTGGCTGATGACAGCCAGACCAGTCGCATCGGCAAGCCTCGACAGCGTACTTGAGGGCAAAGATCACGGCCTCAAGTCGACTACAGCTTCGTGCTTAAAGATGACCTGCGACAATTCAAGAGTGCGGAATCGTGAAACGCAGCTGAGTACTCTGCGGGGTAAACGTGAGATTCCTAAATCTTGTCAGCAAAGAGACATGTGCATAATCAAGAGCAAATCCATGATTGGTCTGCTGTAGCAGCGCTGTGTCTTAAGTGGTCGTTTCCCCCACCCGGTGGAGACTCACCGGGGGCTAAATGGACGGGGCTACATCGACGGAGCTAAATGGACACTGAAGACCAATCCGAAAGATGCTCCATGGCTGAGAACTTAGGCGCCTTCGCGAATTTTTCCGTCGGCGGTGAAGCTGAGGGTTTGCTCGCGACCGTCGATCGTCACAGCGAATGTCTCAGAAAAATTTCCAGGTGTGTCGGGAGCCGTTAGCCTGAAAGGGATGACGTGAACAGTTTTTGATTCTTCCGTCAGAGGGCGAATTTCGAAGCAGTTTGGATGAGCATCGCATTCAATATCTTTAATCGCGAAGGGACGCTTCCCTTTTACAACGATGTTGAATTGCTTGATTTCTCCGGCAGCAAGAACTCCAAGTGGGACGTTGCTCGGGACAATTTCAATATCGGGGGCAACACGACCTGTGACGAGAACTGGAACCTCGGGAGACTTTTGATCGTCGGTGAGGAGGAATATTTTATTTTGAAGAGGGCCAATTTTTGCGTTTTCGTCAAGGCGAACAGTCAGCTGATATGTGACGCGACCGTTGCTCCGCTCGGTTTCAGTCACCTTTGCTTCGAGGTTTTGGTTGTCATTCCGGATGCCTTCGATCGTCCAGTCATTTCGACCTGCGTAGGCAATCTTGATCACCTTCTCGGCAGCTTGTCCGAATTCCACACTTCCAAAATCCAAGTTTCCCGGAGTAAGGACAACATCAGAGCGGATGTACGCGGTGATTGGAACGCGAACCGTTTTCGTCGCCACCCCATCGGCTCCGTGGAATCGCAGTGTCACATCGACATTGGAGTCCTTGCGGTGCATGAACTTCTTCGTGTCCATGACAACTTCAATGCGTGCTTTTTCGTAAGTTTTCAGGAGTGTCTTGTCTGGCTTTGCTGCGGTGCAACCACAGGTTGTCCCGACATTGACCAACTCAACGTCTTCCTCATAAAGATTTTCGATGACGATGAAGTGCCGTGTATCAGCTCCCCTCGCAACGGTTCCAAAATCAACATTCAAGTCGGAGAACATCTTCTCCGCCCAGTTGAGATTGTTATTTTGGGCGTGAGCTGTCCCACATTGAAGACAAACTGCCATCAATGCCAACGCAACAATTGAGATACGACGATTCATAGTTGACACCTCTCCACACCCCAATCTTCCCACAAAAGAAAACAACATTGGCTGCAAGGACGTTCAGGTAAAACGAACCTGAAGCTATCCAACCGCTGATTTTAGGAGCCCCTGTTCGAATCAGTCCACCCTTGCCCGGAGTTTTCCTTTTCAGATCAAAAAAAACATCATAGCTGACAAAGATGAAGACATCAAAACAACGAAAATCCGTTGATCATATTCGCGACATCCTAACATGCCTACAGAAATCTCCAGATGCAAACTCGAAACAATTACCAAATAAAAAAAACAGCTTAACAGACTGGAGATTCTCCGGTCTGTCAAGCTGGGCAAAGTACGTATCTGCATGCAGCTGTCGCTGCACTGAACCTGTTATAACCTCTTATGTTGTCAGTAGTTGTCTGATCATCATAATGGCGGCGGGTCCAACCAGGACGACAAAGATCCCCGGGAAAATGAAGAGAACGAGCGGGAAGATCATTTTCACCGCTGTCGCAGCTGCTTTTTCTTCAGCTAGTTGGCTCCGCTTAACGCGCATTGTGTCGGACTGAACGCGAAGAGCCTGTGCGATTGAAGATCCGAACTTGTCTGCTTGAATGAGAATCGCAGCGAGAGCTTTCACATCATCTTCCCCGGTTCTTACTCCAAAGTCGTGCAAAACGTCTCGTCGATTTCGTCCGAGTTGCAACTGTTTGTTGCAGTGATTGAGTTCCTGGCAAATTTCAGGGGCAGAGTCCGCAAGTTCCTCTGTCACCCGTCGCATTGCAGCATCGAGACCGAGCCCCGCTTCTACGCAGACCACGAGCAAGTCGAGTGCATCAGGGAGGGAGAGGAAAATTTTTCCTTTACGACTATAGGCCAGCAATGTGAGTATGACGCCAGGCAAAAACATCCCGACCCCAGCAGCGGCGACAACAGTCAGAAGAGCATCTGTCGTCGGTCCCATCAGCGCGAGGGTGATTCCTCCTGAAAGGAAGAGCATCGTTCCTGCTGAGGCGGCTTTGATCGCCAGGAAAATGGTATTTGCATTCGGAGAGGAAAACCCAGCATTTGCCAGTTTGACCTTAAGCTTGCTTTCCTCAAGGTCCGAGGTCGGTTGAAGGGCTTTTGAGAGTGCTGGAGCTGCTTTCTTAAATGCGCTGCTCACACCACTTTCTTTGAGCGTGTCATTCGACTGGCTTTTTTTCTTTCCTTCGCGGAGTTCATCGAGACGTTCTGCAACGCGAGAATCTTTTCCCGTGGTGAGTGCGGCAATCACAGCTCCAACGCCGACCACGACAGCGATGAAGACGACGATAGGGACGAGCATTTCCATACCCATGGGATATTCTCTTTCAATCTACTTATTGAGTGCGTATGTTTTTCTGATGAAGCGAGTTGATCAAACTTTGATCGCAATAATTTTCTTAATTGTGTAGGCACCAATAACTTGCAGGACGACAGCAGCAGCGACCATTTTGCGTCCAAGCTCATCGGTGAACAGCAACATCACATATTCAGGGTTCAATTTCCAAACCGCGACAAACAAAGCCAGCGGCAATGCCATCAGCACGATCCCCGAGATTCGACCTTCCCCTGTTAACGCTTGGACTTGCCCCATAATTCGGAACCGATCCCGGACAATTCTTCCGATTTTGTCCAAAATTTCTGCGAGATCACCACCAGACTGTCGTTGAATCGCAACTGCCATCGCGAAAAATTTGTAGTCCATATTGGGAACACGGATATAAACGTGCTTCAGTGCATCCTCAATCGGAATTCCAAGATTCTGTTCTTCGAATGCGATGTTGAATTCTTTAGAGATGGGATCGGAGAGTTCATCAACAACAACTTTCAAGGCTGAGTTAAGACTGTGCCCAGAACGTAAAGCACGAGCGACGAGTTCCATCGCATCGGGAAGCTGTTTTCCGAATCGTTTGAAGCGTCGACTTCTCTTGAACATCAACCACCCGAACGGCAGGATGGCACAGATCACAAATACCAATGGGTAAAAGGGAAGTGCCGCACGCATGGCGACGGCAAACGCAGTTCCGACTGCCCCAGACAAAACCATGATCATGAAGAAGACTTCAGGTCTGATTGCGGTATCTGCCTGAACAAAAAGCAGCCGGATATTCGTGAACCGCTCCATAATCTTTTCAGAAAAGCCTGCCAGCCCCTGCACACTCTCTTTCACGAGTGCTTCACGAGTGACCTGATTATCTTTCGTTTTGGCTTTCTTCTTACCAGAAAGAACATCCAGACGGTCTTCAATCTCCTTGCTCGAAGCGTCTTGCATCATAAAGATTGCAGCGACGGCTCCGCCAAAGACTGCAATGAAGGCCACAATCGAGGCCATCATTGGGTCAATTTCAAAAGGCAAAAATGCGAGTGTCCACATTGGGGGGATCCCCTCTTTTTTGATGCGAGTAGTTTTGTTTTTTTGAAACGTCAGGTGGGAGTTGATTCAACGCCCGGTTATCCCAGACTTCTTGCGGAAAATAAGTTTGCTGGAAGGCGGACTCCTGCTGCTTCCAATCGAGACATGAAGGCCGGCCGCACTCCTGTTGATTCAAAGTGGCCAAACGCCCGGCCCTCTTCGTCAATTCCATCCTGCACAAACCGGAAAATGTCCTGCATGATGATTGTGTCCTGTTCCATATTCAGCACTTCAGTCACGTAAGTCAGTTTTCGCGGACCACCCTGCAAACGACTGGCTTGAATGATCAAATCGACAGCCGAAGAGAGCTGATGTCGAATTGCTTTTAACGGAAGCTCCACTCCCCCCATGGTCACCATGGTCTCAATACGAGAGACGGCATCACGAGGATTGTTCGCGTGAACGGTCGTCATCGAACCTTCGTGACCGGTGTTCATCGCCTGCAACATGTCGAGCGTTTCAGGTCCACGACATTCCCCAATGATGATTCGGTCGGGACGCATTCGCAGGGCGTTCTTGACGAGGTCAGTCGCGGAAACACTCCCCTTGCCTTCGATATTTGAGGGGCGTGTTTCAAGACGAAGAACGTGATCCTGCTGAAGCTGCAGTTCCGCAGCATCCTCAATCGTGATAACACGCTGGTCAGACTGAATGAAACTTGAGAGTGTGTTCAACAGCGTGGTTTTACCGGAACCAGTACCACCGGAGATAATAATATTGAGACGAGCTTTGATCGCCCCTTCCATTAACATCACCATTTCTGGTGTGAAGGCTCCAAAGTTGAGGAGGTCTTCGAGTGCCAGTGGCTTAGACCCAAATTTTCGAATTGTAAGTGATGCCCCATCTAACGCCAGAGGCGGGATGATCGCATTCAATCGAGAACCGTCGGGAAGACGAGCATCACACATCGGTGAAGTTTCATCAATGCGGCGTCCAACGCGAGAAACGATTCGGTCCAGGATTTGGAGCAAGTGATCATTGTCTCGAAACGTGACTGGTGAACGTTGAATACGTCCATTTTTCTCAACGAACACATGTTTCGGCCCGTTGATCATAATATCCGCGACGCCTTCCTCTTTCATGAGGATTTCGAGAGGCCCAAACCCGAATGTCTCGTCGAGAACTTCTTCGATCAGCCGCTCACGCTCGGAACGATTTAATAAAGGGTTTTCTGTGTCGCAAAGATGTTCGACCACCAGACGGATTTCCCGACGCAGAGTATCACCCTGCAATTCACCCAGTTTATTCAGGTCCAGCTTGTCAACAAGCTTGCCGTGAATCAGGCGTTTGAGATTCTCGAAGTCATCATGAGAAGTCTCTTTCTTGAGTCGGGAAAGTGGCGGGGAAGCCATGGATCATTCTCCTAAAGTATATTTCTTCAGCCAGGTAAGAACCGATTCGAACACCTTTATATGACTCTGGATGCTTCACTAATAAAGAGACCGAAAATCGGGTTGACGTATCAGCTCTGACAGCCTGATCAGGACGGCAAAATCGATAGTCCGGAAAACACTAGCTCAGGAAATTGAGGGGAAGAGATGATTCAGACAACGTGTTGATAAAAAGAGACACCTGCCGTCTCAGATTCGGCATAAACCGGGCAGATTGCAGAATGCGCAACCTTTGGGTAAAATATTTCACGTGTGTCAGTCAGGCAATCAATTCGAAACTTGAGAAAATTGAAAGCTTTTTTTGATTGACTCTTGGTTTCTGCTAGTCTAGTGTGGTCAATACATACAAGGAGCTTGATGGAACATCAAAAAGATGACGATGTTCTAAAAAACTCCCCGCTAGGTTTTCCTAAGAAGCCTACAAACCAGCCAGCCCACCCACCAATGATCGGGACGTGTACTCCCCCCCGCCAACTAAGCTGTCCTACCTTCAGTTGTTTTTATCAACAACTTCAACAACTTAGATTTGCGGCCCATAGTGGATGGCTGACCAGACCCCGTAATCCTCAAGGAAAAGGAGCGTCGGACGATGGCCAAGCTTTCACAAACACAGTCTGCAACTCATAATTCACATGGTTGCACTCCAAAACACTTCCAACAATTTTCTCGACGTGGGTTTCTCCAGGTCGGAATGCTCGCTGGGACGTCCCTAACGCTACCTGACCTGCTGCGAAGCGAAGCTCAAGGTGCGCTCAAGGACTACGAAAACTTCGAAGGAACCGCTAAGTCGATCATCCACATTTTCCTTCCGGGTGGGCTTGCTCACCAGGAATCCTTCGATCCGAAGCCTTATGCTCCGATCGAATATCGTGGTGAAATGAAACAAGTAAAAACTAAACTGGATGGAGTCCTGTTTAGTGAAACACTCCCGAAGACAGCACAAGTTGCTGACAAAATGACTGTCATTCGGTCGATGTCCCATGGTGAGGCTGCCCACGAGCGCGGAACTCACAACATGTTCACTGGATATCGCCCTAGCCCTGCTCTGAGCTACCCGTCAGTTGGCTCAGTCATTAGCCAGCAACTCGGAAGCCGTAACAATCTGCCTCCTTACGTTTGTATTCCTAACCAACCAAACGAATTTGCCGGAAGTGGATATCTCAGTTCAGCTTTTGCACCGTTCTCCCTCGGAAGTGATCCTGCGAGTAACGGTTTCAAAGTTCGCGATTTAAACCTTCCAAGTGGTGTCGACGACAGTCGGTTTGCGAACCGCCGCTCCGCTCTGGAGTCGGTCAATGCATACTTCCAAAGTCGTGAGCAGTCTGACCAGATCACGGCGATGGATTCGTTTTACGAATCTGCTTACAGCTTGATCTCATCTCCTGAAGCTCGCGAAGCTTTTGATCTTGAAAAAGAAGATGCGAAACTTCGTGATGCTTATGGCCGCAACCAAGCCGGTGCAAGAATGCTCCTCGCTCGACGACTTGTCGAATCAGGCGTTCGCTTAGTCAACCTGACTTACGGCGGATGGGACATGCACGACAACATTGTTCCCGGCGTAAAACGAACAATGCCTGCCTTAGATCAGGCTTATGCTCAATTGCTGACCGACTTGGACGACCGAGGAATGCTCGACGAAACTCTCGTTGTTCTTTCAACTGAGTTTGGTCGTACTCCTAAGATCAACAAAACAGCCGGCCGTGACCACTTCCCGAAAGTGTTCAGCGTAGCACTCGCTGGTGGCGGTATTAAACGAGGAACCGTTTACGGATCATCAAATGCAACAGCAGATGAGCCGGAAAACAATCCTGTCGGCGTGGAAGACTTCTTCACAACGATCTACCACACCCTCGGAATCGTTGCAGATAAAGAACTGATGGCCCCAGGAGATCGTCCGATTGAAATCGTCGACGGTGGTAAAGTCATCAAAGACCTGCTGGCTTAAAGAGTGAAATTTCAACAGGCGGGCTTCACGTTAAAGGTGGGGTTCGCCTGTATTTATACATAGACGGTGAGTTTTCTGATCGGGTTGCACCCTCTGGTTGAAAAGAGCGTCAACCGACCGTAACCGTCACGCACATGTTGGCGTCTACTCAACCTTTCTGCTTACAATTTTTCTGAAACGCAATGGGGGGACCAAATGCGAATTCAGTTTGGACTCAAATCAGTCCTGGTTTTTAGCTTTGTCTTCATCGCTCAAGCAGCCTTCGCTGCGGCACCACGATTCACCAACCTCTCTCCGCGAGGGGCTCAGCGTGGGACAGAGATCGCCGTCACACTCCAAGGATCGAACTTAGATGACGCCGAAGAGCTCCTGATCTACGACGAAGGTCTGGAAGTCGTCAAGTTCGAACTTCCAACTGATGAGAAGCAAAAAGGAAAGCAGGTCACTGCAACGCTCAAGTTGAAAGAAGGTTGCAATCTTGGCACCTACCGAATGCGGATTCGTACCAAGACCGGACTTTCTGACTTACAGAACTTTTATGTCACGCCTTACCCAGTCGTGAATGAGAAAGAGCCAAACACCGATTTTTCAGCTCCTCAAGTGATTGAAAAAAACGTTGCTGTCTACGGGCGAATCGATCGAGAAGACGCTGATTATTACGCCATTGAGGCCAAAAAAGGTGAGCGAATTTCGGTCGAGGTCTTTGGGATGCGGCTCGGATTTTCAACCGGAACGAATTTCTTTGACCCTTATGTCGCAATCATCAATGAAGAAAGATTCGAGCTTGCCGTCAACGATGATTCTCCGTTGACTTGGAACGATAGTGTGGCTTCGATCATCGCCCCCAAAGATGGACGCTACATGATTCTCGTTCGAGACTCTGCGTATAACGGCGATGGCCGAGCCTACTACTTTGCCAATATCGGCAACTTCCCTCGTCCTCACGCAGTCATTCCATCTGGTGGAAAGCCGGGCGAGAAACTCACTGTCACATTTGTTGGAGATGTAAAAGGCCCCATCACCCGCGAAGTGACTCTACCTGCTGATGGAAATCTGGAACGATTTGGCCTCGAAGTTCAGGACGAGTACGGAATTGCTCCTACAGCGCAGCCTTTCCGACTCAGCCCACTCGACAACTTTGTTGAGCAGGAACCAAACAACGATCGAACCAAGGCGACCCCAGCCGCAGCTCCCGGAGCCTTTAATGGTGTGATTTCAGAGCCGGGTGATGTTGATTTCTTTAAGTTCTCAGCAAAGAAAGACCAGCAATTTGACGTCGAGGTTTATGCCCGCCGGTCACGTTCCGCTCTTGACCCAGTCTTGTTTATATACCGCATGGATAACGGGGCACGTGTCACATCAAACGACGATAGTCGCGGTCCTGACAGCTACGCCCGGTTCAATGCCCCAGTGGACGGCGAGTACGCCGTGGCGGTCTACGATCATTTGAAAAATGGTGGCGAGGCATTCAGCTATAGAATTGAACTGACACCTGTCGAACCCCAAATCACTGCCTCTCCGATTGAATTCGCACGCTACGTTCAACATCAAATCGTCATCCCGCAAGGAGCCGGTTCTGGAATCGTAGCTACTATTCGCCGGGATAATATTGGGGGGCCAGTCAATTTTCGAAGCGAGGATCTGCCTGAAGGTGTTCGAATTGAATGCCCTGAAGGCTGGAGAAGTGGCGGGTCAATGCCAGTGGTGTTCTATGCAGATGAAAACGCACCTGTTGCTGGGAAATACTCAGACATCGAAGTCTTCCTGAATGATCCAAAGCAAAAAGACAAAAAAGTTTCAGGTTCACTTCAACAAAAAGTCCTGATGATTCGAGGACGGAATAACAATCGTGTCTGGGAAGAAGACATCGAACGCATGCCAGTGATTGTTACTGAAAAAGCGCCTTTCAAAGTTTGGATTGAAGCTCCCAAAGTGCCACTTGTACGTGGTGGCTCAATGAATCTGAAAGTTAAATGTGAGAAGCAAGAAGGCTGGGACGAAGACATCACTTTGCTAATGCTTCAAAACCCATCCGGGGTGAATTCCAGCCGATCAGTGAAAATCCCAAAAGGGAAGACGGAAGCCCTCATCCCCATAAACGCTGCCGGAAACGCCGCTGTCCAAGAGTCCATGATCTCGCTTCGTTGTATTGCGAAGGTCGGAAACGGCAATATTGAGCTTTGTACCCCGTTTGCTCCACTGAAAGTCGAAGAGCAGTACATGACGTTTGAGTTTGCTCAGGGGGCTGTTGAGCAAGGCAAAGAAATTGTGTACCCAATCAAGATCACGAAACGCAAAGACTTCGAAGGAGAAGCTCAAGTCCGCTTGCTCGGTCTGCCTGCGAATGCAACAGCAGAGAACTTAACACTGAAGTCCGGTGTGGAAGAATTGAACTTTGTCATTAAAGCGGCTGCGAACACTCCTCCCGGAATGAGCAAGAATGTGTTCTGCCAGGTCATCGTTCCCGAGAGCGGCGAAACAGTGCTTCACAACCTGGGCACAGGACGCCTTCGAGTCGATACCCCTCCACCACCGAAAAAAGATGCCCCAGCGACTCCAAAACCAGCTGTCGTCGCGAAGAAAGAACCACCGAAAAAACCACTCACCCGTCTGGAAATGCTTCGCCTGCAAAAGAAAGAACAGGCAGGTGCAGGTGGAGAAGAGTAATCATCATGAAGTCAATTTCGGAAGCGTCTCAACGAATGATCTTTCGTGTTTTGGACCAATTTTGAATTCAACTGAACGATAATAAAGGAGTTCCTCATGAGCAGGAACATGTTGCTCGTCACTGTCTTCAGCATGCTTGCTTCACAAGCGGTAGCTGCTGAATTGGTCGAACTTAAGGTGTTTCCAAAGGAAATCAGCCTGACCACCAAACGTGATTTTCAATCATTAGTCGTTGAAGGGGTTTACTCCGACGGTCTAACTCGGGATTTGACCGAGAAGTCCGATTGGAAAATCGCTGACGAAAAATTCATTTCGCGAAACGGAACAAAGATTTTCCCCAAAGCGGATGGCGAAACTCAGCTTACGGTAACGGCTGAAGGAAAAACTGTTCAAATTCCGATCAAAGTAACAAAATCGGCCGAGGATCGTCCTGTCAGCTTCAAGCTTGATGTGATGCCCGTCATCACCAAGGCTGGCTGTAATACAGGAAGTTGCCACGGTGCTGCTCGTGGAAAAGACGGATTCAATTTATCTCTATTCGGATACGATCCTGATGGGGATCACTTCCGTATCACCCGCGAACAACCTGGACGTCGTGTTGACCTCGCAGTCCCGGAAGCGAGCTTGCTTGTTGAAAAGTCCATCGGAACCGTCCCGCACACTGGGGGAAAACGTTTCGATGCCGATTCAAAACTCTGCGAAGTGATGGTGGAGTGGATCGCAAATGGAACTCCAGTCGACCCTGCTGACCAGGCTCACTGTACATCGATCGTCATGTACCCAAAGCAAGCAGTTTTGGACGGGACCGGTGAACAGCAACGGTTACTCGTGATCGGTACTTACTCTGATGGAACGACTCGTGACGTCACGTCACTCGCAGCATTCACGACAAGCAACGAAACGGCAGTCACTGTTAGCCCGGATGGAGTTGTCACTGCTGGAGAACGTGGCGAGTCCTTCATTATGGCTCGTTTTGATATCCACACAGTTGGTGGCCAAGTCCTGTCACTACCAAAAGGTTTGCAATACGAAGAGCGACCATTCGAACCTGTCAATTACATTGATGAACTTGTCGGAGCGAAGTTGAAGAAGTTGCGACTCCATCCTTCGGAGTTATGCTCTGACGAAGAATTCCTGCGCCGGGTCTCAATCGATCTGATTGGCCTCACTCCAACGTTTGAAGAGTACCAGGCATTTCTGCAGGACTCTGATGCCGACAAACGAACCAAGAAGATTGATGAACTTCTGTTACGAAAAGAGTTCACTGAAGTCTGGGTTTCGAAATGGGCAGAATGGCTCATGATGCGATCCAGCAATCAGGTCTCGCAAAAGTCGGTCTTCCTGTATTACCAATGGCTTGTTGACCAAATCGCCAACAACGTTCCTATCGATAAAATGGTCCGAGATATTCTCTCATCAAGTGGAGGGACATTCAAAACTCCGCAAACCAACTTCTATGAGATCGAAAGAGACCAGCTGAAAGTCGCTGAAAACGTCGCTCAGATTTTCATGGGAATGAGAATTCAGTGTGCCCAGTGTCACAACCATCCATTCGACCGCTGGACACAAAATGACTACTACGATTTCGCCGGATTCTTTTCACAAATTGGAAGAAAACGGGGAGAAGATTACCGTGAACAAATCATCTACAATCGTGGAAGTGGTGAAGTCAAGCACCCTGTGACACAGGCGAATTCCGTTCCGAAATTCCTGGGAGGAATCGCACCGGACGTCAAAGGGAAAGATCGCCGTGAAGTTGTGGCAAATTGGCTCGCATCTCCAGAGAACCCGTTCTTCGCAAAGAACTTTGCGAACCGCATCTGGCATCACTTCTACGGCATCGGAATTGTCGAAGAAATCGATGATGTTCGGATCTCTAACCCTCCAAGTAACCCGGAACTTCTTGACGCTCTGGCGACAAAGTTTACTGAGTACAACTACGACATGCGGAAATTGATTCGCGACATTTGCATGTCAAAAACGTATCAACGTTCAACGCGTCGAAACGAAAGTAACGCCACTGACGAAAATAACTTCGCGCATCAAACGATTCGCCGCATCAAAGCTGAATCAATGCTCGATATCGTCAGCCATGTGACAGGCACCAAGGACGACTTTGCAAAACTTCCCGTCGGAGCCCGTGCGGTTCAAATCGCGGATGGAGCAACGTCGACATACTTCCTGACAACGTTCGGAAGAGCATCACGCGAAACAGCATGCTCTTGCGAAGTCAAAATGGAGCCAACACTCTCCCAAGCATTGCATCTGATGAACGGAGATACGGTCAACGCAAAAATGAAGCAAGGTGGACTTATTAAAAAGCTCACCGCCGATGGTCTGACACCAGAGCAGATTGTCGAACGATTTTATATCATCACTTTAAGTCGAAAACCGACTCCGCAAGAATTGGAAGCGCTCGCTCCACTTTATGCAGAAGGAACAAATGTTGAACAAGGTCTGGAAGATGTCTTCTGGGCACTCTTGAACTCACGTGAGTTCCTGTTCAATCACTAAAGCCTGTAACTCCCGGCCTCTCTTGTCATTCGAGCTTCTCAATCAATACTTGAGAAGCCCAGAACAAGTGATCGGTTCAGGTTGAGAGTCAATTCAATATCAGATTTCGGCTCTGCCTGCCTCGTGAAGAGCAGTCTCTGAATAACGAGACTGCTCTTCGCAGACACGACAAGCATTGAAAATGCTCTAAGCAACATAGATAATCCTGTGGAGATTGTTGCCCTTCTCCGGGAGGATAACAGTCGATTGCAGCCTTATTAGAGCTCATCAGCATTCCCACCATAACAATGAAGAGATCGTCGCCATGCAACGTCTCCCCCACCTGATTTTAACTTTCGCGATTCTTTCAACATCATTTGCAGTTGCTGAAGAGAAAAAAGCTGCTGATGGAGACAAGAAAAAAGTTGAGAAAATCACCTTTGACGATCACGTGCTCCCAATTTTTCGAGCACGTTGTGGATCATGTCACAACTCCAATGATCGCAGTGGCGGACTTGTTCTCGATCAATATGCCGCGATGATGGAAGGTGGTTCATCAGGCGAAGTAATCGACCCTGGTGATGGAGAATTCAGCTATTTGTGGTTACTGATTAACCATGAAGATACTCCCAAGATGCCACCGAATGCAGACAAGCTTCCTGAAAAAGAGTTAGCCACCATCAAGAAATGGATTGATTTGGGTGCTCTCGAGAATGCTGGAAGTACGGCGAAGATCAAAAAGAAGCCAAAGCTCGACAAGATTGAAGTCACAACGACTCGCCCGGCTGATGTTGCAATGCCGCAGAAGTATCTTGGTGAGCCACCACATGTCTTGACCAAGAAGAATGCTGTCACAGCCCTGACATCCAGCCCGTGGGCTCCAATCACAGCGGTTTCGGGATACAAGCAGATTGGTCTTTACCATTCACAGACACTCGATTCTCTGGGAACACTTCCGTTTCCTGAAGGTCAGCCACATATCCTCAAGTTCAGCCGAAATGGAGCACTGTTGATTGCTGGTGGCGGCCGCGGCGGACAGATGGGCAAAGTCGTTGTTTACGATGTCAAAACTGGAGAACGAAAGACAGAAGTTGGAAATGAGTACGATGAGGTCCTCGCTGCTGATATTAGCCCAGACCAGTCACTCATTGCTCTAGGTGGTCCCAAGAAGATGTTGCGAGTCTATTCAACATCGACTGGAGAACTTGTCTACGAAGTCAAAAAACATACCGACTGGATTACCTCAATCGAGTTCAGCCCAGATGGAGTCTTACTTGCCAGCGGAGACCGGAGTGCCGGGTTGGTTGTCTGGGAAGCTGATACCGGAAACCTGTTCTACGACCTGACTGGACACCGAGGGTCCCTCAATGATGTCAGTTGGCGCCCGGACAGCAACGTTGTTGCCTCGGCAAGTGCAGACGGAACGATTAAACTTTGGGAAATGCAAAACGGAAATGTCATCAAATCGTGGAATGCCCATGGTGGTGGAGTCTCCGCAATGGACTACACCCGAGAAGGAAACATCGTTTCAATCGGGATCGACAAAGTCGCGCGTCTCTGGAAAGGTGACGGAGCAAAGTTGAAGGACTTTGGCGGCTTGGCTGACATCGGTATGGAGGTCTCCTACGACGCGGAAACCAAACGAGTATTTGGGGGAGACTGGACAGGAACAGTCCATGTCTGGAATAGTGAAGACGCCGCTAAGTTGGGTGTCTTGGACACGAATCCACCTACCGCTGCAATGGCTCTTGCGACAGTAGAACCTCATTTCAAAGCAGCAAAAAGTGCTCACGCTGTCGCAGCAAAAGCTCTCGCTGATCTCACCAAAGCACTGACAGACCGAAAAACGGCAGCTGATCAGGCTGTAGCCGTCTCTACAAAAGCGAAGGCCACCGCTGATCAGTTAACTGCTCAGAAAACAGCGAGCGAGAAAGATGTTGCAGCCAAGTTAGCAACATTGAATCAAACGAATCAGGACGTTGCAGCATCAAAAGCAGAACTTGATAAAGCCAATGTGGCTGCCCAAAAAGCTCAACAGGCAGCGACTCTTGCCAAAGGGAAACTTGATCAACACACAGCAAAAGTTGGACAAGTCAAAGCCGCTGCTGCCGCTGCCGTTCAAGGAGTTACTCAAGCAACCAAGACGCTTCAGTTTCAGGTAGAAGCAGCTAAGCCGACTCCAGACGAACAAGCCGTTCTAGAAACAAACCCAGAAGTGAAGGCGGCCGTTACGAAACGTCAGGAACTTGTCAAACAGGCCGAAGCACAACTCACATTCGCCAAGCTCTTAGTTGACCAAACTGCTCCTGGTGTTGTTGATGCTGAAAAAACGTTAGCGGAATTGAATACAACTTATCAGGCTGCAGCCACGAATGCTGCGAAATTAGCAACGAACGCTGCGAATGCAGACACCGCCTACAAAACTGCAATGCAGGCTCAAGCTGCCGCCCAAAAAGCTAAAACAGCAGCCGATGCCACACTTGCAAAACTCGTTGCGGATGAAAAAGCAGCGATTGCACAAGCAACGGCAACTAAAGCCAATGCCGATAAACTTGTTGCAGCTGCAAAGCCGACAGAAGCCGAGCAGAAGGCTCTTGCAGATGCTCAAGCTGCTGCGACTGCAACAGCTGCAAAAGTCAAAGCACTTGAAGAACGAATTCAAATGTTGAAAGCGGCTCAGTCACAAGTCGCTTCAACAGACGGAGCTCAAAAATAACAACGACTTCTGGAGTTCGGACTTCGAAGACTCATCTTAAAAAACCTTAGCGGTCAATGTACCGTTAAGGTTTTTTCATGCGCCTCTCTCAATGTTTTCGCTCTGAACCTGACTCATCAAAAAGGGATGGTCGAAAGCACACAACATGACAGAACTCGAAGCCTTGAACAGTTTGCTCGATCGTGTGCCCGTGAAGAACGCACTTCTCTAGCAGAAATGCTGTTTGCCACGAGGCAGATCCTGCAAACCAATTCAAAAGATGCTCTAATTCAAGTGATGCGATGGGCACTTTCGGTCTCATTCTTTGGTTGAATCCTGTTACAATCATCGTCGATGAAAAAACGCCCTGCCTGATGAGATTTGAATTATGTCATTGAAAATTCTCCTAATCACTCTTGTTTGTGCATCCTCAGGTCTGCACCTCTTCGCTGCTGAACCGAATCAGGATTTCAGTAATAACTGGCATCAGTGGCGAGGACCGCTCGCAACAGGAGCCTCTCCATCCGGGACTCCTCCGCGAGAATGGAGTGAGGAGAAGAATATTGCCTGGAAGGTCGACCTCCCCGGTCTTGGAAGCACGACTCCAATTGTTTGGGGTGATCAAGTTTTCGTGCTGACATCAATCAATACTGGACGCGTCGACCCATCGCTCCCAAAGCCTGAAGATCAACCTGACCGCCCATTTGGAATCACGTACCCAAATACGTTTTATCAACTCATGGTTCTTTCTTATGACCGGCATACCGGCAAGGAATTGTGGCGAAAAATCGCAGCTGAAAAAGTTCCACACGAAGGACATCATGGAGATAACAACTACGCTTCAGCTTCTCCGACGACCGATGGAAAGCGTCTCTACTGCTGGTTTGGATCTCAGGGCCTGTTCTGTTTCGACCTCTCAGGTAAGCTGCTTTGGGAGAAAGATCTTGGACCTGTTGAAACACGTCTCAGCTTCGGAGAAGGGGCTGCTCCAGTCATTTATCAAGACCGCTTAATCATCAATCGTGATCACGATGGGCAGTCTTATATTGTTGTGTTGGATGCAACTGATGGCTCTGAAATCTGGAGAAAAAATCGAGATGAACTGAGTACCTGGAATACTCCGTTAGTCGTTGAAGCCGCGGGAAAAACGCAGGTCATCGTCAATGCTCCCAATCGTGTTCGCAGTTATCACCTCGACAATGGTGACCTGATTTGGGAATGCGGTGGGCAGGTGTCGAACGTTGCCCCGAGCATTGTGACGGATGGAAAGAACGCCTTTTGCATGAGCGGCTATCGCGGCAGTTTCGCAGTTTCGATTCCGTTAGATTCAAAAGGAGATGTCACGGACAGCGACAAGTTGGGGTGGACGCTTCAACAGGGAACGCCTTATGTCCCCTCCCCTCTTTTGGTAGATGATCTTCTGTACTTCACTCAATCGAATAACGCGATCTTAAGTTGCGTTGATGCAAAAACAGGTGAAATTCTTATTGAGAGAACACGCATGCCTGGATTGCGTGCTATTTACTCATCTCCCGTTTCAGCGAATGGGTGCGTTTACTTCACCGGACGCGATGGGGAAACGCTTGTTCTCGAACAAGGAGCAGACTTTAAAATCCTCGCAACAAATAAACTTGACGATGCGATTGATGCCTCAGCAGTCATCGTCGGCAACTCACTTTATCTGCGAGGAAAACGTTCTCTCTATTGCATCCGCGAGAGCAAATAACTGAGTGAATCCCCTCAGACTTCTCTTCTTTCTCCGCTGCGTTCTCTGTGATCGGCGCAGCTTTAACGTGAAATATCCGGACAAATCAACAGGTGGTTTCTGGAAATTTTTTCTCCAAAAATCATCGTTGATTAAGTCCAGGTGACTCCGTTTCTCATCATGACGTCACAGTTTGTGAAACGCTTGGATCGAATTTGAAATTCACATTCGTGAAACAGAATTCAATCGAGCAAACGTCTCGCGAGACTCATTTCCTCTTTTGAAACGCAGCCATGCAGTTCCTGCAAAGGCAGCGGTTCCATCCCCTTTCCCTGCGGCCACACCGTTTGCTCGCTGACCGACTTCAATGGAAGCCTGCACTTTCGTTGACGCGATCAGACGGTGATGGTCCGCGCATTGATGAAAGTCTATCGAGATGAATCTCCACTCAAGCTGCATTTCTCCGCATCAGAAAATCTCGTGCATCACAAAGCGATTTCCATCCGCCGTCGTATTGTTAGGAATTGCTTTGCTTTGTCCTCCGAGTGATCTTTATTCTGAATCAAGGAACAGGCTCCCGGATCAACGCTCTCAGAATAAACGTCAGACAAACACAGCAGATGATCAACGAAGAGGATCGGGGGGAAAGCAAAACGAACTCCCTGCATATGAAATTCAGTTGACCAATGTGAGAGCAATCGATGCCAGCAACCAAACGGCCGGTGGAGAAACTGGCGCAAACCAGATCCGAATTTCACCAGCTGACTACCCAGATGATGGTTCCGGGACAACCATCATTTCATCGATTGATCGTGCAAACGCCCGGACTATTAGTAACGCTGTTGTTCATCAAGACGGAGTCATTCCAAACGCTCGTGGGATGTCGAACTGGACCTGGGCTTGGGGGCAGTTTCTCGACCATGATATTGATCTCACTGAAACGGCCTCTTCGAATGGGACTGCCGATATTGAAATTGAGGATGATGACGACCCTCTCGGTCCATCACCCATAGCATTTGATCGGTCTGACTTTGCCAGCGGGACCGGACTTCCTGGTGTTCCGCGGGAACAGGTCAACTCGATCACCAGCTTCATTGATGCCTCAAACGTGTACGGCTCCAATGAAACTCGGTCGGCGATGATTCGTGAGTTTTCTGGAGGAAGATTACGGACAAGCGATGGAGACATGCCTCCGATCAATGATGTCGGTTTACCGAATGCGGGTGCTCCGGGAGGTTTTCTTGTTGGTGATATTCGAGGAAATGAAAATGTTGTTTTGACCTCGCTGCACACCCTCTTCATCCGAGAGCACAATCGGTTGTGCCACCTCATTGAACTGCTTGATCCGGATGCCAGCGACGAGCAAATTTATCAGCTGGCGAGGAAAATTGTTCAGGCGGAATTGCAGCAGATCTCATATAACGAATTCATTCCCGCTCTGCTTGGCGAAGGGGCTGCTTTAAACCCCGTCGTTTCTCCGTCGGTCCCTTCGATTTCGACCGAATTTGCGACAGCAAGTTATCGCTTCGGACATAGCATGTTGTCGACGAATATCGAAGTTGGTGAGAGCGGTACGATTCATCTCTCTGAAGCGTTTTTCAATCCGACTTTCCTGATGGACAATCCTGCAAATGTTGACCTCCTTCTTGCCGGTCTTCCGCTGAGCCCTTGCCAGGAGATCGACACGAAAGTCGTCAGCGATTTGCGAACTTTTCTGTTTGGTCCTGCGGGATCTGGAGGGTTCGATTTGGCAGCACTCAATATTCAGCGAGGTCGAGATCACGGTCTCTCCGACTACAATTCAATGCGGGAAGCTTTTGGCCTTTCTCGCGTGACAGAATTCGCTGAAATCACCAGCGACGCCAATTTGCAAACGGAGTTAGAAAACTTATACGAAACCGTTGATAACGTGGATGCCTGGGTTGGCGGACTGGCAGAGGATCATGTCTCCGGCGGGAGCACCGGGTTGCTCGTCAGGACTGTCCTGCTCGATCAGTTCTCCCGTCTTCAGTCTGCAGATGAGTTTTATCACACGAACGACCCCGACCTGCAGTCACCACTAGTTGAGGCGATTATCGATTTGGAAAGCATCTCGCTGCGTAAGGTTGTCCTCGCGAACACGACAGTTCGCAAGACTTCTCTCAGTCCGTTCTTCACAGGTGCGATCGAGGAAAGCGATATCCTTGTTGAGTTTGATGACCAAAGCAATCGAATTCACATGATCGGAAACCGAGAAAACAATTCCGTTTTGGTGATCGAATCGGAGTTCGGAATCACGATAATTGCAAGCGACGGAAGTCTGGTGAACGGCGAAACAACTGTCACCATCCCGGCAGGTCGCAAACCGAACCTCTGCGTCGATTTTGGCGGCGGCGACGATCACGTTTTCCTCGTGGGAGTTGAATTTAACGACGTTGTGGTCGCCTTGGGAGATGACAACGATAGCCTTACCGGTCTTTTTGCTCGCACAAATCTTCTAGTAAGTGATACCGATTCAGATATCCCACCAATACAAGAGAACGGAGACAACCACTCTTCGAGAAATGACAATCGTCGCAAGAGCGACTCAAAGAGGAAGTAAATTTGTTGACAAAAAAACGGTTCGACGGTCTCGGTACTTTCAACTTCTTACCGATGCGTTTGAACTGACCGGAAATGTCAGGAGACCAAACGCGAATACGATTTCCTTCATTGCATTAGCCGGACACGTCAAGTATCCGGCTAATGCATTTTCAGTGCTACTTTTTTAGTGAAGTCTGAAATTGGCTTTGCTCTTGTTACTTCAAATTCCCCCAATCCTGGACAGTGATTTTGGCTCGATCGCCGCAGAGTTCACGGATTCTGGAGATCAGGGAGTAAGTTCGGCCAGCGACTTCAGAGGCATCTCGTGATTCGAAGTTCAGCCGCAGCAATGGTTCGTTATTGGATGCACGAACATTGAACCACCAATCAGGAGTGTAATCCTCGACTTGTCGATAGACCTTACCGGTCGGGTCACCCTGTTGGTCGATTGTGAAAACGTCGTCCGCGGTTGCGTACTCTGGCACTCTTGGATTGAAGACACTGACGCCGTCGATATCAAGCACATAGCTGTCTTTTGAGTCATCGCTGAATTCAGATTTGATTGCAGCGATGACTTCGCTACTCATCGATTTCCAATCGGCACATTCAACTCGGAGGTTGACCTCTCCGCTATTCGGCCATGGTTTGAGTTGACCGAGGAGTTGCGAGCAACTCAGGCCGGACTCTAGAAGCATGTCCCAGAAGGTGACCATCGCAAACAACCCGGAGTCTAAACAGTATGTGTCGGGGAAGTTGTAGTGAGCGGATGATTCACCACCGAAGACTGCGTTTGTTTTTGCGAGGGCAACTTTGGCAGCATCTTGACCAACGCGGGAGAGAATCGCCTGGCCTCCTGCGGCACGAACTGTTTCTGGAACAATCCAGGAAGAGACTGCCGAGTAGACCACGGCCCCACTGTTATTGTTCTTTTCAACCATATTCTTGGCTAAGGCCGCCAACATGACTGATCCCGAAACAAACTGCCCCCATTCATCAACGAGGAAGACTCGGTCGGCATCGCCATCGAAGGCAGCCCCGAAGGCAGCCCCTTCTGCAATGACAGTTTCTTGCAACAACTCAACTGCTCCTGGCAAGCCGGGATTGGAGGGACGAGTTGGGAATCGGCCATCGATCTGCTCAGCCACTGCGAGCAACTCAACTTTTGCTCCGCGTCGTTCTAAAGCCGTTTTCAGAAGCGGCCGAAACAAGCCACCGACTCCATTTCCGGGGTCGAGGACGATCTTCCCGGAGGCGTCGCCCAAACGGTTCGATCGAGACAAGGCGGCTTCCACAAAATCTTCCTGAAGGTTCATCTTGCCAGCTGCCGGAAACGGTGCTGTCACCGAATCACTCGCGGAGCCGTCCTCTCCATCTTCTTCAAATTGCGGAGCAAGATGATCCGACGGACGCATGACGTCCACTCCTCCGGTCTCTTTATTTTTGAAAACACTTTTAATGCCATTGTACTCAGCTGGGTTGTGCGAAGCAGTGATCATGACGCCAGCATGAGCACCACATCTCCCTTCCCCGACTCCCCATTGAATCATGTCGGTTGTGGCAAGTCCGCTGGCGATCGGACGCCCTCCCTCAGCGGAGATCCCCTGAATCAGTGCTGCATAAATGGCTGGCGATGACGTCCTTCCATCGCGACCGACGAGAATTCCGGGAGTAACATCTTCGCCCAACATTTTTCGTAAGCTTCGAACGAGATACTTCCCAGAGAGCCAGGCAAGTTCTTCATTGATCTGGTTTGGGTAAATGCCACGTACATCTGCACTGCGCTGCAACATCGCCGGGTCGAACATCAAACTTTCCTTATTCATCTCTGGGATACATCGGTCTCAAGCATTGAAAATGCTGGTGCTGCCGTAAAGACCGATATCGGATTTGCTTCAGGGTGTGTCTTGGATGAAGTGTTAGTATGGAGACTCAACCATAAAGCGTCAATTTTATCATTCGTTGTGGTTTAAGGCATTGAAGAATATCATGACTGTTCTGGACAAACTTTGGTACTGACCCGAAAAGTCGAATTTGGTCTCTGAATTTTGAGTCATACGCTAGAACACGTCCGTGTTCATTGTGTCGGTGGAGAGTGCTTTTATATAGAAAGTCGCACATTTCTATGCACTGTCCCAAACACTCTCTCACGACTTTCGTTTTCGAATCAGTCCTTCACAAAACGATCACTCCCTGCTGAGATCACATCATGTTGGCGAAGCGAATTATTCCCTGTTTAGACGTTCACGCTGGTCGAGTTGTGAAAGGTGTGAACTTTCTCAACCTGCGCGATGCTGGAGACCCGGTGGATATCGCTGCTCGATATGAAAACGAGGGAGCTGACGAACTCGTCTTCCTTGATATCACCGCCAGCCACGAAGAACGAGATATCATTCTCGATGTCGTCGCTCGCACGAGTGAAGTCGTTTTCATGCCGCTGACTGTTGGTGGCGGGATTCGCACACTTGATGATATTCGAAAGCTTCTAAGTGCCGGGTGCGACAAAGTTTCGATCAACAGCGCTGCTGTCACTGACCCAAACTTCGTGAAAGAGGCAGCGCTGCGATTTGGGAGCCAGTGTATCGTCGTCAACATCGACCCCAAACGAGTCCCGGTTGCAGGAGCTACGATCCCGGAATCGGTTCCTGAGCATCTGAGAGTCCAACCAAGACCGGGCAAGAATGGAGAGGGCGAGCAAGTCTATTGGGACGTCCACGTGAATGGTGGTCGAAAACCGACGGGGCTTGACGCTGTTGAATGGGCAAAAGAAGTTGAACGTCTGGGAGCTGGGGAATTGGTCCTGACAAGCATGGATGCAGACGGGACAAAAGACGGTTTCGATATCGAAATCACGAAAGCCGTTTCTGAGGCTGTGAACATTCCGGTGATTGCCAGCGGAGGAGCTGGGCATCCCCAGCATTTATGTGATGCAGTCACCGCAGGTGGTGCGAGCGCTGCACTGGCTGCGAGCATCTTCCATTACGGTGAGTTCACAATTCAAGAAACAAAAGAATATATGGCTCAGCAAGGTGTGACTGTTCGCATGGTCGAACAAACTGCACCTTCCCAAGCCGAATAATCACTGACAGGAGAATCCGATGCCAAGTTTGCAATCTGCTCAAGATATCTTTGAACGTCAATTTCTCGAGATGCGCTGCGAGCTTTTGAATCTGGCAGCCGCGCTGGACCGAATCCACCGGGCGGATGGAGCTGGTGATGTCCAAAACGATTCACGAATGAAACAGCTTGCGGACGCGATTCAAATCGTCGCCAGCGAAGGGGACGATCGCGCAGAGCGTCTTCAGCTTCTCTTTAGCGACGATTACGTTGAAGGCTGGAACCAATCATAAAGTGCTGTGAGCGACCGAAACAGGTGTTGCTGCACGATCAGCTTTCCTGCATTGGTGTTTCGGTTCTGCCTCGTGGCAAACAGCTTTATACGTCTATTCGGCGATGCCGAACCGGTAAATCGTTTGTTGCGAATAGTTCTCGCCGGGGCGAAGGACTGTTGTCGGGAAGTGCTTGTGGTTAGGAGTGTCGGGCAGATGTTGGCATTCCAGACAAAAGCTGGTGTGCCGATCTCTCCCTGCTGTCGCTTCACTCTTGTTGAAATGATTGGCGGTGTAGAGTTGCACGCCAGGCTCGGTGGTGAGCACTTTCATTGTGCGGCCGGAATGTGGGTCGCTGACTTCAGCCGCAAGTTTGAGCGACTGATCCCAACGGTTAATCAGGAAGCAGTTGTCGTACCCGTTGCCGACCTTGTCAATCTCTGCCCCAATGCGTTTTGGAGACCGGAAATCGAACGGAGTCTCTGCAACATCGAGAACCTTTCCGGTGGGAAGGACGTCGGCGTCATTCTCTAAAACTCGATCCGCGTAGAGCTTGAGGACATGATCATATACCTCCCCATCGCCTGAGAGATTCCAATAAGTATGATTTGTCAGGTTGAGCACAGTCGGAGCGTCTGTTGTTGCACTGTATTCCATCACAAGGTCGTGTCCGTCAAGACGATACAGGACATCGACAGTGAGTTCTCCGGGGTAGCCTTCATCTCCATCAGGGCTGATCAGACGAAACGTGACTTGATCCTGCTGCGGGTTGAGTAACTGCCAGACCTTCTTTGCGAACCCTTTATTCCCACCATGCAAGTGGTTGGGGCCGTTGTTGATCGCAAGGTTGTAAGTCTTTCCGTCGAGTTCGAATTGCCCACGGGCGATTCGATTTGCGAACCGTCCCGGAGTCGCTCCAAGAGATGACGGATTCGACAGGTAATACTCGAGGTCAGGAGCGGTGACGGTGATGTTTGCCCAGTTCCCTGTTTTATCAGGAGCTTCAACTGAAACGACCGACGCCCCTGCATTGGTCAGATTCACACGGAGATATTCATTTTGAAGTTGAAGGCGTCCATATTCCTGGCCGTCCTGCGTTTGTCCGACTGTTGTCCAGTTATCAGGCATAGGTCTCCTCAATCCTTTAGCGCATCTTTCAAATTGGTGTTCGGGTTCTGCTTCGTGGTGAACAGCGACTTTAATGATGAAAGGCGTTCTTCACGAGCACGTGGTAGAGCAAACTGCTCGGATTCACATTCTGGTGATGGAGATGCACTCTGATGCTTCAAATCACACATTGAGTTGGAACAAAAAAACGACCGAAGAGAGTTTCTTCGGTCGTTGATATTTTGTCGAGGATGATGCGATTAAAATTTTGGAACACGAGCCTGCACTTTTGGATCATCGTACCTGGGACTCCAGAATCGGCTCACGAACTTCACGCCAAACCCCCAGCTTTTTTCTGCTTGAGCACGTTGTGCCCAAGGAGTGCCTGGATGCTCTTTGATCACTCGATCGTACATCTTGAAAGCAAGAGCTTTTTGTTTCTCAAGCTCCTCCATGTCGACCTTCGTGGCCTTCACCTGTTGTTCATCAGGTGGGAGCATATCCCTGGTGTATGCCTTGTACCATTCATTATGCTTCGGATCTTTGGGCTTTGGATTCTCTTTAACATGTTTGTCGAGAGCAAGCAGGTATTGGAACTGACGAACGCGATAGCACAGCAGTTGAGCGTAGGCTAAATCGTAAGCTGCACGCCAACGTGGTTCTCGCTCCTCGTCTCGAAGTGACTGCACCTTTTCGAGTCGATTCACTCCTTCCTGGACTTTATTCATTGCTCGAACGACCTTGTCGAACTGAAGTTTTCCTTCAGCTTTGAACTCAGCAATATCCATGGGGTAGTGTTCATGACGAATATTGAGTTGAGGATCGTATCCTGAATGCGGGTTGAGGGCGACAATGACCTGCCAGATCGTTTTGCGGAATTCACTTTTGTTTCTCGATGCCTCGTAGTCTCGACGAGACAACAGCAACGGTTCGTACTCTTTCATGGCGAGGTCGTCAAACTTTCGCTGCGTTTGCGCCAAAGCACCGGTCATGTTCTTCTCTTCACTGTTGAGCAGGAAGAAAATCCCCCCAGATTTCTTGGCGAGGCGAACTTGACCATAAGGTCCAAATCCACTTGATGCAGAATCCCAACGACGATGGAATCCATCATACTGCAAACATTCCGGGAAGGCGGTTTCAGGTCCACGATCGACTCGAATCCAGAATGGAAGTTTCGTTTCTTCGTCGACCCAGCGAATCTGTGAATAGGGATAGCCAAAGATTGCTTCACGGCTGAGGAAGTAGACTGGGGAGCCAGCACGCTCCGCTTTCGCAATGACCTCTTCGAGCATGGCTTCGTCGTCACCCGTTTCATCTGTGACAACAATGATGGCGAGCTTACGATCCGATCGTTTGGCCCCGACGGAGTATTGGTCGATTGCACCCGCAATCGCGGTATACATGTTTTCTTTTCCGGTTGGGTCTTCTTTGATTTCGCCAATCGCTTTACGAATATCATCAAGATCGCCGGTCGGCTTCTTCAGGTGCGGATAAGTTTTCTCTCCAAAACTGGCAATCATTGTTTCGAGTGCAGCGTAACGCTGCTTGCCCGAAGTGGCCTGCTTTTTGGCGATGTCGAGCTCTTCGTAAATTTTATCGAAGTTGTTCTGAATCTCTTCACGATCATCGGCAAGGCTGCTTGATGCATCGAAAAGCCAGACGGCCATGACAGGCTGCTTTTTCATCATGCGAGTCAATTCAAGAGTGATCCGGTGCATCGCTGCCCCGTATCCTTCAACGCGTGCTCCGACTTCCCCGGAGACTTCGCCTTCCCCCAAATCGACTGCAATTTCGCCTAGACCAGGAAGTGAGATATCAGCAATCGTAGTGACGTTGATCTCTGGGTCCTTCAGGGCCTCAGAGGCTTCAATTTTCGTCTGGGCGACTGGTGAAGCGGCAGCTGAGCCAAGATTCGTTGTGACCATCCCGCCGGATTGCACAGACAGATTCTCAGAGACATTCATGTCCGTTGTCAGCTCTTGCTCAAACTCCTGCTGATCACGCTCATCCGCAATAACAGTTTCAACAGCGACGACATCGGATTCGTCGTTGAGTTGAAGCTTATAAAATGCCATCGCGCCAAGCAGTGCTGCATGGACAACGATGGAAATAATAATTGGGGGAGCACTTTTTCCGAGCATGTCATGTCTCAAATCGATTGAAATATAAATCCAACTTTTATGTAGCCCAAACGATAGCTTTTATCGAAAACGAATGACAGGACACGCTTCCATGCAGAAGTCCTCTCCAGATTGTACGGCAGCTGAGAGATTAAGGTAAGAGGGTGAACCTTCAGAGCGAGAACTCAGCCGGTTTTACAGCTTCGGTCTTGCACGTGGTTTGGCAGCTTTTTGCCGAGCAACTTCTCGGCGTTCTTCATCGGCGAGGAGAAGCCGGGCGACTTCTTCCTGATTTGCACGGAGCATTCCATTCGAACCGGGGATTGCTTCGCTGTATTCCTCCCACGACCAACCTAAATCCATTTCAAGTTCTCTTGTAGCGAGCATCGCCCAAGGAGTTCCGGGATGATCGTCAATGACTCGCTTGAGGTATTCCTTAGCGGAGGCAGCAGCTTTTCGCATTTCCGGTCCTGTCAGAATTTCATCTGAAGGAACAAGTCGCCACATGTTGTTTTTCTCACTTGAAAACGACTTCGGTGTCACACGCATGTTCGCCAGCATCGTGTTGTAACCAAAGTACCGAACGCGCATCGCCAGAATACGTCCCATGGCAAGGTCAAAAGCAGCCTGCCAACGAGGTTCCCGTAATGAGTCTCGATCTTTAGTCCCAGTACTCAAACCATCGTAGAGACGTTTTAATTCATAATCGATTTCTGCGACTGGTTTTTGAGCTTCTGTGATATCAGTACGGAGAATGTTGTCGTTGTAGCCACGGAACGTCAGTTCCGGAATCGGCGAGCTTGAGCGGTATGTCATCTCTGCGACATTCACTAAAGCCCGCTTCGCTCCATTCTTGGCGATTTCTTGCTTGATAACGCGAACAGGACGATAATCAGGAGCATACCTTCTCATGACTGCCCGGTCGAAGTTGTATCCGCGTGTCTCTTCGGTGATTAAGTACATTCCACCGGTTTCAGCACAGAGGCGAGTCAAGGCATATGGTCCGTAACTCGAAGACATCTGCTTCAGCTTCCAGTCTTGCCCACTTCCAATGAATGGGAGTTGAACGGCGTCAGGGAACGCACTTTCTGGTCCCTGATCCACAGGCAAGTAGTCAACATAACCATCTTCATATGTGTACTCCACGTAGCCTTTCAGCTGACCGAAGATGGCTGCATTTCCGATGGTAAAAAATCGTGTGTTTGTCCGTTTACCAAGTGTAATGACGTTTTCGAGGTATTGGTCCGCATCGTCTCCTTTTTCATCCGTAATGATGAAAACGAGCTTGTTCCAGGGGCCTTTACTGCGATGCCAGTTCTGGAATTTTTCCAGAGTCAACTTCGCGGCCGAAAAGACCATTTCTTTGCCGGACTCATCCTTCTTGATTTCCTTGCGGACAATCTCACTCAATTTAGCAGGGTCTTGAAGCGGCTCTGGCGTGTGAAGATTTGCCTTTGCACCGAAAGAAGCGATGACCGTGTAGAGAGAATCCGTGTCGCCCGTTTCACCAACCTGCTTGTAGATGTTATCAAAGCGATTGGCGACCGCTTCCCGGCGTTCATCGAGAGAACCAGAAGCATCGAACAGCCAGATCACCATTGTTTTGCGAGACCGCAAAGAGTTGCGAATCTCATAAGCTGCACGATCCAAGGCCCCTTCGACACCACCTTCGACTTTGTCACTGGTCCCTTTGTTGTCAAACTCTTGAGCAAGGTCTTCGGATGTGTGATCAATGGATTCGCTGGCAAAATCGCGAAGTTCTGGATTGAAGACCTCGTCAAATTCCTCTTCACGGGACTCTGCCTTATCTGCAACAGCAGTAGCAACCTGCAGCGATGGCGACATGCTGACGCCAGTTCCGTCGGTTCCGACTTGATCCATCGCAGTTTCGTTGAACCGCAACTCTTCTTCCTGCAATTTGTCGTCGACCACACTCGTAATCGTGGTACTGTCAAGGTCTTTCTGAGACTCCAGGACGATATAATTGAAGGCAGCAAGGATCGACAGATTGATCACCAGGCTGATACCCCAGGCAGGCATATCTCGCATTGCTTTCGACATCGTCGAAACCCCTTATTTCTCAAAAGAGTACAGAATATGAGGTCATTCACCCCGAGCTTGATATCATAGGTGAAAATCGATCGGTATTCAATCAAATCTTCGCCAATGAGTGGACGCCCCTATACAGGTGGACCATCCTCTATGAATAATTACCACTCTCAACCGGAAAACGTTCTTTGAAATCCCAAGTTTCTGTGACATCAAATTGATTCAACCTAATTTTTTGACCGAGAGCATTTGCCGGGACTCTTGATTTGGTCTCAAAAGCTGATAAAGTCCCCAACTTGTTTGAAAAACAGTTATTTCAATAGAGAGTTTGCCACACCGGTGGCAAAAGCGGCGTAGGAGCCGAGTGGAATGTCAATTACGAAAGAACGTAAAACCGAACTGGTCAGCGAGTTCCAGAACTCCAGTACCGATACTGGTTCTCCGGATGTGCAGATTGCTGTGCTTACTCATCGTATCAATGCGTTGACTGAGCACTTGCGAGAGCACAACAAGGATCATGCAGGCCGAAAAGGTCTGTTGATGATGGTTAGCCGTCGTCGTCGTCTTCTGGATTATGTCAAGAAAAGAGACCCAGGTCGTTATGTTGACCTGATCACCCGATTGGGAATCCGTAAGTAGCCCCGGTTCAAGACGTGTCCGAGTCAGGTCGTTGTTGACCTCGGGATGTCTACTGGTAAGGGATTTTTATGGTCTGCAATTCGGACAAGAAGTTTGTGTACCAGATGTTGAACCATCTGATTGCTTGAGCAACCGATGAGCCTTGACACGATTTTCGTGGCAGGGCTTTTTTCGATTCTCCGAATTCAACGATCATCACTTTCGAGAAGCGTCTAAAGCAGTTCCAGCACTTGTTTTGGCTTTTCGCCTCGTCGCGAAGAGTCAACAAAATCGTGAAAACGATCCTCGCGGGCAAGAAAAGCGGGGGAAAGACTCCGGTTTTCACATTCAAGGCTGAGTTGGCTTGAGCGACGTATGATGAGCAGGTGAGTGAGTCAGTGAAAGACTTTGAGAGTCGTGTCACTTCAGGTCCAACCGGGAATAAGCCCGGAATCAGTGGGCAGAATATTTTGGCAACGTTCGCTTTAAGTCAGCCCGTAATGCTCCCCTGTTCGAGAAGCACGATCTGCATTTCTCAAAGAAATCTATCGTAATTTCTGTATTGTTTTTGTTGTTTTTAGCATTTTGCTAATTCATTTTGCACCCGCGGTTTTTGATTACGCAGCGTTTCTTAAAGTTCTGCGTGCTACACCATTCACAAATCCGCACTAGTAGGAAAATATTGTGAGTAAAAAAGTTCAGGTTTCAAAAGAAATTGCCGGCCGAACACTGACGTTGACCACCGGCCAGCTTGCTAAGCAGGCAAGCGGCTCGATTCTTCTTCAATATGGCGACACCTCTCTCTTCATCGCATCACAAACAGGGCCATCTCGACCAGGGACAGACTTCTTCCCTTTAACGATTGATTATCGCGAAAGATTTGCAGCTGCCGGAAAATTCCCTGGAGGATTCCTCAAGCGCGAAGGCCGACCAACACAACGTGAAATTCTCACCTGCCGATTGACCGACCGTCCATTACGCCCACTCTTCCCGAAGACATTTCGCGATGAAGTGCAGGTCATGATCAACGTGATGTCTTGCGACGGAGAAAATGACCCCGATGTGTGGGCCATCACTGGTGGTTCCGCAGCTTTGGGCGTCGCTCCCCTTCCATTCCAGGGACCAATTGCAGGTGTTCGCGTCGGGATGATTGACGACGAATTCATCCTGTTCCCGACTGTGGAGCAAATGAAAGAGTCTGACCTCGATCTCGTTATGGCGGGAAGCAAAGAGTCAGTCTTGATGATTGAAGGCTTCGGTGACCAGATCCCTGAAGACCAAATGGTTGATGCCCTCATGTTCGGGCACGAAGCTGTCATCGAAATTTGCAAAATGCAGAGTGAACTCTTCAAAAAGGCCAATATCGAGCCTTTCGAGTACGAAGCCCCAGCCGAGAACCCCTGGCTCTCAACTGTAGAGAAAGAGTTCTCCGGAAAAATCAAAGAGGCTCGTCAGAACACCAAAAAAGTCGAACGCTCCGCAGCCACAAAAGCTGTTCGCGATGCAGCCATCGAGAAGTACTTCCCCGGTGAGGAAACAGAGCTTGAAGATGGTCGCACCCTTGCCGATCTGAAGGAAGCCTTCTACCAAACCGATTTGAAGGTTTGCCGCTCCTTGACCATGTCGGGAAAACGCCTCGATGGTCGTGGAACAGACGAGTTGCGTCAAATTGACTGTGAAGTCGACTTGCTTCCGGTTGTACACGGTTCAGCACTATTCACACGTGGTGAAACACAGTCGTTGGCAACTGTGGTTCTTGGAACCGTCCGTGACGAGCAACGTGTTGATGGACTCTTTGACGAAATCAACCAAAGCTTCTATCTGCACTACAACTTCCCGTCATTCTCCGTCGGCGAATGCCGTCCGATTCGTGGACCGGGTCGTCGTGAAATCGGTCACGGTGCACTGGCTGAGCGTTCGGTCGCTCCCGTGTTGCCGAAAAAAGAAGCCTTCCCATACACGATTCGCATCATCTCCGACATCCTCGAATCAAATGGATCGAGCTCGATGGCATCGGTTTGCAGTGCGACATTGGGACTGATGGCAGCTGGTGTTCCAATCAGCCAACCGGTTGCAGGAATCTCAGTCGGCGTCATCAAAGAAGGCGACGATTACGTATTGCTGACCGACATCATTGGTGACGAAGATCACTTTGGCGACATGGACTTCAAAGTGGCCGGGTCGCAAAAGGGAATCACCGGGATTCAACTGGACCTCAAAATCGACGGGATCAACGAAGAGATCATCCGCAAAACACTTGAGCAGGCTAAAATTGCCCGCCGGGAATTGCTGCGAACCATGCTCTCCACGATTCGTCGTCCTCGTCCGGAACTTCCTGATTCAGCACCTCGTATCGTTACGACCAAGATCAATCCTGAAAAAATTGGCCTCGTGATCGGACCAAGCGGGAAAACAATCCGCGCAATTCAGGAGAGCACCGGAGCTCAAATCGATATTGTCGACGATGGAACAATCACAATTTCTGGCGACAATAAAGAAGTTTGTTCAGGAGCACTCGCTCACATCGAAGCACTTACCGAAGAGATCAAAGTCGGCCGCATTTACAGTGGAACTGTGAGTTCGATCAAAGACTTCGGAGCCTTCGTTGAAATCGCACCTGGAAAAGATGGCTTGCTGCACATCAGCGAACTCTCAGACGGGTTCGTGAAATCTGTTGCCGATGTCGTCAAAGTTGGCGAAGCGATTGATGTCAAAGTGATCGCTGTCGATGACCAAAACCGCGTCAAACTCTCTCGCAAAGCTGTTCTCGCTGAGCAAGGTCTCACCGACAGCGAAGACGAAAGTGACGACGACGACGACGATGATTACGATGGCGAAGAGGAATAATCCAAACGCCTCGTGAAATGAGTCACTGCTACTTTCTTCGGTGATGTGACGTTTTTTCACGATGAGTCAAACATGAATATGTTTCAGCCGAGGGGATTCATCCCCTCGGCTTTTTTCATGCAGCAAGAGCATTTCCAATGCTTTTTGTGCCCGCGAAGTCCCCTTCCTCGACTCTATGAACTGCCCCCACGAGGCTGAACATCAACATTAAGTTCGAATCTGCTTACGTCGTGTCTCGGTGACCACAAATTGAACTAACTGTCCCAGAGTTGCACCCTCGAAATCTTCTGCATTCAGATCCAGAATTCGGGCATCATGGAGCAGCCCAAAGATCAAGTTAAGGCGGAGTTCGTTTCGAACTTGATCGAGCGTGACATTCTCGATTTCACTCTGTTCAGTTTCGAAATCGATACCAATTTCAAGCTCGTAGCCCTCTTGTAGAAAATCGTCCGGGATCTCTTGGTTTTGCCGAGTAAATCGTTCTTCGATCTCCTCATCGAACAGTTTTAGCCGAGAGTTCAGTGAGTCGAGCGATGTTGTTGGCTGCATTGACTCGATTGGCACTGAAGTCTCTTCTGTGACTGCAATCATCAAATCCACGATGGGCGACCCACCAGCATCCGGATAATGCTCTTTGCACCATTTCAAGACAGCTTGGTGAGCCTTCCAGAGAGCAACCCACCTCCATACTTGCCAGATCAGGCAGAATGGGATGGCGAGCAACAGCAGAACTCCGACCCAAACTGAAAACTGACCAAAGAAGATCGCGAACAACAACGCGAAAAATGCCCAGCTGCAACCGGTCGCATCCGTCGGCTGCACTCGTTGCCTTTTCAGTGTCAGGCGTTGGTGCTTCATAGAGCTGTCGTTCTACTCACTTCTACAGGAACGATTCATAGAAACTCAACTTGTCAACTCCTCAGGGACTCATTTTCCATCGAACTGAAACGGTTGGCCGGCGAGGTCGTAGCCGGGGCGAAGGGCGATGTTGGCGAGGAGGCCGATGCTCAGGCATGTCGTCACTAAAGATGAACCACCATAGCTGAGAAGCGGCAGTGTGAGGCCGGTGATTGGTGCCAGGCCGACTGTCATCGCCATGTTAAAGAGAGCCTGCGTCCCGATCATGGCGACGATTCCAGTTGCAACGAGGCGGCCGAACGGGTCACGTGTCTTCGCTGCGATGTGGAGTCCGCATAAACAGAAGGCTGCAAAAAGGGCCAACACCCCCAGTGTCCCCGGAAGCCCCCACTTTTCACCGATCAGGCAGTAAACGAAGTCAGTTCGCCCGGCGGGAAGCCGATAAGCAGCCGGGTCATCAAGCGGCATGCCGTCGACGGAACTCCCCCACTTTCCTCCGAGTGCAAGCATTTGCTTCGATTGCCACAGGTGATAGCCATCACCGGTTTGTGGTGAGCCCGAGTCGCGCTGCCGGAAAAGTGCTGTTACACGAGACTTCTGCTCAACACTCATGACAGACCAGAGCATCGGCAGGATCAACACCCCAGCGATGATCGTTGTGGCGAGATGTCGAAACCTGGCACCCGCTGCAAACAACACCGCAAACAGCACTGGAAACAGCAGTAGTGAGGTCCCTAGGTCGGGTTCGCGAAGGATGAGAATTACGGGAACGCAAGTCATCAGAAAAGGAACGACCAATCCAGCAACGGTTCGATGATTCTCACGGAACATCAGGTAACGGCTAATCGCCAGAATGTAAGCAACTTTAGCAAGTTCTGACGGCTGCAAATACATGAACCCGAGCGGAATCCAGCGACGGGCTCCGTTGCGAGGAGGGAAGAAGTAAACCGCGATCAGCATGACAATTGAGCAAATCAGAGCCGGATAAGCCCACTCTTTCAGCTGACGAAAAGGCACAACCAAACTGACAACCATCGCAGCGGCTGCAAAGAACAGCCACATCACCTGACGAGGTGCGTACACCCCTGCACTTGCAAGTTCGTCTCCACGGCCGATTCCCGAAATCCCCAGCAGCAACAAAAGCAGGGTGATGATCGGGACGGCAACGAGAGTCCAGGGAATGCTTCTTCCGTGATGCATCTGGGAAGTGAGGAGTTAAGTGTGTGAGGAGTTTTCACAGGCCGCAATGATATTCCCACAAAGAGTGCTTCTCATGTGGCAAGTTGCACATCTCTGCGAGACAGAATCCGTACATCTTTCTTCGCAACAACAAAAACAGTCCCGAAAACACTTTGTCTTCGGGACTGTCAGTTTAGGTGTTTGATGCAGAATCGGAAAAGATCAGTTCGCCAATTTGAGGACGTATTCTCGCTTTGGCGGGGTGTTCATCTCGAAGATTTCGTCTTCGAGAGCCGTCGCGTCAGCTGTCAGCTTCGCAGACCTTTCGACGATTCCCTCGACACCAGCTTCTTGAACTTTCAGCTGCTTTTGGAGTTGCTCATTATCAGGAGCAGCTTCGGCACTTCTTCTGGTTCGGGCATAGCGTTGAAAGCCAAGCCATTCTTTCCGCAATTCCCCAATGACGGTTTCGTTGCGTTCTTTGTTCTTCATCGCAACGGCGAGCGCTTGCTGGTATTGGGGAGTCTTCGCATTGCCTTGCAATTCGATATGTCGCCCAAGAGCTGTCCAGTCATACGTCCCAACCTTTTGGCCGTCGATAAGAAGGTCGTATTTCCCCGGCTTGAGCCCGTGAACTTCGAGCATTTCCCCACTGAGGCGATGCCCCAGGCGTGTCAGCCTGACTCCTTGAGCAGCTTCTTCTGGAAGAACCCAAGGGAGTGAATCAGCTTCCCACTGGAAAGAGATGCCATCCTCAGTCTCTTTGATCTCGCTGATTTCTCCCCCGGTCACCTTCGCTGCCCAGTCACCATTGGCTGCTTTGGAGATTTTGATATTCGAGACACGTCTTGGAAGCCCCAAGTTGTCGATCATGGCGGTCGCCATCACGACTTGTCCCGCAGCCCCTGGATGAACGGCATCTGCGATGAGGGTGAAGTTGGGATCTGTTTTGCGTCGATTGAACGTGATTTGATTCAGCGGTGACCACATATCGACGAAGCCGAGCCCACGTTCTGTGGCGATTTCCTGGCACCATGTTCCGTAATAGGCCAGCACGGAATTGTAGAGAGCTGTTGAGTTGGGATCACGTTTCCGACGAGGGTTGAGCCGAGCAGCGCGAGCATCAAACATGGTCGGAGCCATCAAAATTGGAGTCGCTCCGATGTCCTGAATCCGGTCGACAACATTGATCATGTCCTGTCGGTATGTTTGAAATGTTTCGTCATGGTAAGGAACGTAGGTCCCATCGTTCATCCCCAGCAAGACAGTCACGTACTTCGGTTTGTAAGCAGCGACGTCATCGTCAAATCGTTGCAAGGCGTCCCAGGCACGAGCTCCACCAACTCCAGAGTTGTGAATCTTGAGCCGCATTTCCGGGAACCGCGTATAGAAATAATCCTCAACGTATTGCGTGTAGAGGCGTTGATGTGTGATGCTGTCTCCCAGGAAGACGATGGAATCACCGTCCTGGAGTTCCAGCTGAGCGAGCGGTTTTGCGAATTGGACCGGCTCGGCCTCCTGAGCTGCGAGATGGCCGTTCACCATCGCCAAGAGGGTCAATGAAAGAAGCAACTTGCGCATGTGATCGTGTCCTGTATGATTGACGAAAATTTACCAAGCGTGATAGTAGTCAATTCGATGTTTCAATTTCTATCAGACTTCAATTTCTACCAGAGGGAGTAACGCCCTGCCCATCCAATCTCAATTTTCTGCGGACTACATCACTGCACGAGAGCGATTTTGCGAGACAGCCAAAGAGCGGGGATGGTCGCTGAGTTCTTATCCTCGCGAAGGTGGGAGAGATGAAGAACTCTGGACGGACGTCGCTCGCATCGGTGCTGAATCACCTGATAGAAGACTCATAATCAGTTCCGGCCTGCACGGGGTCGAAGGTTACTTTGGATCGGCAATTCAGCTGCAAGCATTGCAAAAGCTCGAAGCGAAGAAGTTCACCCAAAGTGGCCTTGAAGTCATTCTTGTGCATGCGTTGAACCCGTTTGGATTCGCACGATCTCGGCGTATGGACCAGTCAAACATTGATCTCAACCGCAACTTTTTGATCTCTGGCGAGCGCTATGAAGGCTCGCATGAATTTTACCGAAAGCTCGATCCGTTCCTGAACCCGAAGTCCTGGCCGAAACTCGAACTTCCGGCGCAATTGCAAGCGGTCGCAAAGGCGATGAGGCATGGTCTGGGAAACTTGAAACAGGCGGTCGCCGAAGGGCAATACGATTTCCCGTTAGGCCTGTTTTATGGTGGAAGCGAACCGACTGAAACGATGCGTTTTTTTGAATCACACATACTCCCGGAATTTCAGTCCGCTGCGGCGGTTCTGCATCTGGACCTGCATTCTGGGCTCGGGAAGCGTGGAGCGTTCGAGTTTTTGCTGGATTACGAACTTGCCGCAGAAGAGCGAAACTGGTTGAACAATTCTGTGAACGCCAACCTTCCCGTACAGCAGTTGAAATCGGCCTATAAGGCACGCGGGAGTCTCTCCCGCTGGATTCGCCATCAGCATCCCGCAGCGATTTCCGTTTGCTGGGAGTTTGGAACATCGTCTTCAATTTCAGTATTGGCAGCTTTACGAGCGGAGAACGCTGCCTACCATTGGGGAGACCGAGGTTCAAAAACATTTCAAGCAGCGAAGCAAAAACTCAAAGAAGCATTCTCTCCTCCCGAGGCATCTTGGCAGAAAACTGTATTGAATTCTGCGGATGCTGTTCTCCAGCGGATCGTCAAAACGTGGGGCAATGCGTAAGATTGATTGCCGAGAGAGAAAATTTCTGAGAGACAGATGCGTGAAGTGTCACGCTCAATTTTCAAAGTGAATTTCAATGCATGTGTTAATTATTGGTTGCGGGTATGTCGGTGAGCGGTTCGCAAAGCAGGCTTTAGAACGTGGTTGGCAAGTGACCGCACTCACTCGCAGTCCGGAACGTGCCGATGCGTTGCAACTGGCTGGCATCAACCCCGTCATTGGGAATGTTCTGGAACCGGAGTCGCTGCGATCATTACCGCAAGCGGATTTGTGCCTTTATGCAGTCGGGTATGACCGAAGTGCGGATGAGAACAAACGGGATGTCTATGTCGCGGGCTTAAAAAATGTCCTGAGTGAGATCGCTGATCGAATCCCGCGATTGATCTATGTTTCCAGCACGAGTGTCTACGGCGAATCAACCGGTGATTGGGTCAACGAAGAGACTCTCTGCGAACCAGCAAATGAGAGTGGACAGATTTGCCTCGACGCGGAAAATGTTGTCAGAGAACTCTACACTCACAACGAAAATCGTGATGCAACGATCGTACGCCTCTCGGGAATTTACGGCCCCGGGCGTTTGATCGGTCGCAAAGAACAATTACGAGAACAGAAACCGATTTCGGGCAACCCCGATGGGTGGCTGAACTTGATTCATGTCGACGATATCCTGCAAGTTTTATTTATCTTAGCGAGCGGCCCCCCTTCCTCCCCTCTCTATCTGCTCAGTGATGAGCAACCGAATCGCCGGTTCGAGTTTTATTCGGAGCTGGCAAAACACCTCCAAACCCCTGCCCCGCTCATGCCAGACGAGCCGTCAGCGAACTTTGGCAAACGTTGCGACAGTTCACGAATTCGGAATGAGCTGGGAGTGAAGTTGTTGCGCCCAACGATTCAGGATGGGATTCCCGCAAGCATTGAATAAAAGAATGCTCAGTGCGTGCCACGACGGGGGGCGGATAGCCTGACGGTCTCTTCTGCCATTTCAAGGTGTTGTTTTCATGGTGTAGTTTTTTGTTTCATTGCTGCGGAGGTTTGGTTACCATTGAATACGCTGAAGACTCAAGTAGACTTGCTGTGAAGTTATTGATCGCGAGTATTGTGCACGAGTTCAAATCAGCGAACTCCGATTTTGAAGTTCGCATCTTTGCGAACTCTTGGGAATCATGAAATTCCCTTGAGTGCTCTCTGGCAATGGGTCGTGCGATTCGATTAGGCTTGTAGGATGCGCTCCAAATTTTGGGCGTTCCTTTCTGATTTTTCATTTTCGTCGAGGTTTGCAGATCGTGGTCTGCATGTTCGCTCGACCTTAAAATACCAAGGCAAGGAGGCGTTTGTGTCGTTGGCACAGCTTCTTGAAAGTCGTTTCCGTGGAGACATCCGCTTTCGTGGACAAGCCTATATTCAGGCAGAACGAGTCTCGATTGCACGCGTCTCACCGGATGATCTGCATGGCATTGTCCGTGATGGAGTCGAATATCAAACACACCTGAGCCGCCAGGAAGGTGAGCTGCGGATGTTTTGCTCGTGCGTCGGTGATGCACAAGCAAAAGAACCGGCCTGTAAACATTTGTGGGCTACGATTCTTTCCGTCGACGAGGGTGAGTACCTGACCGGAGTTCCTCGGGCTGGCAACATTCCGCCATTCGCAGCGGACACCACCTATACCCCATCGCACTTGATTGAAGAGATCGAAGATGAATTCGACTCTCTCGAGTTGTTTAAATCTTCACCGTCCTCTTCGTCGACGGCAGCGACGACGTCAACACCTGCAAAACCCTCCAAAAGGCAGCTGCGCGACTGGGAAGTGAAACTCCAGTCTCTCCGCTCCGAGATGCCTGGGTCTTCTCAGTCGGGCTCAACGGCAGAATCGCGTGAGCGCGAAATTTTCTTTGAAATCGATATTGTTGAAAGCCAAAAAGCTCAGCAGCTTGTCATTCAAACTTCACAGCGACAACGGCGAAGTAATGGCCAATGGGGAAAACTGAAACCACTTAAGCTGAGGCCGAACCGTCTCGAAGAAATTGAACACGCCGACGACCGACGTATTCTCGCTTTTCTGGCAGGCGGAACTCCAGAGCGAACTGGATGGATGGCGCAGCAGGCGGAATTCCAAACGTCAATCTTTCGCTACCGCGTTCCTTATGAACTCTGTAGTTTGATTCTCCCGTTGATGTCAAAGTCGGCACGCCTGCGTTACCTGAATAGCCCGGAGAAAGACTGGACTCCACTGGTTTGGGATGACGAAGAAGCGTGGAAGCTTTGTCTCGTCCTTGGGCAGGATGACGAAGAAGGGACGTGGCAACTCATCGGAGAAGTCCGTCGTGGCGAAGAGAAAATGCAATTGTCCGAGTGCGAACTGGTTCTCCCGGGGGGACTCGTCGCGACTAACGAGGCAATCTTTCAGCTAGAAGATTTCGGAGCTTTCGACTGGGTCCCAATGCTGCTGGGCGAGCAGCAACTCAGTGCGAAAGATGGTGAAGAGCAGGATCTTGTCGACTGGTTACTCGACATGCCGGTTCTCCCTCAGTTGGATCTTCCAGAGTCACTACAGCTTGAAGAAGTTCGTCCTGACCCGATCCCCAGACTCGTCTTTCGATCGCCTCGCAAACGGGGTTGGCGACACGAGCGAATTCAAGGAAAAATCGAATTCGAATATCTCGGAACAAGTGTGGCTGCGTCGAACGTACAATGGGCCATTGTCCAAAGAGAAGAAGGCCGCTGCCTGCTGAGAAATCAGGAGTTGGAATTCGAGTATTGGTCTAAACTGAACGAGCTTGGCTTCCGCCGACTGGTGGACCACCGCCAGAGCGCACACGACGTCGACATCCCGGTCAGCGAACTGGGACGCTCGGTTCGTGAACTGGTCTCCGATGGTTGGCAAGTCCAAGCCGATGGAAAAGAGGTTCGCCAACCAGCATCAGTCAAGTTCAATGTTCGCTCGGGAATTGATTGGTTCGAGCTGACGGCAGATGTCGACTTTGAAGGTCGGAAAGCCAACTTCCCGGAGCTTCTCGCAGCATTAACACGAGGAGATCAAACGATCCGTCTGGACGATGGATCGCTTGGAATTCTTCCGGAAGAATGGTTGCAGCAGTACGGAATTCTGGCAGGTCTGGGAACGATTGACGAAGAGGGCTTGAAGTTCTCAACAACCCAAATTGGAATCGTTGACGCCCTGTTGTCTGCACAGGAATTCGTTGACTTTGACGAAAAATATCTCGAGCTCAAAGCGAAGCTGGCCGCCTTCGATGGTGTCGAGGAACGTGCAGAACCCGAGAACTTCGGTGGAGAGCTTCGTCCGTATCAACGTGAAGGCCTGGGATGGCTGCACTTCCTGCAAGACTACCACTTTGGCGGTTGTCTGGCGGACGACATGGGATTGGGAAAAACAGTCCAGATGCTGGCACTGTTCCAGGAACGAGCCGCATCGCGCACGAAAAAACTTCCGTCGCTGGTTGTTGTTCCGAAATCGTTGATGTTCAACTGGGTGCAGGAAATCCAAAAGTTTGCGACCGACTTAACGTTTCTGGAGTACACCGGCCCCGAACGTTCGAGCCGGTTTGCGGATATCCCGAACACAGATATCGTGCTGACGACTTATGGAACCTTGCGTCGCGATATCATCGAAGTCAAAGAGCAGCAGTTTGACTACGTTGTGCTCGACGAAGCACAGACAATTAAGAATGCATCGTCTCAAGCAGCAAAAGCATCGCGCTTATTGAAGGCCAACCATCGCGTCGCCCTTTCGGGAACTCCTATTGAGAACCATCTGGGTGACTTGTGGTCAATCTTCGAGTTCCTAAACCCCGGAATGCTTGGGCGAAGTTCCATTTTCAAAACACATGCGACCGATGCTGCCAATGCAAAGTCACGTCAGCTGATTTCCGCAGGTGTTCGGCCGTTCGTCCTGCGTCGTACAAAAGGCGAAGTTGCGAAGGACTTGCCGGAAAAATTCGAAGAAACAATTTACTGCAGCATGGGAAAACGGCAGCAGGAACTGTACTCCGAACTTCGCGACCACTACCGAGACTCGCTGCTTGGGCTCGTCAAGGAACAGGGGATGGGCAAAACCCGTATGCACGTTCTCGAAGCACTGCTTCGACTTCGTCAGGCAGCGTGCCACCCTGCTCTGCTTGATCGTGGAAGCGAAGATGATGGATACGCCAAACTCGACACCCTCATCCCGCAGCTTGAAGAACTCATTGAAGAAGGACACAAGTCACTGGTCTTCTCGCAGTTCACGAGCATGCTGTCCATCGTCAAGAAACATCTCGACGAGAAAGGTGTGAAGTATGCGTACCTGGATGGACAAACACGAAAACGGAAACAGGTTGTCGACCAGTTCCAGAATGATGAAGAGACGAAGGTCTTCCTGATTTCGCTGAAGGCGGGTGGTTTGGGTCTCAACCTGACAGCTGCCGAATATGTATTCCTGCTCGACCCATGGTGGAATCCTGCCGTCGAAGCGCAAGCGATCGACCGGGCACACCGTGTTGGACAGACAAATCAGGTGTTTGCGTACCGACTCATCTGTCGAGACACCGTCGAAGAGAAGATTCTCGACCTTCAAAAGAAGAAACGAGAACTGGCCGATGCCATCCTCGAAGGCGAAAACACTCCTTTGACCGATTTGACAGCGGAAGACCTGGAAATGCTGCTCTCGTAGCGAACAGGTCTTCGACATCCAAGAATTCGTTTCCCAGTAGACTTCACAACAAGTCTACTGGGATTTTTTTATTGACGGGCTCGGATTCCGACGATCAAAAACGCTCTCTCTCCTGGCATTTCTTAATGCCTGTCGTGCCCGTGCAGATCTGCCTTATGACTTCATTGCCTGCTCGCCTCTATGCAGAACCAGAACGACGAGGCCAGTCTCAGGCTTGTGCTATTGAACCGGACCTGGTGTTGCTGAACGGATTCTTGCTGTGCCGACTTTTACTGGGCCGACTTTTGCTGCGCTGACTTTTGCTGAGACTTGTCTGATTTTCGCTTTGGGGCGGACCACCACAATATCAGTTTCCTCCATGAAGTAAGGGAGTTGCTGAATTGAAATATCATTGCTGTTCAAGAACGGCTTGAGTTTTCTCATTCGTGTTCTCGTGGTGACAAGTACTCGCGGGGGGCCAGAGAGTGCTCTGGTCATGAGCACTTTGGATGCTTCTTGTGGATCGACATATTCTTCAATCGGCTGACGAGCATAAAAAACCCAACTCGCTTCTGTACTGGAAAAACTCACCAAATCGATTTCGTTGACACCCTTTCCCTGATACATCATCTCGACAAGAGCGTCGACCTGTCGATGTTCGTCGATCTCGTCAGCTGCGAATGCAAAGATCGCTGGAGACATCAAGAAAGCGGTCATAGCTGTTGTGTAAACGGCTCGACGGATCTGTTTTTTCTCAGCTGCCAACAACGCAACGATCCCACCAACGAGTGGAATGAAGCCCAAGAGACCAAGGATGACTTCATCGGGAACGTAGATATTTGCCAGAATTGGAATGACAACCAGCACTCCTAACCCGACGACGATGAGTGAGCCAAACGCCAATCTCGGCCAAATTTTCGCGAGTTCGAATTCCCCGCTCACCCAGCGATCAACAAAGAGCCCGACCGCGAGTGCGACTCCCGGATAGCAAGGGGTGATGTAACTTGGCAGCTTGGTTTTCGCGAGCGAAAACAGGGCCAGGTAAACACCAACCCAGCAAAAGGCGAACAGGTACCCATCACTCCACTTTGAATTCCCCTTCAGCTGTTTGATGCCGTCTAAGAGTGTCGGAATCCAAAAGATCGACCAGGGAAAGAAGCCTGCGATTAAGGCGAGTGGGTAAAACAGGAAGTTGCCGCGATGCCCATCCATCGCGTTCATTGCACGTCCAACATTATGTTTCACAAAAAAGCCGTAGGTCCATTCTCCATCTGTTTTGAGGTGAACGAGAATATACCAGGGTAATGCGATGACCAGAACAGCGGCGATCGCAGTAATGGGGCGCATCGACCAGCATGTTTTCAGAAAATGAATCGGCGCAAAAGGTCGGACCATCATGGTGATTCGCGACCACCATGTTGCCGGAGCGATTGTTTCCTGCTCGCGCACCGGAAGACGTTTTATCAAGAGAAACATGCCGATGACGGCTGTGGGGAGAACCAGGCCAATCGGACCTTTCGCGAGCACCGCGAGTCCCATGATCGAATACAGAAGCGCAGCGACTCCCCACTTCTCAGGAAACAGTGAAACGAATTTCCCGGTTTGTTCACTGGTTCTGCCAGGAGTCGTTGTTCCCCAAACATAGATCGCCAGAGCAAGCGTTGAGAAGAAGATCAGCGGAGCATCAGGAGTCGATGCGCGTGATGCGACCCCGAACATCATCGTTGTCGATATCGCAATGGCTGCCCAAAGTCCGACAGAGGGACGAAAGAGTCTTCGCCCCATGAAATATGTCAGCAGTGTTGTCCCAACTCCAAACATCGCTGACGGAAACCGGGCACCGAACTCAGTCACGCCAAAGACCATGTAGGAGAGCATCATAAACCAGTACGTGAGCGCTGGCTTATGTTCACGAAGTTCGGCATTGAAGGTCGGAACAATCCAGTCGCTGGCAGCGAGCATTTCAGCTGCGCAGCCGGCATTGCGAGGTTCATCACGGTCCCACAGATGTGTACCGCCAAGGTTCAAAAAGAAACAACAACTAGTGACCGTGAGAATGATCACCAAGTCACGAACAGTCCGGCTCATTGCAATCCTTTGCACTTCAATAATTTTCGCCCCAAGACAGATCGAGGAATACAAGTTATAGTCCGTTTTAAAGGGGTTTCTCAATACCTATTTTGCAAAGACTGTGATCAGGCGTATACTTCTTATAATTGAGTGAGTCGCCCACGGAAGAAAAACTCGATCCAGGAATTGGTCCCATGATTCTGCATGTCGATATGGATGCGTTCTACGCTTCTGTTGAAGAACGGAATCGACCTGAGCTTCAAGGAAAACCACTTATTGTTGGTGGAACCCAAGATAGCCGTGGTGTCGTGGCGGCAGCGAATTACGAGGCCAGAAAGTACGGCATCCACAGTGCGATGCCAGCCCGTGAGGCTTTTCGACGTTGCCCGGAACTCATTTCCATCCCTCCTAGAATTGATCTCTACGCGCAGGTTTCTCGAAAAATTCGCGAGATCTTCTTCCATTACACTCCATTGGTCGAGCCGCTTTCTCTCGATGAGGCGTTTTTGGATGTGACTGGCTGTCGCAACCTTTTTGGAAACGGCCCCGAGATCGCTCAAAAAATCAAAGCAGAGATCTTCAGAGAAACGCAACTCGTCGCGTCGGTGGGAGTTGCTCCGAATAAGTTTCTCGCCAAGATTGCCAGTGATCTGGAGAAGCCGGATGCTTTGGTCGTTGTCGATGGCGAACGAATCCAGGAGTTTCTCGATCCCCTTCCTGTCGGGCGAATTTGGGGCGTTGGCAAAGTGACAGGGACACAGTTCGAAAAGATGGGGATACGGACGATCCGCAATTTGCGAGAGCTCGACCTGCGAGTGCTTCAGTCTCAATTCGGTTCGCAGGGAGAGCATTTCTACAACCTCGCCCGAGGCATCGATACTCGTAAAGTCGTCCCTGATCGCGAAGCGAAATCCATCTCTCACGAACGAACATTCGAGGTCGACATCTTTGACCAAGAGTCCTTAAACGCTTGGGCGATGGAGTTGACTGAGCAAGTTGCGCGGCGTCTACGTCGTCACAAATTGCAAGCACGGACAGTTCACCTGAAAGTCCGTTTTGCGAACTTTAAAACGATCACACGGTCTTACACGTTAGAAAATGTGACCAACGTGACAGCAATTTTGTGGTCGCATATTTCGAGAATGATTGCAGCAGCAATTCCCGAACAACATAACGGAGTCCGGCTCATTGGAGTGGGGACGAGCCACTTCGAACAACCGGGGAAAGTTCAGAAGTCACTCTTTGCCGATGAAGACTCCTCCAAGCAAAAGCGGCTCGATTCTGTCGCAGACCAGATTCAGGACAAGTTTGGTTTGAATTCTCTCGCCCGGGGAATCGGCATGCTGCATGACGTTACGAAGGCAAAGGCTCACGAAACTCGCGAGGACGTTTAACCCATTCTCACTCAGCTCGACGAACCCCTCAGCAGCTCCATCACAATTGGATTGCGATTCGATTTTTCGTTTGAGGATTCTGGCCGGTCAATCATCCAGCGATTCGATGACAAATTCGTCATCGCCAACAAACACGACATCCCCCATAATGAGTTTCTTGCGTCGACGTGTTTCGACTTCGCCGTTGACGAACACATCGCCGGCCTGAATCATCATTTTCGCCTGACCACCGGTATCAGCAGCACCGCAGAGTTTCAAAAAATGATCCAACCGAACATGGTCGGTCGACGGTGGCTTCGATTCATCAGGCACGATTACTACTCGTTCAGTTAGTTTTCACGTTGTTCACGTTCGCAAATCACATCCGCGCAATTGTAGAGCACGCAAACCTTGAGTCCAGTGGGCTGATGGGGAATGTTGAACACACAGCGATTGGCCCTGCTCCCTCCCCGGGAGCGAAAGGAGCAACGGTGTTGCCTGATGGCTTAGGCGACTCGATATTCATGCGGTGAACAGATAGCATCACAGTTACGAAACTTTTTTGAATGTGATCGCCATGAAACAACACAAACTAACTTTGATAATGTCCTGCTTCTCTGCCTTTTGCTTCACTGCATTATGCTTTCATGCTTTGTTGAGCAGTGAGACTTCAGCAGCTGAGAAAAATCCCGATGTTGCATCAAAGAATTCCTCAACCAAAATTTACCTGATCGGGAATTCACTAACATGGGATACGGTTCCCTCAAAGTTGAAGGGCGATGTGCAATGGCACGTCGACTGTGGCAAGAGCCTGAAGTATATTTTCGAGCACCCTGAAGAACCTTGCGTGAAGACATCGACGTTGTGGCCAACTGCACTCAAGCAGACGAAATTCGATCTCATCTCATTTCAGCCGCACTATGGAACAACAGTTCAAGAGGATCTGGAGACGATTTCGAAATGGATCGAGCTCCAACCGCAGGCGACCATCATCATCCATACCGGGTGGGCCAAGAGTGCATCGCTGTTGGAGGAACATCAAGACGATTCCCCAGACGGCAAGTTGACGCACAGTCCAGCGTACTTCAACGAACTGCTCGCTCAACTTCGCAAGGCATTTCCGGACACGGAATTTCGAACGACGCACTGCATGCGGATGCTGATTGAACTGGAGAGTTTAATCAAAACTGACGACGCCCCCTTTGATGCGGTGACAGATATTTACCGGGATGCCATTCACATGAAAAATGAAACCGGTCGCTACCTGATGCACAACGCGATGAGAGAAACCTTTGGGCAGGAACGGACGACTCAAGGATTCCCGAAAATCTCTGACGAACAGCGAGCGATATTGGATCAACTTCTCGATCAGCGCAACACTTGGGAAGCTGCACGACCAGCCACAAGACTTTAGACCTGATCCTGAGACCTGAGACCTGAGATTTCTCTATAAAGCACAGAGGAAAATAACCTTCCCAACGGTTACCGGACTGGCTCGCCCCTTTACTGTGCCCGTGACTATGCCCGTGCAAATCACTTTCACGACTTCTTAGAACTAATCCTGAAACCTGAACTTGTGCTTTCAAGCACTGAGAAAAGTCATCATTCCACAAGTTTCCGGACTGGTTCTAGACAGCTCGCAACGAGACAGAACGCGTCTTTCATTTTTCACATTGCTCTATTGAGGTCAACAAGCCGTGACGGATTCGCTGAATGACGTTCGAAAATCCTGGGATTCCAAAGCTGATGACTGGCAGAAGCAGGTCGGAGATCAGGGGGATTGGAACCGGCGTCTCAATTCAGACCCAGTGTTGTTCGAGTTACTTGGACGAGTGAGAAATCGAGACATTTTGGATGCCGGTTGCGGGACAGGTTACCTCTCGAACAGGCTCACGGAAATGGGAGCGGACGTCATTGGAGTTGATCTCTCACCCGAGATGATTCGAACGGCCAGACATCACTATCCCGACCTCGATTTTCGTGTCGATGATTGTCAATCATTGTCAACGATCGAAGATGGAGATATGGACTTGGTTGTCTCAAACTATGTCCTCATGGACACGCCGAACCTTTCGGAAGCGGTTCAGGCGATGTATCGCGCTCTTCGTCCAGCTGGGATAGCAGTCGTTGTTGTCTCACACCCCTGCTTTCCTCAAGGAGTCGCCGACGTTCATCCGGATGGCACGGTCTCTTATCACTGGAAGCACTCTTATTACGAGCAGTCTCAACAGAAAGACCCTCCCTGGAAACATTTCAAAAGCGATTTCATCTGGTTCCATCGACCAGTTGAAGACTACTGGAAAGCGTTTCGAACAGCAGGATTTCGCGTTGAAGAATTACGCGAACCACGAATCACTCCAGACCAGTATCACCTTGCCCCCAATCGGCAGGTTCTGGAAACTTACCAGGAACGTCCCTTGTCGATCGTTTTCAAGCTGATGAAACCGAGTCGATAAGCTGCCCCACGCCACAAATTCCCTCAGAAGCGAGAATTCAACCAGGGCATAAAAAAAGCACCCGTTACAGGTGCTATTTCCAATGACTCAAAGAGCCACATACAAATTCATAAAGCAAGTGGAGTAAATATCAAATTGTTCAAACAGTACGAACTGCATCGAGTGCGATGCCAGAGCAACTTGCCCTGCCGAGTCCCCGTGAAGAACGTGCTTCTCTCATCAAATTGCTGTTCGCCACGAGGCAGAACCTGAACACCTATTCGAAAGATAATTCAGGACTGGCTACGAATTAAGTTGTTGATTCATTTTCAATCGGAGCATCGACGTCGTTATCAGGAGATTTTTGCTGCGTCTGTTCTCGTGGCTGATCCATTTCTTCAAGATGGCCTCGTTTAATCAGACTTTCAAAAATCTCTTGACGATGGATCGGCACTTCTCGTGGCGCTTGAATTCCGAGGCGGACTTTGTCCCCGCGGATTTCAACCACGGTGATGACGATGTTTTCATCAATCACAATGCTCTCGTTTTTCTTCCTCGAGAGAACCAGCATTTCAGTGACCTTAAAGGGAAGGCAAGTGAGAAGAGAACCTCTGCGGTTAAACACCCTAACTCTGGCGAACGTCGACAAAGTTATTTTCTCGGTTGACATCCTACGAGCAGGTTTGTAGCTGGTCAATAAGTCAAATTGTAAAATTTACCGATTTCTAAACAGCACAAGAGGTTACGTCGAGTTCTCTTCCCATTGTTTTCGTGTTTACCTGATCCCCCCACCCTGTCACTTCTCCGTATCTCCTTCAGTAGAAACGACTTCCGGACGAAGAAGCGGGAAGAAAATAATATCGCGGATGGACTGACTGTTCGTCAGTAACATGACTAAACGATCTATTCCAATCCCGAGACCACCAGCTGGCGGCATCCCAACTTTCAGGGCAGAGATAAAATCTCGATCCATTTTGGCCATAGAATCTTCTTCGGAGAGGCCGCTTAATTGGGTCAAAAAGAGCTCTTCCTGGAGTTTCGGGTCGTTGAGTTCGGTGTATGCGTTGGCTAGTTCCATCCCGTGGATGAACAACTCAAACCGTTCCGCAATCGCCGGATTGTCTTGCTTTCGTTTGGTAAGCGGACAGATCGAAGCAGGATAGTCAATCACAAAAACCGGACCGACGAGAGAATCTTCCACACATGCTTCGAAGACTTCGCTGACAACGACATCGGGGTGGACGTCTGTTGTCTCCATCTGGTGAATGAACTCCTGTTGAATACTCCCCTGCTGAGCCAGGTCCCGTGCCTTCTGCCGGACTGCGTCAGCGTCCGCCATGTCGCATCCCGCGTGTTCCTTGAAAAGGTCGGAGTAGGTCTTACGTGGCCATGGTGTTGTGAAGTCGATTTCGGATTCGCCCCACGGCAAGATGAGCCTCCCATCCTCCCGCGTCTTCCCCGATTTCTCCAAAACAATGCGAGCCGCATCGGCGACGATCGCTTCGGTCAGGTCCATCATTGATTCGTAATTGCCATACGCCTGATAGATTTCGATCATCGTGAATTCAGGATTGTGAGTGGCATCGATTCCTTCGTTTCGGAAGACACGCCCAATCTCGTAAACTCGCTCGATCCCACCGACCATCAATCGCTTCAAATGCAGCTCAAGGGCAATTCGTAAATACAAGTCGATATCGAGCGCGTTATGATGCGTTGTGAAAGGTCGAGCGGCAGCTCCTCCAGCAATGGCGTGAAGAACCGGCGTTTCAACTTCTGTGAAATCCTGGCCTCTGAGTGTTTGCCGAACCGAATCAAGAATCAGACTTCGCAGGACGAGCTTGTCTCGCACTCCTTCAGTGTAAATGAGGTCGAGCTCACGATGGCGGAGAAGAGTTTCGACATCAGTCACGCCGTGATGCTTTTCTGGGGGTTGCGTGAGTGATTTGCAAAGAACCGTCAGATTTTCTACCCAAATCGAAACTTCACCCGAATCGGTGCGGCGCATGGCCCCATCGATCCCGATCAAGTCACCCAGGTCGAGCTGTCCCATCAGCTGCCATTGCTCTTCGGAAAGGTCGCCGCGAGAGAATAGTAATTGCACTTTTCCGGTTGCATCTTCGATATCGAAGAACCGCAACTTGCCCGCTTTTCGACGAAGCATGATTCGCCCCGCTACACGGACTTTTTCGCCGTTTGCTCCACTCTCTTCAGGGCACTTTGTTCGTGCTTCTTCAATCTTCAAATGACCGTCGAATCGTTGGCCAAACGGATCGTGTCCGAGTTCAACGATTTTGCCTAACTTGTCGAGTCGGGCTTTTTCAAAACGGTCTACTTTCTGCGGCTTGGCCATAATTTTCACTTCAAACTTACAATCAAACAAAAAGAGATTTCTTCAGCTGAGACGGATTCGCCGTTTCAGGGATAGGCAATATTTCGGTCTATGAATTCTGATCGCTAAACCTGATCTCGACCTCACAAACATGGAGGAAAAGAGACATTCCAGAGGTTTTATCAGGCATTGAGACCATTCTCGGTTTTCGGCTCAGTTCTCAAGGTTGACTTCTAACGGCTGTGCACCGATCGTCAAGACGGTGACATTTTTCAATGGGTGCTGGTTCAGGTATTCCAAAATTCGGTCGACGGTAATCGCTTCAACTTCGTCGTGAATTTCGTCCAGGGTTTTCACTCGCTTGAGGTGGAACCAATCACGAGCAATCGAACCGGCACGGGCTCCGGTCGATTCCTGTTGCATGATCAGCGAACTTTTCGCTCTCGCCTTGCAGCGTTTCAGTTCCGACTCATCAATCCCTTCGCCGAGTTTGCGAATCTCTGCGAGCATGACATCCAGAGTTTCCTGAGCACGTTCAGTTGTCGTCCCGGCGTAGGCAAGAACGCGACCTTCCGTCAGCAAACTGTTGAGCGTGGCGTAAACGGAGTAACACAACCCACGTTTTTCCCGTACTTCTGTAAAGAGCCGGGAACTGCTGCCGCCACTCAAAATGCTGACTGCGGTCCAGGCAGTAAGGTAGTCGGGGCTGGAATACGGAATGCTTTCGTAAGAGATTCCAATGTGTGTTTGCGAAGATTCGTGTGGGATATGATGGACACCGCCCGAACAGGCTTGCCGATCGATGACAGGCTCTTCACCCACTTTCCAGTCACCGAAGTGCTTTTCAACCTGAGCCCGGATTTCCTCGGCGTCAACATTACCCGCCACGCCGATCAAGGAACCATTCGGCCGGACAGTTTCCTTGATGTACTCAACAACCGATGGATAGTTCAACTTTTCCAGTTCTTCGAGCGATCCATCTGTCGAACGCCCCCAAGGGTCGTCGTAGCAACGTTTCCGCAGTTCAACGAAGACTTTCCGCTGTGGTTCATCCTCAATCGAAAGCAGTGCCTGGGCAGCACTGTTCATGACAGCGGGGAATTGATCTTCCGGCAATAACGGTCGCTGTACCAGATCGGCATAGATTGGCAGTGCGTCAAGCAGGTTTTCTGCCAGAGTCGCTCCAGAGAACGAGAGGAAATTCCAACCAACGTTATCATTCCCCTGCACGCCCAGAAAATCGAGTGCCGCTGAGAGTTGTCGGCTATTTCTCTCGCCTGCTCCGCGAGTCATCATGTCCAAAGCCACCGCAGCCATCCCGTTCTCCCCACGGTTCTCATAGATCGTCCCCGCTGGAGTCAGTAAGGAAAAGGCTGCCGATTGAACGTGTGGCATCTGTTCGACCAAAAGTGTCAGGCCGTTGGAAAGTTCAAAAGTGTGAATTGATTGTTCTGGCATTGGATTTGAAGCGAGGCCGTAGTAGTGGCTGCGATTTCCATTTCATCGATAGGTATTGGCGACTTTTGGCGTAAAGAAACGAAGTGTAGGCGAGACGGGGTAAAAATTCGATTCTCTTGGCAGGTTCTCTGTTTTCAAAAGCAGAAACTTATTTGTGCAGATGGAACCTGAACACGAGGCCATCATTTCAGCGAATCGTCAGGATTCCAGAAGCATTGATCGCATTTCCCAGCGAATCGAACGGATCAAAATCCCCGAGTGGGGAGGTGATGGTGTCTCAAGTTTGGCCATTTCTCTTTCGAAACCGTGAGACTGTTCTGACCGGTCTTGGCACTCTGGCGTCTTAGACCCTAAACTCTGGGCTGTTCACACGATTTGATGCCCATGCAAGTTTGATTTCCACACAAACCTCGACCTTCAGGAAAGCGTAGTCAAGATGTCTCAGACGGACCGATCAGAGTTGATGGATAAGATAGCCTCGTTGTGTAAACGGCGTGGATTCATTTTCCAGGACTCCGAAATTTATGGTGGTCAAAACGGATTCTGGGACTATGGCCCTCTCGGAACCGAATTGAAACGAAATGTCCGAGAAGCCTGGTGGCAGGACATGATTGCACGACACGATCCGCTGGATGCTCCGGAAGGTGCTCCACATGCGTTTCAGATGGTCGGAGTAGAAACGACGATCATCATGAACCCGCAGGTCTGGAAAGCCAGCGGACACTTCGACCTGTTCGTTGACAAAATGGTCGATTGCAAGGCAGCCAAAAAACGTTACCGACATGACCATGTCTACGGTCGCTGGATTACCGGAAAAAGAAAAAGCAAAGAAGGCGAATCCGATCCGATTCGCGTCTTTGTGACTGCCGTCGGAGACAAGCCGGAGATTGAAGCTCAGGCCTTGGCTTTCTTCGGCCTGAAGAAGAAATACGCTGACCGACTCGAATGGGAAAGCGATGTCATCAACCTGACTGAAATTCCGGTTGAAGATTACGGAATTGTTGTCGCTCCCGAAGCGACCGAAACCGGAACGCTGACAGCTCCTCGGGACTTCAACTTGATGTTCAAAACGATCATCGGAGCACTCGGGACTGTCGAAGATACAGCCTATCTGCGACCGGAAACGGCTCAGGGGATTTTCGTCAACTTCAAGAATGTTGTTGATTCCAGTCGCGTCAAACTCCCTTTGGGGATTTGTCAGGTCGGAAAAAGTTTTCGGAATGAAATCACTCCGCGTCACTTCACGTTTCGATCGCGTGAATTCGAACAGATGGAAATTGAGTTCTTCTGCTCACCTGATGAATCGCAAGAATGGTACACCTACTGGCGAAACCGTCGGTATTCCTGGTACATCGAATTGGGAATTCCGGAAGAGAAGCTCATCCTGCGTGAACACCACAAAGATGAATTGGCTCACTATTCCGTCGGGACAGCTGACATTGAGTACGCGTTTCCGTTTCTCATCGAAGGAGAATATGGCGAACTCGAAGGAGTCGCTCATCGTGGCGATTTCGATTTAAGATCGCACATGGAAGGAAAATTGAAAGCGACTGACGAAGGAACGCTGGAGGTCGAACTCAACGAACATGGTCAGCCCAAATACCGTGGTTCCGGAAAAGATCTGACATACTTCGACGACCAAACTCGTGAGAGATTCATTCCCCATGTCGTTGAACCTTCAGCGGGAGCAGATCGAGCGACACTGGCGTTCATCTGTGAAGCCTATCACGAAGACAAGCAACCCGACGACAAAGGCAACATGCAGACTCGAGTGGTGATGAAGTTCCATCCTCGCCTGGCTCCGATTAAAGCGGCTGTCTTCCCGTTGGTCAAAAAAGATGGGCAACCAGAGAAAGCGAAGGAAGTCTTCCGATCACTCAAAAGTGCTGGCCTGAATGTCACTTATGATGAGCAGGGAGCAATCGGACGCCGGTACCGTCGGCAAGATGAAATCGGAACTCCATGGTGTATTACCATCGACGGTGACACGCTCGAACAGGGAACCGTCACCATTCGAGACCGTGATTCACTGGAGCAGGTCCTCGTCAAAGTCGAAGACGTGACCGATGAAATCCTGAGACGTCTGCGGTAACGGAAATGCGTTTCGCCGGGCACATTCAGTGTCCGGGGGAATGCTGGCCAGCTATTGATTTTGGAGAAGTTCCATCACAGCGAAGAAGTGGCACGTGCTGCCCATCAGGACGCTGAGATGCCAGCAAGCGTGGAAGTATTTCACTTTGTGATCGAACACCAGAAATAACGCTCCGAAACTGTAGAAGAGCCCCCCTGCAATCAGTAACGCCACCATCTCTGCAGAGCCGAGTTCAAAGACTGGCTTAAGCGTGAATGCCGGGAGCCAGCCCTGAATGCCATAAATGAGCTTCAGTCGCGAAGGTAAATTTCTGAAATAGAGACACATCAGGATCCCCACAAATGTGATGGACCATTCGATGATCATGATCGGCGAAGTCCAGCCAGAAGAGCCGTAGACATACGCAAAAGGTGTGAACGATCCTGCGATCAGGATGAAGATGAACGCTTGATCGACAGTTCGAAAGAACCGTCGACGTTCAACATCGTAAAAGGCGTGTGAGAGCGTGGAAGCAGCGTAGAGACCGACAAGCGCAAAGCAGTAGATCGAGCATGCCAAGGCCAGATCCGGGCTGTGTTGCTCATCGAGTGCTCTGAGAAGAACGCCAGCCCCAATCATACTCAGGACCAGGCCGCCACCATGAGTGATGAGGTTGGCGTATTCATCTTCAGGTCTGAGTTCTCCGCGTGTGTACTCTTTCATCGTCCGAAACCAGTTTGATCTCCTTCGAGCCGTTTGCTCTACCATGTGCCCGTGAAGAACACGTTTCACCAGTGAAATTGCTGTTCGCCCCCAAGCAGGACGCGAACAACAATTCGAAAAATGTTATTGCTCATGGAGGTTACAAAAAAATCGCGACACACGGCAATTGAGATCTCAGCCAGCGAAAGCCCCGCCCTGCGGCTACTCTGCGAGTTGCGGATCCGCGATCTTAGCAGGCAGCTTCAAGACTTCGGCGAGCACGACGCCTTGTTTGATCACTGCAGCGATGCGTTCTGCTCCCTCAGGAGGAGGCGTCAGCGACTTCCAGGGATCGGCCTTACGGCGGATAACGAGAACGTACGGCGACAAGTCTCTTCGGGAATCGTCATAAGCTTTCAGAACGATGTCAGGCCGATTGCGAAGCCACGATCCGCGTCGCATGAATTCAAGTTGCAGCGGGTGCAATACAGGAGCCACTTCGAGAACAGCTCCTTCTGGAATGTTTTCCGCAGCTGCTTCAAGAAGTGCTGGCGTGGCACTATCGCCCCAGTAGGTTGTCTCGAAACCTAGATCATTTGCTTTCCAAAGTCCGGCGACCGCTTCGTTGTAATAGCTCAAGTGGCACGGATGCAGAGTGACCATATTGTAAATCGGGCCGGCGAGTGCCAAAGCTGTCAGTGCGACGATGGTGAATTCTCCACTCTTCATTTGCAATCGGTGAACAATTCGCTTGGCCCCCAAACCAACAAAGATTGCAAAAAGAGGGAATGAAATCAGAAACAATCGGACACCGTCATACACGGTGACCTTGGGTAAAGCGAAAACGATCAACGGAAGAAGCCAGGCGCCGAAGATGAGTTGCGAGCGTTTGTCGCGAAGGGCATGTTTTGAGTTTTCGTCGTCGGTCCGATTCGTCATTCCAATGACGGCGGCGCCGAGGAATCCAAGAGGCATCGTCACCAGAAACATGATGAACGGATAGTGCCAGGGAACGTCTGTATCTGCGAATTTCGTCCCGAAATAGAAACAGTTCAAACTCGATCGCTCGGTAGCTCGAGAAAAGTATTCGTTGAGGTGATTGAGTGGATCGCTCCACAGCCAGGGCCAGCCCACGAAGAAGACAACACCACCCACGATGCACAAGAAGACAAACGGAATCAGTGACCGTAGCCCCCAGTTCCAGAGAAACCAGACGAGCACAACAGGCAAAATGAGGACTGCGTGAATCTTGGTCAACAATGCCAGTCCAAGAAAAAAACCAGGAATCAGCATTTGCCGAAGCCCGATCCGATCATCCCATTTGCACCGATTCGCAAGAGAGAGAAAGAATGCGGTATAGGTGAGGCACATACACATTTCGAGCGATGCAAGATGGGCATGCCCAAACAGTCGCGGCATGCAGATCAGCGAGATCGTCGATGCACATGATGCGACCGGTCCGAACCAGCGTCTCGAAGCTAAAGAAACGATGAGAACGAGTAACCCAAATTCAATCGCTGAAGCCACACGAGCATAGCTGACCAGATAAGGTTGACCGGTTTCAACAGGCAGAAAGTGATTCAGAATTTCGCTTGTAGCGCCTATGGCAATGCGGCCGAGCGGCGGATGATCAGGATTGTACAGCGGATTGCTGTAGATTTCCTGAAGTGTCTCTGGATGGAAACTGCTGGTTCCGGCTAGCTGAAAAGATCTCGCGAGAAAGACACCGACTTCGATGTTGAAGCCTTCATCAAATGTCAGCCCTGGACCTTGAATAGACCAGTGCAGATCATCAGCAACATCAATCGTTGTGATGACAAGGCTCGCTGCAAAGAGAGCAGCCAACCAGGGAAAGAGAGGGGATAAAAAAAACAAAGCGACCCTTTGAGAAAGGGTCGCTTTGAACTTGATGGTCGAGCCGCTCATAAACGAGTCCGGAATTCCATCCTGTAAATATTGGCGAACTGCAACAAATTTATTCACAACAAGTCAAAAGTGAAAAATTTCATCCTGGTCACCTCAACGCAAAGTCAATCTCGACTCAAGACGTTATCAGAACTCCCCATAGTTCTGAAGTGGTGGACCCACGAAATCAGTCGATTTCGCTTTGGTTCAAGCTTCCACGATTCGTTGTTCAGCATTCTGAAATGCATGATTCACTTGTTGAACTCGCCATCGGATTGTCATCCATGACGACAGGTCAGCGAAACGCCCGACACTTCGCAAGTCCGGCTTTGTTTCCAAAGCCGGGGCAGCTTACGCAAGCGTCTTACGACGACTGACCAACGTCCGAATACGTTCAGCAAGAAGGGCAGCATCGAACGGTTTACGAAAAGTTTCGTTGAAAATTGTTCTGTCGAAGCCACTTGCAGTGTCCTCATCACTCAAAAGAGCGATCAGTACAGTATCAGTGTAGTCGGTGTTTTTTCGCAGATTCTGAGCAATCATCAAGGCTTCGTTGCGGCCCATTGCGAAGTCAACGACAACGCAATCGGGATGCAGTGACTCAGCCTGGATTCCAGCTTCAAATCCACTTGCGGCAAGTTCTACTTTAAAGTCTTCAATTGGAAGAACTCCTTCCAATCCGCCACGTACGGTACTATCAACGCCAACGAGCAAAAGTTTGCCCATTGCTTCGTCTTCAAGTTCACCGAGTGGCATACCGTGTTCTTTCAGGAACCGGATCAAGTGCTCGCGGGGAATGCGACGGTCCTGGGAACCGGGAATCCGGTACCCTCGGAGTCGTCCTGAGTCGAACCACTTACTCACAGTACGTGGTGCAACTTTGCAAATCTTAGCGACTTGACCAGTAGTGAAGATCGTCCTCATTGCGGGCTCTCCAATCACAATCTGTCTGGGTCAGAGCAGGAATACTGCTCCAGATCTTCACCCCAAGGTTTGACACAAGGCCGGCTCTCCTAGCCCGTGGGTCCATGGCATAAACCAGCGTCAGTTATGGGGTTTGTCTCAGGTAAAAATCACGCACAAGTTAGTTACTGTGCCCGCAACAAAGTTTGTTGCGATACCCATGCAGTAACATGTAAAACGCCATTGAAGAGGAAGTCCAAATGAGCTAACGCAATGTTGGCATCATCCGACTCACAAGTGAAGAAATCCCCCTTGAGTCCCAACCCCCGTTGAAACAAAGAAGAAAGCGGACATCTTGTCTGCCTTCCTCTTACGTTCACCAAAAATTGTGAACTCCCCCCTTTCGGTGACCTCTCCTATTCAGCTGATCGCATCTTGCAATCCTCCGGGGAGGCACCCCCGGACTGAACAGTCTCAATCACCTGATGTACATTGTCGGCGTGGATAGGGCAGTAACTTCAGTCGGATTCAGCACTACTTTCAAAGCGGACGGTGGAATTCTACTCCGCGTCACAATCGATCCGGCAAGCTGGACCGATTATGGCGAATATGACACGTAAACATCCCAAACATACGTCATAAACATCGCAAGCGCCCCAAATTGCTCAAGTTTTTGATAATTAATTCTTCAGCCGTAACGCCCCCACACAAAGTGGTCAAACGTACAGAATATTGGGCTTTCGTCCAAAAACTCCAATTTGCTTCTCAAAATACGAGCCTCTGAGGTTTGACATTTCGATGCCCCTAAACTACCTATTCATTCAATTCAGCGTGACCGGCAATGTTTGCCAAGACGAAGGATTCGAAATATCACGCTTAGCTACCCGGGTAGAGAACTCAGGACCGGTGTGGCGACATTTTGCGAATCCCTGAGGAAGATGTTCATTCGGAGTAGAAAATAATGACTCGTAAACTTCTGAGCTTGTTTGCAGTTGCTGCACTCGTTTTGGCAGTGACAACCGATTCCGCCGAAGCAGGTCGCAAGGACTGCTGCAATGTTCGCCAAACGCGAACAAAGTGCTACAAAGCACCACGTGTCAAAACTTGCCGCACTCCACGCGTCAAAACTTGTCGCACACCACGTGTGAAGTCTTGCCACCAAAGCCCGTGTGCAACTCCTTGTGCTAGCCCATGCGGAAGCTCACCATGCGGCGTTTCATCACCTTGTGGCGTTGCATCACCTTGTGCAACTGGCGCATGCCCAACTTCAGGCACAACAACTGTGACCGAAGAAGTGCCAGCAGCACCACAGGACGCACCAGCTCCACCACCAGAAACTCTCTAATATCGTTACCGTTTTCTTTGACAGAGAGCATGCCGCAGTCATTGATACAGATCACTGATCTTGCAGGCATCAACAAAAACTGTCTCACCGGAACGGTTCGACCACCTGAGTTTTGGTTGAAAGCTTTAGAAATCCTCACTGAACACTTTTTCAGTGAGGATTTCTTTTTGCGCAATGAAATTTTCATGAAGGATCACAAAACTCGTCTTGACCCGTTTTCTTGATCATTGGAGAATGCGCTTGATTTAGAATTTGTCTGATGGCCTTTGCAGTGAAGAATTTCATCCTTAATGAACATTAGATGAACCCAGGCCTGCGGATCAGTTCGAAATCTCAGTTCCAGCTTTCTGAAATCACATGAAGTGTTCATCAGGAAGCGTCCCCACTGCTGAAGATTGCGGGGCGATCAACCAATTTTTGCAATGGAGTGCAAACGCTGTGCGATATCTCAACCTCTCTCTCGCTGCACTCATTCTAGTTGCAGTTCAGGCCTCAACGACATTCGCTGAGTCGCCTCAAGTCAAGAACCACCAGGTCGGCCTGATCGACATGGCGCATGTTTTCAAAAACTACGAGAAGTTCAAAGCTCTCACCGAGGCACTCCAGGAGCAAATCACTCAAAGTGAAACTGGGATGAAAACTCAGGTTGAGGAAGGCCGCAAAATTCAAGAGCAAATGAAAGCTCTGACAAGCGGCAGCCCAGAATTCGAAAAACTTGAAGGCCAGCTCCTCTCGATTGAAGCGAGTCTCAAGAAGGCTCAACTCAAAAATCAACGTGAGTTCATGCGACAGGAAGCAGAACTCTACAAAGACCTGTACCTTGAAACGCGGAACGCTGTCGACAAGTACGCTCGGTACTATAACTATTCGCTGATTCTTCGCTTTGACCGATCGGGAGTCGCGTCAGCTGACAATCCACAAGAAATCGTGGAAGGGCTCAACCAGCAGGTTCTCTACCATCGAAATCGTGACGACCTCACTGATCCGATTTTGAACTACCTTAATGAGCAGTGGCGTCGCGAGCAAAAACAGGCAGCCGCTCCATCAACTCCGAGTGCTCAATAGTCGATCCGGTTCTCCTCTTTCAATTGTATTGTCTCGCCTGATCATCCGCTCAAGGAAAAGTGCACGTGCAGGATTTTTCGCAACGCTTGCAAAATACCATCGCCCGCCCCGTTCAGGTGTCCGGGTTTGGATTGTTCGGCGGAATCGACGTGACTCTGGAGTTTTGTCCAGCAGATCCCGATCACGGGATTGTTTTTGAAAGAGTCGACCTCAATAGCTCAGTTCGTATTCCAGCTTTGATCGAGTATGTCGTCCCAAAGCCTCGCTGTACGGTCATTGCTCATCAAGAGGCATCAGTCTCTGTGATCGAGCATGTGATGGCAGCTTTGGCCGGACTTCAAATTGATAACTGCCTGATTCGCCTCAACGCTCCGGAACCCCCTGGTTGCGATGGATCAAGTCTGGCATTTGTCGAGTCACTCCTGAAAGCAGGGATTGTTTCACAAGACTCTCCGCGAAAGTGCTTTGTCGTCGATCAAACATTGATGGTCACCGAAGTCGAAAATATCGGAATTGGTGCCCAGCCACCGAAAACATCAGAATATGAGATCGGTTTCATCCTCGATTATGGAGATGGTCCGATCGGACGTCAGTCGTTTCAGACGCAAATCACACCTGAGCTTTTCGAACGGGAACTTGCCTCATGCCGGACATTTGTCCTTGAATCAGAGGTAAAGACCCTGCAGGCCAACGGAATTGGCAAGCGGGCGACCCCACAGAATGTGCTCGTTTTTAGTGATCAGGGACTGATCGAAAACAGTCTTCGTTTCCCAAACGAGTGCGCACGCCATAAAGCCCTCGATTGCCTCGGAGATTTTGCACTCCTGGGCTGTCGTCTGGCAGGACGATTCATTGCCACACAATCCGGGCATCGAACCAACCATGCCATAATTCGCAAAATTCGCGAACAGATGATCCAGTCGAATGCTCCAGCGACGATTCCGCTGCCGACTTCGTGCTTCACTCCTCCATCTCAGCACCGCGCAGCCAGTTAGAACTGTGTCTTCAACTCCGCCAGGATGACGATCATGCCGACAACCATTTCCCCCCTCGCACATGTCGATCAAAATGCTCAACTGGGCGAAGATGTGACTATTGGGCCATTCTGTTATGTCGGGCCGAATGTCACTCTCGGCGATCGCTGCATCCTCGATAGCCACGTGACAATCACTGGGCACACAACAATAGGCAACGAAAATCGGTTCTGGCCGAATTCTGTGATCGGAGCCGAACCCCAAGACTACAGCTACGCCGACGGGGCTCCGACCGAAGTGGTGATTGGAGACAGCAACCACTTTCGTGAAGGGGTGACTGTCAATCGCGGAGCCGAGAAAGAAGATGGCATCACACGGATCGGAAACAGCAATTTGCTGATGGCAAATGCTCACGTGGCTCACAACTGCCACCTCTACAATAACACCATGCTGGTCAACGGAGTTCTTCTGGGTGGGCATGTTCACGTTCACGACCGGGCGATCATTTCGGGGAACTCTGTTGTACATCACTTTGCAACCATCGGCTCGCTCGCCTTCGTAAGTGGAGGCTGCCGGGTCCCCACCGATATCCCCCCATACATGATGTCTGCAGGAAGTGATAACCCACAAATCCGCACAGTGAATCTCATCGGCATGAAGCGGTCGGGGATCCCGGACACTTCAATCAAAGTCATCCGCAAGGCACAACGACTCTTATACCGCGAGCACAAGTCCCTGGCTTTTGTCAAAGACCACTTCCAGCAAGAGCTCGAAGGGATCTTCCCAATCGAACTTGTCATCTTATTAGATGCCATTGAGAAGCAGCGTGCAGGTCGGATGGGCCGAGCACGCGAAGCCGCCAGAACAACTCCTTTGGTCGAATCAAAAGAGAACCAAAAGAAGTCGGCTTAGAACATTTCACCTTCGTGGATTTGCGACGATCACTTCTCATGTGATTGCTCAGCCGTTTCCACGAGACGGAGTACATACAACTTTCAACAATGCACTAGCGACACATCTCAAGTGTCTCACGTTTAAAACGTAGTCTGAATCATGAACGAATCTCTCAAATTAGCAGTCGTGGGCGTGGGTGCCCTGGGACGTCATCACGCACGCATTCTCTCTGAAATGGAGGGAGTCGAACTTGTTGCAGTTGCTGAACCGAATGAAAAACAGGGACTGGCTGTTGCCGAAGCCTGCGGTTGCGATTGGACAAACGACTATCGCACTTTGTTGAAATCGGTAGATGCCGTTTCCGTGGTCGTTCCGACCTTCCTGCATCGCAAGGTGGGCGAAGCCTTTCTCAGTAATAGTGTCCCTGTTCTGATGGAGAAGCCGCTCACTTCGAAAGTTGAAGATGGAGAAGTCCTTGTTCGTCTGGCTCAGGAGCATGGAATCCCGCTTCAGGTTGGTCACATTGAACGCTTCAATCCCGGATTTCAGCAACTTGCCGACTGGACGAGCGAACCAAAATATCTCCGCACCGAACGGGTCAGCCCGTATGCATTTCGTTCCATGGACATCGGCGTCGTTCACGACTTGATGATCCACGATATCGAACTCTGTTTGTCGCTCACCCAAGAAATGCCGTCACGCGTTGAAGCCTTCGGCGTCAGCCTCGTTGGTGGTCATGAAGATGTCGTTCAGGCAAGACTGACTTTCCCGAACGGCTGCATCGCTGACCTGACCGTCAACCGCGTCACCCCTCAGCCAGCCCGGACAATCCAATGCTGGTCCGATGCCGGTTGTGCGATTGCGGACCTGACTGCAAGAACCGTTCAGACGTTCTCACCAAGTGAGATGATGCAATCCGGACAACTCCCGTTTGAGCTGGCTCAGGCAGGAATTCAAGCAGTGGACGACCTGAAACCACAAGTCTTCGGAGGTTTCATCGAGAGCCATCAGTTCCAGGCGACAGATACCGACGCATTGACAGCAGAGCTCTCATCGTTTGTAGATTGCGTCCGGCACCGCCACCAACCCGTTGTGAGTGGTGCTCACGGACTGGCTGCCCTGCGTGTTGCTCAACACGTCCTGGAGTGCGTAGAAGCCCACCAATGGGATGGCGTTCCTGACGGCCGTACCGGTGCAAAAGCTCTCCTCAAACATTACCTCGGCCAAACTCACTCAGGCGAAGAAACCGACGCCGCAGCAGCGTAAGAAATCTCTATGCCTGAACAAACCTGGAATCGCCATCCGTGCGTCACCCGGTTTGTGGCTCGTGAAATCATCGTAATGATGAATTCCCCCGGTCTGAACTGGCTGGGGGAGTTTCACTCATCGCTTCAGGCTCACGAAGAATTGGATCGTATTGAGAAGAGTTTTCATCGCATGCATTCGACGAAGAGAGAGCATCGACGTACGGTTGAGCCCCTCCGGGCTTGGTAGAAAATTCTGTTCAATCCAAGATTTGTGCTCGAAGTTGATGAAGTTGTCGGAACAATCATGTCGCCTCCCGCGTCTTTTCAGGCACGACGACTTCCCACACCCTCCAATGGAGACGTGACATGCTTCGACCACTCATCTTCGCTTTCGCTTTTACTTTCTCACAGACCGCGTCTGCAATAACACTACATATCGACGTGACTCCAGAACTTGCTGGTGAAAAAGGAGTCACCATGAAGCCACTCGATGACGAGACGACTCGCTTTACGATTCGCGTCAGCACGAAGAATGACCCAGAAGAAGTCAACCCACGGTTCCCGTTCGTTCGCGGAGGTACGCTCGATGTGTGGGGCGAACATGGGCGAATCCTCCGGTGTCCTGTCCACCCAAAAAAACAAGACGGCGACCTCCTGTACACGTTCGAACTAGAGAATGAACACGCTAAGAACTCCAGGTTTGTCCTCACAGAGCATTTGGATGACGGGCAGGTCGGTGGCGGAAAAATTTTCTCGTATCGACTCATCGACTTCATCGATCCCGGCTACCGTGCAAAGGAATTCTTAGAGAACATCCGGCCTGTTGTTCTTCCTGCGGGCACTTTCGCTCCTGACACGAACAAGCCAAAGTAACAAAGCGACTCACTTGAATTTCAAGCGAGCCAGGACCGACCGTGAAACGAACCGCATTTGACTTTCAAGCGGGTGCATTACGCTCATCGCTTCACGTCCCCTTCGAAACTTTCAAACGGCTCGGGACCAAACTTGCCGCCTCGTGAAGGCAATTCCAATTCCAGCATCAAGTCCCCTCCCCTTCCAATCGTGTCAGTTTGTCATTGCAGCTGGGTCCATCCACATCATTTCCCAGACATGCCCATCCAAGTCCGCCAAATTGCGGTTGTACATGAAGCCGTGATCCTGTTTCGGGTTGATGTCTGCAGTTCCTCCATTCTCCTCTGCGGTGTCGTTCAATTCGTCAACAATTTCGCGGCTCTCACACGACAGGCATAACATCACCTCACTGGTGGTTATGGGTGAAATCGGCCGGTTGGTGAATGTCTTCCATTTATCGTGAGTCAGCAGCATCACGAAGATTGCCTCGCTCCAAACCATGCAGGCTGCCGTGTCGTCTGTGAATTGCGGGTTGTTCTCGAATCCGAGAGCCTCGTAAAAAGCCATCGACGCGTTGAGATCGGAGACAGGGAGATTCACGAAAATTATTTTGGACATAAGATTCTTCCGAGATTGGTGCCTACACGGGAACTGTCTCGTGGAGATAACTGCTTCATTACATGAACAGCATTCTTCACGGACACAGAAAACACGAACGTGTTTTAGGACCACTTCCAATCCCCTCTGAGACTGTTGTGCCACATGGTGACCTCAAGTCGACGGACAGGCCTTGTTCGAGCTAGTGAGTCTCCTGTTCTGAGGGCATGTTGAGAGTAATTTTTCTGACCGCAGCTTCCAATCGCATCCCGGTCGAGCCACTCGGAATCAGATGAATATTGTCTTCTAAGTCCCAACTAAGACTTATTAAATATTATGATAGCCATTAAAAAGGTGACGAAACAAAGAATGGATTATAACTTCTTTTACAGGAAAGACCGATGTGCCCCCGCTTCTCCCGCCTGCAACGCTTTCCGCAACAATCATGCTCCCTCCTTGACGAGTGACTGAGGTTCACATAAAGTCCGCCAAATACGATCTTCATATTTTTTAAACTCGGAGTCTCCATGAATATTCCAAGAATAAAACGGAATGGATTTACATTAATTGAATTGCTCGTCGTCATTGCGATTATTGCAATCTTAGTTGCGTTGCTGCTCCCAGCGGTCCAACAGGCCCGAGAAGCAGCCAGGCGGACACAGTGCAAAAACAACCTCAAACAGCTTGGGCTTGCCATGCATAACTACCATGATGTTTTTGGTGTTCTCCCCCCAGGTTATGTTGATCTACGCAGCACAGGATTGCCTAGCGCGACCTTGAACGACAACGGCCACTGGACGTGGAGTGCATTTATCCTCCCACAGATCGATCAAGCACCACTTTACAACCAAATAAATGTCGGGAATGTAACAGGGTCAGAGGCACTCGCTGCAAATTTGGATGCAATGCAGGGACCGTTTGCTGCATTCCGATGTCCTTCTGACGCAGGCGCCCCAGCACACCACGATCCAGTCGCCGCAGCTGGGTACGCCGTTGAGGCTCCTCACGGGGGAACCAACCAGGGACTTGCAATTACGAATTATGTTGTATCCAACAATATTGCCAACGTTCGAATCAATCGTGCCCCAGACGGAACGTCAGGAACAACAGGTTGCATTGGGCCTTTCTACCGAGATAGTTCTACAGGTTTCAGAGATTTTGTTGATGGAACTACCAACACATTTCTGATTGGGGAACGTGCATACAGACGAGGTGGTTTCTTAAATCGTGCCGGCACCCTCTTCCTCACGAGAGGTCAGGAAGGAGCATGTAACGGTGGACCAACAGCTGGAGATTCTGGGTATTGCGCAGAGTGGGGACAAGGATTTATGTCGATTGCCGGGACTGTTCGATATCCAATCAACATGGTTTTGAACACGAGTGGTGGTTCAGATCGCAACCAGGCATACAGCAGCCATCATGTCGGTGGGGCTCAGTTCGTAATGGGTGACGGATCTGTTCGTTTCATCAGCGAAAATATCGATCTCAAAAACGATGGCGCCTGGAATGTGAATAGTACACTCGAATCACTCGTCGGGATCGCTGATGGCTATGTCACTGGCGAATTTTAAGTTTAAGACTTACAGCAGTTCCAGATGATAGCTTCGAGCCAGATCCAACTTGGATTTGGCTTTTTCGATGAATTGACCCTTAGCTGAAACAACATTAAAAAAACGAATATCTTACAAGAGAATTTAACTAAATAGAATTAGACTGAGCCGACCAACGAATCAGCAGGCACTTATGTTATTTTGCCGGCTCATTTAGTTCTCACTTCTCCCATTTTTTAGAGGCATCAGGCTGTAATGACGACTCGATTTTCTCATCAATTATGCATACTTTCCTTATCGACCATCTGCTTTGTCTTGGCAGGGTGCGGTGGCTCAGATCACCCACCATTAGGAACCGTCACTGGAAAGGTGACTCTAAACGGAACTCCCATCGAAGGAGCACTTGTTGAATTCACCCCTGAAACTGGTCGCCCTTCGAGCGGTGTTACTGACAAAGAGGGGAACTATTCACTGCAGTATTTGCAGGGTGTTAAAGGTGCTGCCGTTGGGACTCACACTGTTCAAATCACATCAAAAAGAGATTCCAGTGGAGGTGAAGGGGATGAGCAAGTCATAGAAGCTCGTCCTGAATCCATTCCCCAAGCATACAACGACGAATCGACTCTCGAGGTTGAAGTCAAAGCTGACGGGGCGGCAAAAAGTCTGGTGGTTGGAGTTGTGTCGATTTGGTTTCGCGGTAAATTCGCGACATGCTTACTCTACGCGACCATCACAGCGGTGATCTGTTTGATCCTTGGGAATATCTAGGGCTCAAACGAAGACGTCTTCTTGATCGGAGTTGGGCCGGAGTTTTCAGGGACTATTTGCTGAAGCAGCTTCCCGTCCGTGAGCTTGCTGCCGAATTCCGTGATGATTTTGGGCGTCCGACGAAGGATCTCTACGTCGCCCTGGGGGCATTGATTCTTCAGCAACTCCATGATTTCACCGATCAGCAAACCACCGAAGCGATCGCGTTGAATATCGCTTGGCATTACGCGTTGGATATCAGACAAGATTCTGACGCCTACCTCTGCGAGCGAACACTTCGCAACTATCGCAAGAAAGTACTGGATGCTGGCTTTGATCAAGTTCTTTTCCGCACGCTGACAGACAAACTCATTGAGGAGATTGGCGTCGATACAAGCAAGCAACGTCTTGATTCAACAGCGGTGCGATCAGCCATTCGTGGATTAACGAGGCTGGGAATTTTGGTCGAGGCAACGAGCAAGTTTCTGCGAGAGCTAAAACGAATGCATCCTGAGCAATATTCGTTGGTCGATCCAGAAATGATTCGTAAGTATGTCACTCGAACAGGTGACGGTTGCTTTGGCGACACACGGCCCAGTGAATCCAAAAAGCGGATCACGGAAGCTGCCGAAGATGTCTTTAAGCTCATCGGGCTCTTTCAAAATGCGGAATGTTCGAATTTGGAAAGCTTCCAGTTACTGCAACAAATCTTTCACGAGCAGTGTGAGGTTTCTGATTCCGCTGCAGAGTCCGTCACAGTGCGGCCACCAAGTAAAACGGAATGTGATGGGGTGATCAATCCCGCTGATCCCGATGCCCGCTACAACAAACATCGTGGCACAGGTTATCTCGTGCAGATTATGGAAACGTATGAAGAAGATTCCGAGGAGCCGGATGTCTCAAACACGCCCAAACCTGATCTGATCACTCACGTGGCTGTCGATCCGTTAACGATGCACGATAAAGACGCTCTGCCTCCTGCGTTCAATGACACTGAGCAACGTGGTATCAAGCCGCAGACGCTTCTTGCCGACTCGCACTATGGATCGACTGAGTGTATCGAAAACGGATGTGAGCGCGATGTTGAAATCGTCTCGCCGGCGCAGACGCCCAAGGGAAAGTTGCAGGGCAAGTTCACGCTTGAAGACTTTGAGGTCGATGAAGAAGGATGCATCACATGCTGTCCCACAGGACAGCAGCCATCAGAGACAAGCGTTTCTGGAGTTCGTCTCCAGGTTATTTTTTCGAAGGAGACATGTGAAGGCTGTCCTCACAAGGATCGGTGTCCAGCAGCATCAGTGGGACGCCATTCAGCACGCTATCAATACACACACGATCGCGTGCGTCTTCGACTACGCAGATTGAGGGAAAGAGGGGACGAATTTCGCGACCGCTATCGATGGCGAGCTGGAGTTGAAGCAACCATGTCACGGTTCAAATACCAGATGGGCATGGCTCGATTGCGAGTTCGACGAATGGGTAACATCACCTATGTGGCAACCTTGCGCGCTCTCGGTCTGAACATCCGCCGCGTTGCCGCCTATCGCTCGGCAGCTGGGTAGAATAGGTCGTCTGCGCGAGCATCTGCCAGCCACACAGTCTCATCATGCTTCTTAGCGTCCAACTGTGCAACAATGGAATCGGAAATCGTGTGAGAAAAATCCGCAACCAAAATGTTTTCATACCAGCAAAGACTTCCTTTTTGCCGCCCCGTCAAAGCTGGGAAAAACTCACATGACTTCGCCTTAGTTGGGGAACGTTCCCCCGAACGCAGTCGGAGAAGTGACGAAGCCTGATCCAGTTTCACTCGCTGCACCACATCAAAGCACCGATGTGGTGCGGCACTCATGACAACATCTACTTGAGCACCTCATTCTCCTTTTGCTACGTGAGGCGCTCGAGTGATCTGATCCTATAGAGCAGAAGCAATCAGAAGCACCATGAATGTGGCAAGAGCATGTCGCGTACGAACACCTCTGAGTCAGTGAGTGAAAAGGTCAGAAAAGCGACGGAGAGCATAAAACGTGGGCGCAAGTCAAATCGTCAGACATTGCAGCTGCCCCCTGTAGCAAGAAAAGCCCCCCGCTATGGCGACATCTATTTGAAAAATGACGGCACGGGTTGTTCACTGGAGTGTAAAAAGGTCAACCTTCAACTTCCGTGATTCTTGTCGTACCACAAACAGTCTGTCAGAATCTGACAGCTGCCCAAAAAGGCAAGACTCCAGGAACCATTTTTGAAAGGATTCACCATGATGCGTTACATGTGCTTACTTTGGCTGACATCAACCCTGGCTGGGGGATCGTATGCGGTCGCTGACCAAGACTCTGACTTGAAGCAATTTCAAGGAAAATGGGAAGTCACTGAACTCGTGGAGGATGGCAAGGTCGTCCCCAAAGAGGCAATCCAGGAGTGGCTGCCCTCGGGAGGAAAGTTTGAGATCGTCGAGAATGCGATCATTTTTGTCTCACCTCACGATGGAAAAAAGCAGGTCAAACTCTTTTCCCTGGATGTCACACAGTACCCCAAGGGAATTGATCTCAGTACCCGGGACAAGAAAGATGGCTCAGGTATCTACCGTTTCGACGAAGGCCGCCTGATTCTTTGCTTCTCCGATCCTGCTGAGTCAAAGCGTCCCACAGAGTTTTCTGCAAAAGAAGGTTCGAAACATTTGCTCATGGTTCTTCGCCGCTCCAGCGAACGACCAACCGTCGCCAAAGTTGAACCGGCTGGCACGACCGCCAAAGTGTTGACTGACGCTCAGGTCGCAAACATGCTAAGAGGAAGGTGGAGATACAACGATAACGTCGGGTCGTTATTCGTCACATTCAATGCCGACAACACTTTCAACACAGTCCGAGAAGTCACAGAGATTCGGCTCTTCCAGAAATTCTTTGTTCAGACTCCCGTCTCAACTGGCAAATGGAGCGTCGTAAATGGCAAACTGACGTTCCACATTCTGACTTCCGTCAAACCTGAGCTAGTCAACAAGTTGTTCGATTTCAATGTCCGGTCGATTTCCGACGGAGACTTCATTTTCGTGGACTACCTCGGTCGAGTGGGACAGGCTTCCAGAGTCAATTAAAGCTGTTTGCCCTAACGTGTGCCCGTGAAGAACGCATTTCTCTAGAACCGGTCCGTAAACCTCTGGGATAGCTGCTTTCCTCAATGATTGAGAGAGCAATTTCAGGTTTCAGGATTAGTTCTAGTAAAATGCTGTTCGCCACGAGGCAGGACCTGCAAACCAATTTGAAAGATGCTTTAAGCTTGAATTCGAACGGGCCTGTTGAGGATGCCTTCAACACAACGAGACGATAAATACACAGAATGACGATGCTGAATGTTTCCTCTGCAACATGAGTTTCCTTTTTTTGAATTTTTCCGGTAGCGCGTGTTCAAACTTGGCGTTTAACTCTTAAGAGCGAATGCCTAACCCGGAAATTGCACCCCCAAAAGGAACGATTGATGAAACGTATTTCTTTAACTCTGGCAGTGTTGATGACTTGTACAATCTCTGGGCTCGCACAGCCCCCAGGCGGCGGACGCGGTGGCCCTCCTCCGGGGTACAGAGGGCAGCAGCAGGATGGGGGGCAACGTGGAGAACGAGGCGGGTCTCCCAATGCTGTGATGGCTGCACTTGATGCCGACGGTGATCAAACAATTTCTGCCGAAGAGATTTTAAGCGCCGCAGCAGCGTTGAACGCTTTGGATCAAAACGGTGACGGCAAACTGACGTCGGATGAAGTTCAGGCTTGCGATGGCCCAGGCGGAAGGGCTGGTCAGAGTGGCCTTTCACAAAGTGGTTCCAGTAGCCGATCAAGCCAAGAAGGCTCTCCTTCTACTGAACAGTTTTTGACTCACGCATTCACATTCGATGCGGACGAAGATGAAATGCTTAACAAAAGTGAGCTGACGAAAATGGCAGCAGCACTCATCAAAGAGATGCAAAGTCGTGGTGGCCCTCCCGGAGGAGGACGTGGCCGAAGATAGAAGAAGAGGTGGTTATTCAGATGGGGAACGTGGCAGCCGCTAAAACATTTTCAATGCTGGTCGTCCCCATGAAGACCACTTTCATGACTTCATAGACTGCTCGCCACGAGGCAGATCCTGCAAACCAATTCGAAAAGATACGCTAGTCAGCAACGGCATCCGGCGTTTGAATGTCACGCGTGGAGACGTAGATGTCGTGATCGCCAATTCCGCCGGGGCGTCGGGAAAGAAAATAGATCGCGTCGTGTTCACGGGAGATCCATGGGGCGCCGTTAAAAGTCCCCTCAGTGAACGGCTTGCCGACGTTCACCGGCACTCCAAAACTCTCCTCTCGACTCTTCCTCGACGTGACAAACATGTAGTTCGTGTTCGCCCGACCAAAGATAAGCGTCAATCCGTCCGCCGACAGAAACGGTTCAGTCCCCCCGGAGGGGAACAACTCGACTGGTTTACCGAATGCGGAATCGAGGCTTGGGCGTTCGGTCATCAGCAGGCGGCGAGGCAGATAGTCTGAGCGGTAAACCATGATCAGTCCGTCAGCTGTCAGCGTCGGCCAGTGCCCGTAGATCTCTGTGTCTACGACCGTTTCAAATGGTTGATCAGTCGCCGGTCGAGAAGTCATCATAATCCGATCATGTCCATCGCGACGGACGGCGTAAGCCAGCCTGAGATCACGATCGAACAGGAATGGTCCCGCCGCCGACTCGCTGGAGATCCCTTTACCTGTCACCTCCGTTGCTTCGCCAAACGGATCCTCGCGCCGGTCTCTGGTCGCGACCAGCAGTTTTCCGTCCCGCGCGAAGTACAAGTTGAGTTGGTCGACAGTAAGCGTCGGTCGGAGTTCATCGCGGGGAGTGTTGATCGTCGGCCCGAGGTTCTCCGGTCGGGTCCAATCAGAGTTAGCTGAGGTCAGCAATTCTACCAGCGATGGCGATGCCGTGAGCGGCACGGTACTGGCGGCCCCTGTGGAACGTGTGACTCGATCGCTGCCGGATGGCCCATCGATACTTACCCACTTCGCCCCAACGATTTTCCCATCGTGCCCGTTGCCGGAGGAGTCTTTGAGGGTGTCGCCATTTTCTCTATTGAAATCATAGAGCGCCACGGTTGATTGATCAGGAACTAAGTGTCTGGGAGTAAACTTTGATTGATACTTGACTCCTTTTGAGACTCGAAATTGTTCTATCACTCCGTGCAGCGGATGGGGGACGAAGCTACTCGCGCGACTGATTTCAAGCTTCGAGGACGTATTAGCATCCAGGAAAGCATTCATCATTTCAGGAACAGTGTGTGACGCCCGCCCGCCCGTCAGAAAGCCGAACTTCTGGTTTTCTCCATCGACATACAATGTGAAATATTCACCAGTCCACTGTAAGGCGACATGTTGCCGTTGCGTCTTTGTTTCCACCAACGACTTCTGACCAACGTAGGCGACTTTAATATCTGCGTTTGAAGTCTTAGGCAAATTATTCCCGATGATCATTTGCCAGCGTGGTCCGTGATGCTTGGGGCCGTGATGATTCACAAATGAAACTGGCCCAAACCGGAAAGCCTGCCTGGAGAATTGTGGCTGATCTTCTTGGACCACGAATGGACGAGTCCACATTTCACATGTGAATGGTTCCGAAAAATCTATTCCAAGCTCATCGACAACTGCATAAGTCTCTGGTGAATCGAAAATCATACCGAGCTGTTCGGATTGTGCTGCTGCCTGAACTTGACGAGTGTGATTATCATCAGCGACAGGTACCCACTTCGCCCCGATGATCTTGCCATCGTACCCGTTGCCGGAGGAGTCTTTGAGGATGTCCCCGCTGCCGTGTAACTCAGCTGGCGGTATCTGCGACGTTTCTAATTTCGTCACGTCGATCGTCATCGCTAGCCGGAAGCCAACGAAATCCCATGCGGTCGATGGGGGTTTCTTGCCGCGATACGCAGATCTGGCGGCGGATAAGGAACCCCAGCGGGTTCCTCCACGGCAAACCCGTTCTAAGCCTGTTTCGACACCTTTCGGATCTTCGACGGGGGCATCGGTGTAGGAATTCTCTGCATGCCAGTCGGAACACCACTCAAAGACGTTGCCGTGCATGTCGTGAAGCCCGAAGCCATTGGACGCGAGCTGGCCCACTTGATGAACCATACCTTTCGAGTTCGTAACAACCCAGGCAACTCGTTGTAATTCATCCTCGCTATTGCCACTGTGCCAAGGAGTCGTCGTCCCTGCACGGCAGGCAAATTCCCATTGGGCCTCCGTCGGCAGCATGAACTTGTGTCTGGCGGTGGAAGTTTCTTCCCTTAACTTCGCCAGAAATCGCTGGACATCATCCCAACTCACCTGTTCTACGGGTTTTGCAGGTTCACGCTGGTCTTTCGAGGGGTTGTTCCCCATTACGGTTTGCCACTGAGCTTGCGTGACTTCAAACTTGCCGAGGTAGAACGGTTGTGTAATCCGCGTGGAATGCTGCGGACCTTCAGTGAGAATACGATCATAAAACGCAGGATTCGGATCCGTTTCGGTTTCGGCGAGAAATTTCGCCCGTTCGTCCTCACTCGACCCCATCAGGAATTCCCCGGGTGGAATGAGCATAAAAACCATCTTTTCGCCCCCCGGTAGTTCGACTTCCTTCTCAACTGGCAAACCGAGGTAATCCGCCCACGCTTTCTGATGGGCCTTGGCCGCGGCTGCGTCAAACGGGGCAATTGCAGGTGGTGGAGAACTCGTCGTTGGTGAAGTCGTCTTCACCCACTTTGCCCCGATGATCTTGCCGTGGTGTCCGTTGCCGGATGAGTCTTTGAGGGTGTCGCCGGTGCCTTCTTGGAAGTTGTAGTGCGCGAGTGTATGTTCATCAGATTCGAGTCGTGTCTTCGGTTGATAGGGTTTTGTATACCGGGCGATTTTTGACACACGGATTTCCGATAATTCACCGTAGAAAGATCTCGTCCATGCGGGGTTTGGAATTTTGCCCAGAAACGTGCTCATCGGAAACGACATGACTTCCGGTAGTACGTCAATCTCTTCTTCCCCATTGTTTAGATACAAGGATTCCTGGGACGGGATCCCGTTGAAGAAAAGTTGGAGATCAGCGCCGTCGTAAACAATAGCGATATGACCAGACAGCGAATCAGTTACAAAATTCCGAGTAACCCTTACGTTGTCCTTTGTCCACATTACCGCCGTCCAACCCGACGTTTTTCCCCAGTTAGTCCGCTGCAATGCGATCAGACCACCAAAATTCGCGATCGGAAACATCGGGGTGGAGGTTGACTCATCCGGCTGAGGTTCGGACGTCAGGTCAACGTAAGCCTCGACTGTGACCGGATCAGTGCCATCAAATTTGAGCGAGGGGATTTTTACGTAATCATCCTCGGCGAATCTAAGTCGATTACCCGTAGTGTTTCCTTCCTGCAGCATCGCTTCAGTATGAAGCGACTTTGACCCCACAATCTTGCCACGATATCCGATGCCCTTTGATTTCTCCCCGTTGAGTAGGCCATCCAAGTTGCCATTCACGACAGTGGCAGTCAATACAGTTTGACCGTCTTTAGTGACGTTAAACTCCTCGACATGCTTTTTGAGTCCCTCCTTCTGTAATTGCAGTTTGTGTTTGCCGGCGGAGAGTTTGTAAACGTCCTGACCATCTTTAATGTTGAGGACTTCGCCATCGACACTCAGCGTGATAGTCGGATCGTCCAGCGTAATCTGCACTTCGTACTTGCCGATGCGGACGAGGAAGACGATGCCCAGCAGCAGAATCAAACCGCCCAGACCGCCTGCGATGAGGAACTTCTTCGGCGGTCTCGAAGAACCGGAACCTACAGGAGCAGTCTTTTTTGATCTCGGACTTGCTTTGCCAGTCGGCTTGGGCTTCTTCGCTGCCTTACTTTTTTTCTCACGCAACTGTGCAGCGTATGGCTTTGGTTGAGCGACCGAGATCAAAGCCGGATTCGATTCTTCGTTGGCGGTTGGAATGGACGTTGGCTTCGGTTCGGTCTTCTTCGCCTGTTCCTTCTTCTGTCGCTTGCCGGGGTTGCGCAGAACATCTTGCAAATCGGCAGCGACATCAGACATCGACTGATATCGCTTCGTCTGATCACCCGCCATCATCTTCAAGCAGATCGCTTCAAGGCGAGGATCGATGTCTTTACGCAACTCCGATGGCTTCTTGGGATTGTTGAGAGCGATCTGTTGCAGAATCGACATCAGGTTCCCTTTGAACGGCATCTCTCCCGTGATCAGCTCATACATAATGATGCCGAGCGCGTAGATGTCGACTCGATGATCGATGGCACTTTGATCGCCTGCCACTTGTTCGGGAGCCATGTAAGCTGGCGTGCCGAGAATGGCTCCGCTCTGTGTCACCTGCACATCGTCGCTGCTACTGCGGCGGGCGAGTCCGAAGTCCATCACGACCGGTTCGCCTTTGAGGTCCACCATGATGTTAGCGGGTTTCAGATCGCGGTGAACAACGCCAATCTTGTGAGCTTCTGCCAACCCCAAAGCCAACTTACGAATGGTTGTGATGATCTGCTTCTCGGAGTGGGACTTCTTGGACTTCGTAAAGTCCTTCAGCGGGCGACCTTCGATATAGGCCATAGTGATGTAGTGCTGACCATCAATTTCGCCCACATCGTGGACAGGGCAGATATTAATGCTACGAATCGTCGCAGACGCTCTGGCTTCACGATAGAACCGTTCGAGCAATTCCTCGTCATCGACTCCGTTGCCATCTCCGAACTTCGGAATCTTGAGAGCAACATCACGGTCAAGCTGAGTGTCTTTCGCAAGATAGACGGCCCCCATCGCTCCTTGCCCAAGCACCTTTTGAATCGCATAGCGACCAAAGGTTTCCGGAATCTCAATGTTGGTCGCTGAGCCGGTATTCTTTCGCTGATGGTCCCGTGTGACAGATGTCTCTGAATCGGCAGCCCCTCGGACAATGGTGTTCGCTGTTGGGTCTTCGGTCGAGATTTCTCCTTCATCACAAGCTGCGACCATTGTCTCAGCGATACCAGCAGGACCTGTCTCTTTTAAGCCTTCCAGAAGATCGACATTGGCGAAATGCTGTTTGAGTTCGTCAGCATGCTCCGGGTGCGCAGCGATGAACTGCTCCGGTGTGAGTGTGTCACCCGTATCGCTGCGGCTCATGAACTCAGCGATCAGCTGATTCACAACCACACTCTGCTCATTCGCCCCTGATAGTTCCTCACTCATTCCCACAGCCTGACTTTCAATTTTTGATCTGTGCAAGGTTGCTCAGGTTGAACTGAACACACACAGAACTTCGCCCATTTCACAGCCGATCAACTCATTCCCCACTACCAAGGCGATATTTCAACACAGAACTTGGCGAACAAACATAAGAAATGATGAATATTTTCAAGAATTCCCATTCTGACCATGGTCACATCGCATCACAAGCCCAAAGCAACACCGAGCTTTGCACCCGACGCCTACATACTTCTCCTGAATGTCCGAGGACAGATGCAACAGGTTGATGACCTGCGTAATTCTTAGTCGTGCCACATGAGCAAGAGGGGCGAGCTCAGACTGGTCAGAAACGATCCCGTCATTAATGAGACCATCGAACTTGATCGCTAGCGCATCTTTCGAATTGGTTTGCAGGATCTGGCTCGTGGCGATCAGCATTTTTGCAAGAGAAATGCGTCTTCACGAGCACACGGTCGAGCAAACTGCTCTAACCTATTTTCGAAAACATCAAACTCCCCGAGAGAAGCCAACCAGGTCATAACCCGAAGCGGTTGTCTCTGTGGAAGACGAGAGAGTTTGGGCCCGAGAACGGTCAACTGGGACGTAGTGGACGTTCCACGGTTGTCTCTGTCAGGAACTGACATTGCAGACGGGCGAGTGGGTCGATGACGCAAAACGTTGCGGAGACTGGCGATATCGCGACGGATTCGCGGCTGTCTCTGTGAGGGCGCAAGAAAAAAACCCACGGTCGCAAATTTCACGACCGTGGGGTTTAAGTGGCGGGGGCAGGATTCGAACCTACGACCTCGAGGTTATGAGCCTCGCGAGCTACCGGGCTGCTCCACCCCGCGTTATGTTTGGAATACTATCGGTCTGGAATAAAATGTCGACCCACAATTTCAAAGAAATTACGAATTCTCAAGAGTTCCCAGTGTCGGTCAGTGAATTCAGTGAAAGTTTACTGTTTACCGGGCCAGATAGGGGCCGGGAACAGTCCCATTCGCCCAGTTGGATGAGTCACGAGTGTCAGCAGGCGTCGAGCGAATGAAGACTCGATACGTTCCGCGCGGCATCTGGACCGCCGGACGGAATCGTTTCGTGAGTTGCTGGCTGTCAATTTCCTGGCGACGCCCAGGTTTCAGATCAACAATGACCCATTCAGCATACGTTCCGTCGCCGGACTCTACCGTGAGATAAAAAGTCATTGATCTTAGAGGAGACATATTCTTGAATGTGCCGGATGCAGTCAGCCTCCCAATTCGCGAACGAACCACTTTTAGATCTGCCAGACCAAGTGCTTGAGCGGAAGTGCTTCCCCCATCGGTTCTGGTCGGCTTGGGACGGATACGCTGCCTCTTGATTGCAAAATTCAGGGCATCCGGAAATTCCTTTTGAAGATCAACAATCGAGACGTCGAGTGCCGTCTTGAACCGGTTGGCACGTTCTTCTGCATCGAGTCGCCCTAAGGGCTCTCGTGACGCAAGTTCCTGAACGTAGGCTTCGTACTCATCCTGATGTTTGTTGGCCAGTAACCAGTGCATACACCAGGCGAGAGTATAGGCCTCACCTGCAAGGACATCCGCAGTGAAGGCAGCGTCGTTCTCGATGACCGACCTCCAGTTCACGCGGCCCGACATCCTTTGAGCTTGCGCTGCATAGCGAGGGTTGACCTTGGCTGGCGAAATGCTGATCCGTTCTCCCTCCCCTTCAAACCCGGTAGCGATTCCCTCATCAAACCATTTAGGAATGGGAGCAAGGCGTTGAAACACACGGTTGTACATCTGTTGATGAATCGCCTCGTGCAGCGGAACTTCAAAGGAATCGCACGAACTCATCCGCACAGCCAGCCAGTTAGTAATCGGGGAATAAAAACCGGCGATGTTCGCAGCTGAAAGACCGGTGCCTCCAGTTGCTTCAGCGGCGTATTCATTGAAATCATCGTCGCTCTCGAAAATCAAGAGGACCAAAGGAAACTGCGGTTCGTAAAGAGGGAACTTGCGGGACTTCGCGTAACGAAGAAAAACTTCGTCCACCCGATTCATGAATCGACTCGCCTTCTGAATGAACGCTGACGCTTTGGATTCCGATGTTTTCTCGATCGGTGCAGTTAACACGAGACCAATGACGAAGTTGCCTTGAAGTTGAAAGCGAGTGAGCTCTTCGCCGAACCGCTTCGCCAGCATTTCCGACATTTCTTCACGATCAAACCGTTTGGGTCCCTCTCCCGGAGAACGGTCCACGATGACGGAACTGGGGACAATCTGTAGTTGCCCGTCACGTCGCTCTAAAGCTTGAAAGCCCTGCCCTGCCCCAATCGATCGCGCTTCGAGTGTCACTTGCTTTCCGTCTTCATCGACGTACGTGTAGCTTTCAGCAAGCAGAGATGACGAATGCAAAAACGCCGAAATCATGAAAAGCAGGAACAGTCTGAGTTGCACAATAGACTCCAGCTTGGAATGTCGATCAAATCTCATGTTGAACATCATACAAAAATCAGAATTGAGATGAGAGTCTGATTTCAGGATCACCACAAAAAATCAGAGTCATCACATAGAATATTGATTGAGGATCTCAGCGTGAAAACTCTCTTACTGATGAGACATGCGAAATCGAGTTGGTCGGAACCGGGGATGGACGATCATGATCGTCCACTGAACAAACGTGGAATTCGAGACGCTCCACGAATGGGAAACTGGTTAAAAGAACGAGGACTCATTCCGAGTCTGATTCTCTCTTCATCTGCCCTTCGGGCGCAGCAGACAGCTCAAAGTGTTGCACTCACTCTTGATGAAAAAGTCGAGGTGGTTGAAGACCTGTATCTGGCGAGCGTTGGAACCTGGAAACACGTCCTGAAGTCATACTTCAACAACGATATCGTCTTGGCCATCGGGCATAACCCTGGATTGGAAGAACTCGTGAGCCGAGTCGCTGCCAACTATGAACGGATGCCAACAGCCGCCGTCGCCTGGTTTGAAATTCAGGAGGACGCGGAGCAGGCTGACGACATCCTGACGAAGCTCTCGCTGCAAACAGTCTGGAGACCGAAAGAGCTTGGCTGAGAATGCCGGAACACTTCGTATTTCTTGTGTCCGTGAAGTGTGATTTCATGTGATGAAGCACTCATCTCCACGAGACAGTTCGCGTACATTTTTCAAAACGCCCCGAAGGATCATCAAAGACCGGAATCATCCAACGAACGTGGCGGACTGAACGTAATAAAGAATTCCAGACAGAAGAGCTGCAGACTCACCGACATGAATCGAGTTTCAGGAGGACCACGATGGAAACGACTGAAGAGATCCCGAAGGAAGACACGTCTAGTGAAAACAGTCTGAGAGAGAACAGGAAAGCTTCACTTTCGAACTTCAAGAAGCGGCTCAAGATCCTGCTCCTGGTTGGAGCCTGTTCCATTTTGGGCGTCCTGTTCTATATTCACTACTGGCACAATCACGACATGGGAGCCGGGGCAACGGCTCCGGTGGTTGATCGTGGCCCGTTTCAAAAACAGTGGAGTGATCGCGACGTCTTCCTGCTGGGCTTGGGGGACAGTATCACCAGTGGCTTTGGTGCCAGTCCTGGAAAATCATACTTCTACCGACTTCTCAAGAATCCCAGCGATGAGTTTTCAGAGATGGAAGGGCTTACGCTCTCTGCAGTATTGCCCAATCTCACGAGCGAAAACCGTTCGCTTTCGGGGACGACGTCAATTGAGCTTCTTGAGTTTTCGCTTCCAAAAATTGAAGTGCAACCTGTAGAGACTTTCGGAATTGTCGTCCTCACAACGGGTGGGAATGATGTCATCCACAACTATGGGCGCACCCCTCCACGTGAAGGCGCAATGTACGGAGCGACAATGCAAGAAGCGGAGCCATGGTTTATAAACTTCGAGGCTCGCCTGACAACTATTGTAGATCTCGTCGAACAAAAATTCCCCGGTGGTTGTGACATTTTCCTGAGCAACATTTACGACCCGACCGATGGTGTCGGAGACACACTCAACGCAGGATTGCCTGCCTGGGATGACGGTCTTGAGGTATTGCAACGGTACAATCAGATCATTAAGACGACGTGCGAACAGAGACCGAACGTGCATCTTGTTGATCTTCATTCCACGTTTCTGGGTCATGGAATTCACTGCAAAAAATTCTGGAAGGCCACCTATCGAAAAGAAGATCCGTACTATTGGTATTTCGATAATCTCGAAGATCCTAACGACCGTGGCTACGATGCGATTCGACGATTGTACCTCAACAAAATTGCAGAGGTTGTGCCGGCGCGTCTTTCAACTCCTCGTGCCGATGCGGTCTCCAAAACGAGCCTCAGCGTTCAATGATGTTCTGGCTGTGAGCTTAATGGATTTCTCGATCGCTGAAAGATAGGATGAAGTCTTAAGAATTTGGTGCTTCCACCTTGGCCTCTTCATCCAGACGTAAAATTGACGTCGCGACACCCGGGTTCAAAATGCTTCAACGATTAACGTGGACGAAAAACTGCGAACGGTCGACAATCACGATTTCTGACTCGCTGGATAAGTTGTTGAAGAACAGGTCAATCTTGACCGTGGGCACTTTCTTACTCTGTTCAACTTTCCTTTTCCTGTCGACAGTAGCCTGCGCCCAAGACTCCGACCAAAAAGCTGTGGACGCGGATATTCTGCTTGAAGCAGGACTGCTGTATCTGGGAGATGGTGAGAAGCCGGAAATTGGTAACGTTGCCATTCGCGGTCAAAAGATTGTTGCGGTTGGAAAATTCCTGATCGGGAAAGTGAAAGTCCGCGTGGATTGCAAAGGGCTCTCTGTGAGTCCCGGCTTTATCGATCTGCACAATCACAGCGACCGAGGCATTTCCCGCGACAACACTCGATCGGCAATGAATTATCTGACGCAAGGTTGCACGACCATGCTGACCGGAAACTGTGGCAGCGGACCAATTGATGTCGACAAATATTATTCCAGGTTGGATGACCTTGGAATCGGAGTCAACGTGGCACATCTGATTCCGCAAGGTGCGATTCGAGACGAAGTGATCGGCGACGAAAAGCGCAAAGCAACGCCGGAAGAAATCGAGCAGATGCGAGAGTTGATGGCAAAGGGAATGCAAGATGGAGCCTGGGGGATGTCGACTGGTCTCATCTACGTCCCCAGTTCTTTCGCCGATACCGAAGAGTTGATTGAACTTGCCAAAGTTGTTGGGGAACACAACGGAATTTATGCCAGTCACATTCGAGGCGAAGGAACGCAGCTTCTCGCATCGGTGAAAGAAGCGATTCAAATTGGACAAGAAGGCAATTTACCACTGCACATTTCTCATTTTAAATCGTCCGGAAAATCCTCGTGGGGACTCGTCCGAACCGCTGTCGAAATCATTCAGGAAGCGAAGGCAAAAGGTCAACCGATCACCGCCGATCAATACCCCTACGCTGCGTCAAGCACCTCCCTGAGCGCCACAACGATTCCGTCCTGGGCTCGTGCTGGTGGGCGAAAAAAGACATTGGAGCGTCTTGCCAGCGACACGAAAGAGAGTCGCCGGATTCGTGAATCGATCGAACGTAAAATCGAGTTGACCGACAATGGTCATCGTATTCAAATTTCGCGACACCGTCCGCGTCCTGATTGGGCGGGAATGCGGTTAGATGAGATTGCCGAGCAGGAAAACATGACCCCGTACGATCTGATCATTCACATCGAAGAGAACGGTGGAGCAAGCATCGTCAATCACAGCATCAACGAAGATGATGTCCGATATGTGATGACGCTCCCTTGGGTGGCGACCGCTTCGGATGGCTCCGCTCGAATCCCCAGTGACGAAGTCCCTCATCCGCGAAGCTACGGAACATTCCCTCGCAAGATCGGATTTTATGCGATCCGTGAACAGAACATTCCGATTGAACACGCCGTGCGAAGCTCGACCGGACTTCCGGCGGATATCATGGGGATGACAGATCGGGGATACCTGCGAGAAGGCTTCGCAGCCGATGTTGTGGTCTGGAACGAAAAAGAGTTCATCGACACAGCGACCTTCACCGACCCACATCGATACGCCGACGGGATGGTCTTCATTTACGTCAATGGAGTTCCCGCGATGACGCACGGAAAAGTGACTGGCGCATTGGCTGGAAAAGCTCTCCGACACCCAACAAAGTAGAACCAGCCCGCATCCAGGTCCTGACGTCTTGCCCGTAGCGAGTTGTTTATGAAGTCAGCAGAGTGCCCGTGAAGAAAGCGCTTCACGGGCAGAATTGCTATCTACTGCGCAGGGCTGCAATCAATACGTCTGCCCAATTCGAATCACTGCTGTGTCACCGAGATGTTGGCTGCCGCCGTAGCGGTCGAAGTCGATCCGGCGATCGAAGACCCAGCCGAATTCGAGCACTTGTCGTGACCCGTCCGGCTCTTTGGTTTCACAGCCAACGAGCAGACGATAATCACGGTAGCCCATAATATCTTTACGATTGAATTCTCTTTCGATGGCCCAAGAGCCCCCGCCAAGTTCCCCTGCGAAATAGACCCACGTCTCTTTTTCGTTCTCGCCAGTGTCTGTTCTCCATGCAATACGAGGCCGGGGAACTACGAGATCGAGTTCGAAATCCTCATCCCAAATTCTTACACCAGCTGTCGGAACAACAGGGAGGTCCGGGCGATCCAGATAGGTTGCCCCGAACAAGAGTGAGACACCGTCGTCGTACTTCATTGAGATCAATCCACCCCCAATTAAACGGAAGGCATCACCCGTTTTGTTGTCCCAGTCTGTCGCCCAGGTGGGTGAAATCTGAAAGTGAACACCCCAGGTATCGTTGAGTTGTTCCGCATGATTGACTTCAAATGTCAGGTCATAAGTTTGAGCACGAACATCTGGCTGAAGAGGTCCTTTCAGAAAGTGCCAGGCGAATTTGAAATTCGCCCACATCGGACCATCGTCATCATGAATCTTCCCGTCGAAGGCAAGTGTCGTCATCCCGAAACCATCTTTGTCTTGAAAGAGTATTTCAAGCTCTTCGCGGTTTTCATGCCACAGGTAAATGTGGTCGTCGATGAACGGATTCATCCAACTTGGTGAGACAACGTCAACCTCCTCAGGTGATGATGTTGTGGGAACCCGGAGGTCCACATCCTCTTCCACAATTTTGACTTTCCCTCCACGAACCTGATCGGTGTTCGTTTTTGTCTCTAAATCCAACGGAGGCAGTGCATCAATATCCTCTGGATCTGCTGGCTCATCAACCGCCTGAGACGTAGGAACCCACAGCGGTTGCACATACTCGACCGGCTTCAATCCACCGACGTCAGGCTCAATTTCCAGGTCGAATTTTGGAAGATCGAATTCATCCGAGATTCGTGTCCCATCGGCAGTTTCGACCGGTTGCGAGGCGCGGATCTCATCGGCTGCAATCTCCTGAACGCATGAAACGCTCAGTAAAATCGACAATAGAAGGATTCGGAGATGCTGGGACTCCTGCTGAGAGACTCGATGCATTGGATTTACCTGCTATGAGTTCATGTCCCTGCTTGTAAGGAGACCGGTTTTGTCTCGTCAAGATCTCTCTGAGACCGCAGCTTGAAGGTTTTTCGTGCGGTGGCTATCGTGATCAATGAACGCTGATACTTTGATAAAAGCTGGCAAAGCCACTTTGGAACCAAGAGAAGACACCGATGAAGAAAACCGTTCACTTAACGATCATGTGCATGTCGACGCTGGTATTGCTGTCGACGGCAGCTGTTGCTGAACTCAAGCTCCCCTCGATCATTGGGGACAATATGATTTTGCAGCGAGAACAGGATGTCCCGATCTGGGGCTGGGATGATCCCGGCACTCAAGTCACAGTTTCGATTGGCGACCAGACCGCCAGTACGAAAGCGGACAGCGACGGGAAATGGCTCGTCAACTTAAAATCGATGAAGGCTGGCGACGGCCTCGAAATGAAAATCAAAGGCACGAATGAAGTTGCCTTGAAAAACGTGGCTGTCGGTGAAGTCTGGCTTTGCTCTGGGCAATCGAACATGGAATGGATCGTCCGAAATTCAAACAACCCGCAAGAAGAAATCGCTGCCGCTAACTACCCCAACATTCGGCACATCAAAATCCCTCACACCCCGATGGCGACTCCGCAAGAGAATGTCAAATCATCAGGCTGGGAGGCAACGACTCCTAAAACGGTCCCAAACTTTACTGCCGTTGGATACTTCTTCGGTCGTATGCTTCACAAGGAACTCGATGTTCCAATCGGTCTGATCGGTTCCAACTGGGGTGGCACACGTATCGAACCCTGGACTCCCCCTGTCGGATTCAAAAATGTTCCGGCATTGAAAAACATTGCAGACAACCTCGACTCTTTCCCGCAAAGGAAAGCGAACGGTGCAATCAATCATCAATCACCGTTGGCACTTTACAACGGGATGATTGCTCCGTTGGTCCCATACGGAATTCGAGGCGCGCTCTGGTATCAGGGAGAATCCAACCGTGGCGAAGGGATGCTTTACTTTGAAAAGAAGAAAGCATTGATTGAAGGTTGGCGTTCCCTCTGGAACAAACCGGAAATGCCGTTTTACTTCGTGCAGTTGGCCCCATACAAGTACCGTGGAAGTGAAACAGCACTGGCGGAAATCCAGGAAGCACAGACAGCTACCCTTTCGATTCCACACACCGGGATGGCTGTCACGGTTGATATCTCAAACACAGCAGACATTCATCCACGAAACAAACAAGATGTCGGCAAGCGACTCGCCCTGTGGGCATTGGCGAAAGATTACGGCAAGAAAGGAATTGTCTACTCCGGACCGCTTTACAAATCGATGAAAGTCGACGGCAACAAGATCATCGTCAGCTTTGAACATGTGGGAGACGGCCTGACAACCCGCGATGGAAAAGCCCCATCACACTTCCAAATCGCCGGAGCAGATGGCAACTATGTGGACGCAAACGCAAGCATTCAAGGCAACACCGTTGTCGTCCATGCCGATGCCGTTGAAGCACCAAAATCGGTCCGCTACTCCTGGCATCAGACAGACGAACCCAACTTATCCAACAAGAACGGCCTGCCAGCCTCACCTTTCCGAGCCGGTGAGAAGTAAGCGTTCGTCTGTGATGTTTTCGACGTGAACAATCGTCACTGGAGAGATTCAGTGGCGATTTTTGCGTGAAAATCAATGATTTCAACAGGCTGAACCGATTCCAACCTGCCGATTTCAGGAAGACACGTTGTTTGTCCCGTCAGCGGAACTTATAATGTGGACTACGAATTTTGACCTTCGAGGGCGACTATGGCTGTCAATTCTCACGCTTCGCATGCATTTTCCAGTTGGAATCCGCTCTCCAACGAGGGTGTCGTTGTCCGCAGTCGAAGGAACATGCTGAAAGCCGGGCTGGCCGGTGTCGCCGGGCTTTCCTTACCGAGCTTGCTACAGGCAAGAGAGCTTGCATCAAAAGATGGAAAACCGCTCTCACGAAAAAGTGTCATTCTTCTCTGGATGACTGGTGGTCCCAGCCATATCGACATGTGGGACATGAAACCGACACGTCCCGCGATCAACCGTGGCCCTTTCTCTCCCATCGAGACATCTGTCCCCGGTATTCAAATTTGTGAGCACTTGCCGAAGCAAGCTGCCATGATGGAAGACTTTTCAATCATCCGTTCGGTCGATTGTCGCAAGAGCAGCCACCAACCAAATCAGGTGATGCAAACCGGTCACCGCGACGCCGCTCCAAGGTCGAATCCCAAAGGAGATCGTTACCCCGCGATCGGTTCAATTGTCGCCAAACACCGAGGCGCAAATGTTCCTGGAATGCCTCCTTATGTCGTCTTTCAAAAGCACGAAAGTCACGTTGCATGGGGCGGCTGGCTCGGTCGTGAATACGATCCTTTCGATGGGAATAAGGCTGCCATTTTGCCGAAGCTTGATCTTGTCGGAAAACCGCTCGGAGGAACCTCTGGTGCACAACTCTTTGGGCTTCCAGCTGGGCTGAACCACGATCGGCTTCAAAATCGGAGAGAACTCCTCAAAGATCTGGACGACTTACAGCGAGGACTCGATCAATCCAACGCAATGAGTGCCCTCGACAGCTATGGGCAACAAGCCTATGAAATGCTCTTGGGTGGTGCGGCACGCGAAGCCTTTGATCTATCAAAAGAAGATCCCGCATCCCGAGAAAAATACGGTGACCATTTGTGGGCACAGCAAGCACTGCTGGCACGTCGCCTCGTCGAATCTGGTGTCAGCTTCGTGACGATCGATCTCAGCTATCACACCGCCTCCGGAACCTGGGACAATCACGGAGACAACATTCCGCCATACGGAGGGATCTCGCGCGGACTTGGTCCGATTCTTCCTCTGTACGATCACATCGTGACGACACTCGTCAGCGATCTCAAAGATCGCGGTCTCCTCGACGAGACACTTGTGATTTCCATGGGAGAATTCGGCCGGACCCCAGTCATGGGGACACAAGGCAGCACCGACGGTCGAAACCACTGGCCGAACGTGATGTCGATGGCGCTCGCCGGAGGAGGCCTGCGACACGGTCAAGTGATCGGAGCGACATCCAAAGATGGCGGCGAAATCAAAGATCGCCCTGTTAAGCCGGGCGACCTGGCAGCCACCATCTACCGCCACATGGGAGTCCCGCTCGACACCACCTACGAAGACGACCAAAACCGCCCACGCTTCGCCGTCCAAGAAAACGGCCTCCCAATCACAGAGCTATTTTGAATCGCCCCCAATATCATCGCACCTTCGAACTGGCATTTGCGTTGGATACGGGCACTCGGGAGAGCAAACGGCTCTATCATTTACTCTGTGTCACTGTCATTGTCTTTAACTTTGAGAATCACCTTCAACTGATCTTTCTGTTGAGCGACCTGAAATGCCTTGATGGACTCTTCAATGGGAAAACGTGAAGTGACTAAGCGGTCGACGTCAATTTCGCTCGCAGCGAGTGCTTCAATTGCCATGGGAAACGGACCACAGCGAGAGCCAACCAGATTCAGTTCATCAATCACGATCGGGGCTAAGTTAGGGCTATGGTCTCCAGCATAGGTTGATTTCAGAACAATTGTCCCGCGCGGTTTGATGAGGCGATAGGCAGTCGTCAGCCCTGATGGCGATCCGGTGCAGTCCACGACGAGGTCGGAAAATCTTGTCTCGCTCACTTCGCTTAAGAGTTCGGTATCGATGCCGAGTTTTGCCAGGCGTTCGAGTTTCTCGGGGTGTTTCCCAATCACCAGTGGAGACTTTTTATAGCCTTGAAGAACTTGTGCACAAAGGTTCCCGAGTCGACCGTCCCCAAGAACGATGACGTTCTGAAAATCACTCAGGTCGAGCTGAGCCGGGATTTGAAAAGCGGCGGCTAACGGTTCGACAAAGACAGCTTGATCGTCGCTGACCGAATCTGGAATCGGATGCAAATTTTCTTCCGGAACCCAAACTCGCTCGGCGAAGGCGCCATCGTGATTCAATATTCCGATCACGGTTCGATTCGGGCAATGATTCGGAAGGCTCTGAGCACAGCATTCACAATCGCCACACGCACAGTTGATCTCTCCGGCAACTCGCTGCCCCTGATACTTTCCGGACTTGGCAATCCCGACAAACTCGTGCCCCAAAACTCCCGCAAACCCCATATACCCCTGAATCAATTGCAGGTCGGTTTCGCAAATTCCGGCCTGAAGAACTTCGACTTCAATGGCAGACTCAATTGGGACAGGTTCGTAGTTCGGCTCGTAAAGAAGCTGAGAATCCTGCAGGAGAGTAGCTTTCATGGTTTTACTCTTGACGTTGTCGAATCAGAAAATAATGAGTGCAATTGCCGTCGAACAAGCCATGTTAGCAGCAACGGAAAGAACATCGATGCCAGCACGACATAAAATGTGATGTCGCGTTCAACGGACCAATAGCCAATCGCAGAATACGCCGCAGCGATGACCAGATTACTCAGGGCTAACGGGAGAAGTAATCGTGTCCAAGGAAGTCGCAGCGAACCGAGCAACAATATCGACGCCTCAGCCAATATCGGAAGGGGCCGAGCGACGGCAATGATCCACAGGGAAATCTTTTTGTTCAGCCGTTCGAGTGACTCCAAATCATCAGCTTTCGAAAACCTCGAAACCAGTGGCGGACCGAGAATTCGGGCTCCCCAAAAACCTGAGAGTGAACCGAGCATCATTCCGATCCATGAAGCGACAGTCGCTGGGACAAAACCGAGAACCGCTCCGCCATATGTACTCACCGCACTCGAAGGAATCGGGATCGCGATATCAACTGCAAGCAACCCGACGATGAGCGAAAATCGCTGAGAATCTGACCAGTCCGAGGTAAACCAGTTTTTGATTTGCTCCTCGAACGATTCACCCAATATCAAAAATGGAATGGCAGCGACGACCGCAAACAGAAAGGAGAGGATGAACAGTTTGCGGAAATGATGCATTTTTCAGAATCAGGATTTAACAGCGGGAACAAGACATCGAAATCCGAGTACCTCAGAATAATTCTGAAGTACTATCAGCAACTCTGAGCAACCGGGAATTTGCGAACTCAAGTTGATACTCAAGCTTCAGAGTTTTCCATTGCCGTTCGCCCCTGCCCCCCTTGACCAGCAATCGCACGGACACCCAAATCTGCTGTGACCTCTATCGTTTTCTGAGGATGTAGACGACGTCTTCGGAGGTCTCGTCGATTTCGATCGTAGTTTCCATTTCGTAACAGAAATCATGGACAGCTGCGATTTCGAGTTCGGGAACACGAGCGAGAAGCGTCGCCATTTGTTTGGCAGTATAGGTGCGATAGTTCATTTCGTCCTGAATCTGCTGATGGCTCGTCGGCGTGTAGATGTCGAGGTTCATCCCCAGTTTTTCGTTACGCCCTTTCAAGTCAAGTTCTTTGCACCACATGTGCGAATTGACTTGCAAGTTGCCTCGCCGGGCAACCCACGATTCATTTTCCATTCGTGGCCCATCGGTCGGAATTAAATGAACTCCGAGAATGTAGAGGCCCCCTTTTGTCAGACCGTCTGCCATGCACTGAAAGTGACTCGTCGCCTGCTTTTCAGTTTCAAGGTGACGGAAACTGTTAATCATGTTGAAGGCAGCATGGAATTTCTTCTTCACTTTGAAATCACTCATGTCTCCCACCACGGCTGACTCATCAAAGCCATACCGCTTCAACCGATCATTACAATACTTGATCGCATGAGGATTCAAGTCGTTCCCTGCAACGGCATACCCTCGCTGTGCCAGTTTGATCAGCAACCGCCCCGTTCCACAGGCAGGCTCAAAGAGCCGTTGAACTTTGACTTTGGCATATTCTTGAAAACATTGTTCCAGGAAGTCGCACTCGGCTTTCCAGTCGAAGCCAAAGAGGAGGTCGTAATACTTCGGGAAGTCGTACAGACTCCCTTCAATCACATCAGTCATTGTATTTTGAGCTTGAGTTGTTTGAGAATTTGAGAAATTAACATACGTGCATAATGATCAAGGATTCAGGAAACAGGATTTCGCCCGAAGTATTCATGAGCAGTCAGGCGCGAGAGCAAATCCAAGACAGGTCTTTCATGTTCTGCTTTTGGCGAGCAGTTGATGAACTCATCAAAGTGACTTTCACGGACCCGACGAGGACACAACATGCACGAGTCAAGGATCTCAGCGCAACTTACGTTCCTGGCTTTTGCTTTTCTTCGAGTTGTTGAATCATCTCACGAATATCTTCGACACGTTGTTCCCAACTGCCAGAAATATGCTCCTGGATTTCCGAGTCAAGTTGACTGAGCGTAGCGCTTGGGGCTCGATATTCACCATCGATCGCACTTAAGTAGGCTTCACCGATCTGGGCTTTGGCTTTTTCTGACGGACCGTATTGAGTTTTCAGAATTCGCAGCTGCTCGCGCGCTTCAGCGTGCCGCGAAGAGTTTCTGAGGTACATCATCGCAAGTTGCTCGTGGGCTTTCGGAGTCCAAACCCTATCGGTTGGAAACCGATGAATGACCGCCTTAAATGCGTCTTCATCATCATATCGGAGCATTGCATGCTTGTACTGCTCGCGTGCGGTGTCCTTCTTTGGAATTGAGCTGTCGATCGCATCGGGATCGACCTCAGCGATCGACTTCTTCATCATGAGGCCCATTCCTGCTCCACCCAATGCGACAAGCAGACAAAGCAGCGGTAAGACCAGCGCAGGTTTTTTCACCGGGAATGAAGCACTGGTGTTCTCAGGAGATCCAACCAGATGATCAACATCCTCTCCGGTCTTGAGTGCTTTGGCAATCTTGCGAACATCTACCAGGACAGCCTGGGCACTGTCGTAGCGATCTTCCGGTTTTTTGGAAGTCATCCGGGCGACCACCTTGCAGAGTGCCGCAGGAAGGTCGGAGCGAATCTCCTGAAGGGGCTTTGGCGGTTCGTGCAAGTGTTTCACCGCGACGCTCACGGCGTTCTCACCCTCGAATGGCGGACGACCAGCGAGCATGTGGTAGCAGGTAATCCCAAAGGAATAGATATCGCTGCGCTGATCGAGTTTCTTTCCGTTGACTTGCTCGGGGCTCATATAAAGAGGAGTCCCCATGGTGACGCCTTCTTGCGTCAAGTTTTGTTCACCACCTTGAAGTTGTGCCAAGCCGAAGTCAGCAACTTTTGCTTCTCCCTTTCGGTTCAGCATAATGTTCTCAGGTTTGATATCCCGATGAACAATCCCCCGCTCATTCGCAACTTGTAATGCAGAGGCGACTTGCCGCATGATGGCCAGCGCCACGTTGACATCCAAAGCGCCTTTCTTCTGAATAAAGCTTTTCAGCGTTTGCCCCTGCACATACTCCTGAGCAATGAAGTACTGACCATTTCGCTCGCCGACTGTGTAGACCTGAACAATATTAGGATGGTTCAAACCGGCTGCCGCTTTTGCTTCCGTCTGAAATCGGGCGACGTACGTGTGATCTTCAGTAAGTGTCGGGCGGAGGAGTTTTAAGGCGACGTTCCGCTTGAGGGACTCCTGCTCCGCCAGCCATACCTCTGCCATCCCCCCTTTGCCCAACTTGCGAAGGAGTCTGAAGTCTCCAAGAACGGTATCCGTTTGCGGCAACTTTTTTCCCTGAGGATTCCCGGGGATTTGCATCGCTGCGGTCTCCTCACTTGCTGGCTGCGTTTCTTTTGCAGGGTTGGAGTCTGAGTGATTTGATTCATCCTCAGGGAGCTTCGACTTGGAGTCGGTCATTCGAGCGCTCTTCAAAACAACTTGTGGTTCTACCTCGTGGAAGAATGAATTCTCTTCAACAACAATCACGTCTCGTGGATGTGTGATCGAGCAGAACGCTCTTACATCCTCCCAAACGAGGTTCAGAAAGTTCTACGATATCATGGCAAAGATGCGGATGAGAGGAAAGGTTGGGTCCTCATTTACACATCAATTTTTTCTCCTGTAACGTCTTGAGGAAGAAACTCTTAGAGCCGTTTGCACTTCCATGTCCCCGTGAAACACGCGTTTCTCCATTAGAATTGCTGTTCGCCACGAGGCAGAATCTAGCCAGCTCTTCGAAAGATGTTCTCGAACCGACCTGAAAATCTGAACTGGTGCTTTCGAAGCACTGAAAAATCCTTCGCAGCAGAGGTTTCCAGAGAGGAACTCAATCATTCTGCCGACATTGAATAGAGACGGATTGTTCGATAACCTGTGCCACTTCTACGCAAATAACGTCGAAGACTCAGATGACAGAAATTGAGTCCGGCGAATTGATCGATGACTCTGCTTAGAGAACATAAAGAGGTAACTGCAATGGTTTTGCGCCCACGTACGAAATTGAAAAAAGCACGAAAAACGAAGCGATGCCCCAAATGTGGTGCAATGGTCGGCAACAAAGGGAAACTCGTTCGCTGTAAAAAGTGTGCGAAAAAACTACTTTGATTCGACCAATTTTGATGTGAGAAGCCCTGATGCTAGAACTTTTTAATCAAATTCAAGAAGCCTGCACAACGATTCGTTCAAAGTGGGACAAAGTTCCACACGCAGGAATCGTCCTTGGAACCGGATTAGGAGGTTTCTCCGGGGAAATCGACATTGAAGCAGAATTCGATTACGAAGAGATTCCACATTTCCTCAAATCGACAGCGACCAGCCACCGAGGCCGGTTGATCTGTGGAGAGTTGTGCGGAATCCCAGTGATGGCGATGGAAGGTCGACATCACATGTACGAAGGGTATCCCCTCAAGCAGATCACTCTCCCGATTCGAGTCTTCAAAGAGATGGGGGCGTCTCTCTTAATTGGTTCAAATGCTGTGGGGGGGCTTAACCCCTTCTACCAGTGTGGAGACATTATGGTCATTGATGACCATATCAATCTCATGGGCGACAACCCTCTCATCGGGATCAACGACGACCGCCTCGGTCCACGCTTCCCTGACATGAGCGCCCCATACGACCAGAAGTTGGGTGATTACGCTCTGGAAATCGCTCGGAAAGAAAACTTCGCCGCACACAAGGGAGTGTTTGTCGGAATCGCCGGGCCGAATCTCGAAACACGAGCAGAATACAGATTCTTACGACAGATCGGCTCTGACGCAGTCGGAATGTCGACCATTCCCGAGGTGATCGTGGCTGTTCATTCGGGGCTTCGCACCATCGCATTATCAGTCATCACCGACATGTGCTTCCCCGACGCATTGAAACCTGCCTGCGTGGAAGAAATCATCGCCATTGCCAACGAAGCCGAACCAAAGTTGCGTGTGATCGTCAAAGGAATCCTGAAACACGACGCTGAAAATGTCAGCTAGAGCATCTTTCGAATTGGTTTGCAGGATCTGCCGCGTGGCGAACAGCATTTTTACTAGAGAAACGCGTTCTTCACGGTTACACGGTCGAGCAAACTACTCGAGTCAAACTGTTGAAACAAGACGTGCAAACTCGATGTAACGAGCGGTCTGATGCGAGTCGAATTCCTGGGAACGGGTGGCTTCCACCCGAGTGAACAACGTCACACTGCCTGCCTGATGCTCCCTGAACTCGGGCTGATCTTCGATGCCGGAACGAGCGCATTTCGAGTCGAAAAACATGTCGAGACAGCCTCGCTCGACCTCTTTCTCTCCCACGCTCACCTCGATCATATTTGCGGATTGACCTACCTCATCACATTGCCGCTACTTGGAAAAGTGGAGCAGATACGACTCCATGCCCGCACTGAAATTCTGAACGCAGTGAAAACTCAGCTTTTTTCCGAGCAAGTCTTTCCCGTCCCTCCGCCATTCGAATTTTGTGAAATCCAAGATAAGGGAGAACTCCAACTCCCCTCCGGCCAGCAACTCGAATGGATGAAACTGAACAGCCACCCCGGAGGATCAACCGCATTCAAAGTGCACTTGGAGGAGGGAGTCTTCGCATACGTGACCGACACCACTGTGGACGGATCGTATACTGAATTTATCAGGGGAGCCGAAACACTGGTCCATGAGTGCTACTTTCCAGATTCCAAATCTGACTGGGCAAACCAAACCGGACATACACACTCCACCGCTTTGGCAACACTGGCGAAGGATGCCCAGGTGGGAAGATTGATCATCGTGCACACGGACCCTCAAGATAAGTCCGGTGACCCGATTGGAATTGATGAAATGCGGGCCATCTTTCCCAACACCATCATCGCCGAGGACAAAACATCTCTCGAGCTGAACAAATGAAGGCCCGTGAGAATCCATTTCGTGTCGATCGCGTCCACGCCCTCCCCTTCGAGTTCGAAAACGATTCCTTTAACCTCTTCTACTCAAGGTTAAAAGCAGCCCATTTCCGTGGAGCGATCATCGGGCCACATGGCACAGGCAAAACAACTCTGTTGAACGAGTTGCAAAACCAACTGCAGCAAGCAGGGATTCCATACAAGGCCCTCCGCTTAATGGATGACGGACGAGACAGCAACAAAGTTCGAATTCAAGAATGGCTCGACTCTTCCAGCAAAGAGATGGTCCTCATTCTCGACGGCGCAGGGCTCTTGAACTTTTGGGACTGGCAGAGAGTGAAGCGAAAAACGAAACGATTCGCAGGCTTGTTAATCACAGCACACAAACCAGGGCGTCTCCCCACACTGATTGAGCTTCAACCAAGCGTGAAAACGTTAATTCGTCTCGTCAGAAACTTAGAGATCAAACAGAGCATCCCGGACGACAGGCTCCACGAACTCTTCCAAACCTGCAACGGAAATCTACGAGATTGCCTTCGCAAACTTTACGACCAGTATGCAGAAGGAACGGGAGAAAAATGAATCACCGAATGCCCAAGCCGGTTCACAGATTCATAGCCTGATCGAATTCCTGAATCGCTTGGAATTCACGACAAGCATGAAATGGGGTATCTCGAACTGGTCTTCGCGCATGCGATTCGTGAGGATCACGACCAAGCTGTTGTGAAGATTAACGTCATGGGTCTGGCAATCACTTCAACGCTTTAGCGTAGTTCGCTCTACCGTGCGCCTGTGAAGAACGCATTTCTCTAGTAAAAATACTGTTCGCCACGAGGCAGATCCTGCAAACCAATTCAAAAGATGTTCTAGAACTGGTCTCAAAACATGCTGTTCGCTTCTCTGATACAGAAAAGAAACGCAATACCATAGGTTATGAGGCAGCTTTAGACTTTTCCAAGAATCAAACAGGCGTTGTGACCACCAAAACCGAAGCTGTTGGTCATCACACGTTGAATCGGCATGTCACGAGCTTCGTTTGGAACATAATCCAAGTCGCATGCAGGATCGGGATTGTCGAGGTTGATCGTCGGGGGAGCGACTTGATCGCGAATTGCCAAAGCAGAAATCACGAATTCCACACCGCCTGAAGCTCCCAGTAAATGCCCCATCTGGCTTTTTGTACTGGAGACCGCAAACTTATGGGCATGATCGCCATAGACAGATTTTATCGCGTAAGTTTCCGCTTTGTCTCCCAACGGAGTACTCGTCCCATGAGCGTTGACATACTGAATTGAATCGGGATTTAACCCAGCATCTTTCAGTGAACCAGACATTGCACGGGCTGCTCCGCGACCTTCGGGATCAGGAGCGGTCATATGACTGCCATCCGCGGACATCCCGTAGCCGAGCACTTCTGCGATGATGTTTGCACCGCGAGCCTTGGCGTGTTCGTATTCTTCCAGGATCGCGATCCCGGCTCCCTCAGCCATTACGAAACCATCTCGCCCCTGATCAAACGGACGACTGGCAGATCCTGGGTCTTCGTTGCGAGTCGACAGAGCTTGCATGCGAGCGAAACCGGAGAGCCCCATAGGGGTCAACGCAGCTTCACTTCCACCGGTCACCATCACATTGGCTTGTCCATGCTGAATGAGCCGGTAAGCATCTCCAATCGCATTAGTCGCTGAAGCACAAGCAGTTGCAACAGCACTGTTTGGCCCCTTCAACTTCCACCGTACCGAGATGTTCCCGCTGGCGGCGTTCACCATCAGCTTAGGAATCATCAACGGTGACACACGAGTTGGACCACGATCGAACAAAACGGAATGTTGTTGTTCGATTTCGTTAAGCCCACCGATTCCACTGCCGACGAGAACTCCGTGTGTATACGGATCGCCAGCTGTGAAGTCGATTCCGGCATCATTTATTGCTTTTTGCGCAGCTGCCATCCCAAACTGGACAAAACGATCCAATCTACGGACCTCTTTCTCCAACAAGTCCATGTGTTCGACGAGATTGAAGTTTTGAACTTCCCCCCCGAACTTAACCTTGAAATTGGAACAGTCGAAGCGGCGGATTGTACTCACACCACTTTTGGCTGCACAGATCTGATCCCAGAACTCGGAGACTTCGCAACCGAGTGAGGTAACGACTCCCAAGCCTGTGACGACAACTCGCTTGAGCATAGTTTAAGCGCTTTCCCGCTGTTTGATATAATCGATGGCATCGCCAACGGTTTTGAGCGTTTCGTAATCCTCGTCTGGGATGGTTACGCCAAATTCTTCTTCAAACTTCATTCCCAACTCGACCAAATCGAGCGAATCAGCTTGAAGATCATCGATGAAATTACTTTCTTTGGTAATTTCATCCTCGGAAACGCTCAATTGTTCACTCACAATTGCAATTACTTTTTCGTCCACGTCTTGCTCCTTCTGGAATGATCGACACCGTCTATGGTGCCTCCATTTTCATATGGCCTGCAAATTATTTCTGCAGGGCGAATGAAGATATAGCGGCTTTTGAACAGTGTGTAAACGTCAATGCGAATGGTCCCACTTCGGAACCGGATTTAAATGATTTCTCGTGTCCTGACGGACCTGCATGAGTACTTATTCTGGAGCCTCAAGAAGTCTTTCTAACTCGTTCATCAAGCATTTTTGAAGAAATCAATCCAGCTTCAATGAATCACGAGCACTGAATGCGACTCGAGACAGCTCCTACGAATCGTTGATGACAGTACAAGGAATTTTACGTTGAATTCGCTTTAACAATCCGGCCAGAACGCGACCAGGACCGATTTCATAAAACTCATCGATTCCTTGATCCAACATCGAACGAATGGAATCTTCCCAGCGAACCGGGCTAATGACCTGACGAACAAGTACGTCTTTCAGGTCATCTGGATCTGTATGAATGCTCGCATCGACATTTGAGATGACCGGAATTTCCGGAGCCTTCATCTCGACAGTCGATAACGCATCCCGGAGCCGATCATCTGCCGGCTGCATGATTTTCGTATGAAACGCCCCTGCGACAGCCAACGGAACCACACGGGCTTCGGCCGCCTCAGCAATCTCAAGAACTTTTTCAATCGCGGGATTACTGCCGGATAAAACGAGGTTTCCGGGGCAGAGATAGTTTGCGATTTCGACGACACCGGCAGCTTGTGCCTCATCGCGAATTTTTTCAACTTCTGGCAAGTCGAGCAGTAGCACACTTGCCATTCCTGACGGGGTCGCATCTGCAGCGTCCTGCATCGCCTGACCGCGCTTTTGAACGACTTTCAGCCCATCCTCGAAGCTCATAGCTCCAGAAAAAACCAATGCTGTGTATTCGCCCAAGCTCAGGCCAGCAGCCATTTCACAGCCTAAGACAACATCAGGAGCATCAGTTCGAAGTTTTTCCAAAGCCGCCAAGCTCGTCACAAAGATTGCGGGCTGGCTAATGACAGTTGAGTCGAGTTCTTCCGATGGACCTTCAAAACAAAGCCGACGAAGGTCATACCCTAGGATTTCATTGGCTTGATCGAACAAAGCGTCCGCAGCGGGATACTGCTCGACGAGTTGCTTGCCCATACCAACATGTTGCGCTCCCTGACCAGGGAAAAGAAATCCAATTCGGCTCATCACTCCGTTCCAATTTGAGACGACAACCATTGCCTTGTCGGCAAACCTGTCAGCCATCCATAACTTTTATCGACTCACGAACTCGCTGCTGTTTGCGCTGCGAGAGCCTCAACAATGTGTTGATTAACGTTTCTATTCTTGAACGTCATTGCGGTGTGGAGTGCGTTCCGAATTGATCGTGCGTCACTCGAACCGTGGCTGATCATGCAAACACCATCAATGCCGAGTAATGGTGCTCCACCATATTCGTTGTATTCAAAACTTCTTCCGACGCGGCCGAATGCTTGCTCGGCTGTCGTTTTTTCGCCGTTCAACGCCCCAAGAACCTGATGGGCAACTTTTTCCATCATCATCGAGGCCATCCCTTCGCTCACCTTCAGGACGACGTTTCCAACAAAACCGTCACAAATAATGACGTCGGCCTCACCTTGATAAAGTCCTCGCCCCTCGACATTCCCAATATAGTTTTGGGCAACCGGACCGCGAAGAACCAGATCGTGTGCTTCTTTTATCAGAGGAGTCCCTTTTCCGTCCTCGCTTCCGATATTCATTAACCCGACCCGCGGAGATTCGATCTCAAGAATCTCACGAGCAAAAATGGACCCCATCAAAGCGTACTGGGCAAGATGCTCAGGACGTGCGCCGGGATTAGCACCAACATCCATGAGTACGGATCGCCCAGAAATCGTTGGCAGGACAACCGCAATACCAGGACGTTTGACACCTTTGAGAAACAGTCGAGTCCGTAACCCTGCCCCAATGACACCACCGGTGTTTCCGGCACTGACAATCGCTTCGACTTCGCCGCCTGCCATCATTTTCCAGCAAACCGCGATCGAGCAATTTGGTTTTTGACGCAGCGCATCGGTTGGCTTTTCTTCCATGCCAACAAATCCGTCAGCATGAACCACTGTCAACCGCTCGCCTGAGTAACCAGATCTCTCAACCAATGAATCAACAGTGGGCGCGTCCCCGACCAAAAAGACTTCCAGGTCTGAAGATGTTTCGAGGGCTTCAATTGCACCGTTAATATTAATCAGCGGAGCTTCATCGCCACCCATCGCGTCCAGAGCGATTTTCATCGTTCGTTAATCCTCGGTTTCAACCATGGTTCGCCCGTGATAATTACCACAATTTGGGCAAACCACGTGCGACGGAACAGCTGTCCCACACTGTGGGCAATACTGTAACTTCATTGGCTTCAATGCGTTATGGCTACGCTTTTTGCGTGACCGTGATTTCGAATGTCTACGTTTGGGAACAGCCATGAGCCGCATCCCCTTATGCTGTAAGGAGTTCCGATACAAAATATGACAGGTCAGCCATTCTGCCTGCCATTTTCAGAGATCGCGTATCGTAAGGCAGCTTGGGAATTTATGTCAAGGAACGTGACCACCTTCATGGCGATGATTTCGTACTCAATCTCACGAGAATTCTCCGAAATCCCCCAGAATTATTCCTGAACGCAGTTTTTGACCCCTGAAATGTAGAAAAATCTTCTTTGGTACAGTTTACAAATAGTGGCAGAAATTTACTTTTTTAACACCCTGCACTCCAAAACCCTTCGCAGACGCGCCCGACATCAATGATTTAACAAAAACTCACTGCTATTCAGTAACACCCAGAAAATATCTGCATAGCTTTCGGGGCGACTCCCATCAGCCTGGTTCGATTTGATGTAATCAAGCATCTCTTGCCGCTCAATTTTGGATGGGAACCGACTTAGCGTCGATAAATACATCGCCTCGACCCGTTGCTCGTCGCTCAGAAACGGAGAATCAATGATGGCTGCCAGCGTGCGACTCTCAACAATGTCTGTGGCATCACCGACAAAGTCGCCATTCATCAGTGCCAGAGCCTGTAAAACTGTCGACGCCCGATCAGGAGCCGACTCCGTCTGGTTCCCAAACATCGCAATAAAATCTTGACGTGCCTGATCGTTATTAAAATTCAGTGGTTGCTCCGGATCGAACGGCTGACGATACCCCGTGGCGACAGAGAGGCTGTCAAAGATCTGCTCAGCAGTCATCCCCCGGACTGGCATACGAGCAAAGAGTGTCGGTTCCTCCTGTGAGGAATCAGTCTGCCGGCTACTCAACTGATAGGTTTTCGAACTGGTAATCGCACGGATGAGAAATTTGAAATCAAAATCGTTGGCAACAAATGCTTCAGCCAGATCGTCTAAGAGTTCTGGATGGCTTGCGGGATTGCTCGAACTGAAGTCGTCCATCGGCTCGACAAGTCCGATTCCAAAGTGGTACGACCAGATTCTGTTCACCGCAGCCTTGGCGAAGTAAGGATTCTCGGAAGAGACAATCCATTTTGCCAATACGGTACGGTCTCGGGACTCCCCTTCAGAGATTGCAGTTTCGCGATCCAGAAATGTCGCTTCCACGACGCGGTCCAGCTCCGGAATCTTGATCGTTCCGGGAGATTCTTTTCGTGTCACCACCTCTTGGCCACGCACTTGGGCGGCAGGGATATCCGTGAAGAAAGCTGCATACTTCCAGAATTGATCCTGCTTCCAGCTATCAAATGGATGATCGTGACATTGAGCACAATCGAGACGAATCCCAAGAAAAAGCCGTGAAGTCGCTGCTGCAAGTCGTTCTGGCTTGGCCTCTTTAGCCTGATAGAATGCGACCGGAGTTGATTGATTGAGTTGGTTCAAACCAAGCATCGCCTGCTGGTCAAACGGAAGTGTGAGCATTTCCTCAACGATTTCCGCAAAGTTTCGGTTCTCCGCAACCCGTGAACGTAACCAGGATTCGAACCCCGGAAGAGCGACACGGATTTGCTGGTCAGCATCCGCTTCGGGGATCATCGCTGCCCGCCAGAGATTTGTATAGTGAATGATGTAAGACGGACTCGCCAGAAGACCTTCGACCAGCTGTTGCCGCTTATTGAGAGAGTCGTCCGCCAAAAAATCTCGCACGGACGAAGCATGCGGAATCTTCCCGGTCACGTCGAGATAAACACGCCGCATGAATTCGGCATCGTCAGCAACCGGAGCGGGGGTGACGTTTTCGGCTTTCCAGCGGGCTGAGATTCGTTGATCGATCAGCAATGACAAACTTGTTGGGTCGGTGATTGCCTCCGCACGAACAACAGACGACGACAGCAGGCATAGAATCAAGCAGGAAAAGGCAGAGACTGCAGCAGGTCTTTTCAGCTTACTGAACTGATCGAAGCACTTGGTGCGACTGGCCCTTTGGCCGTGAGGAGAGATGAACTCAATGCATTTCTTCCCGTAAATCTCCATCGGACTCGTCCTCGTTCAGGATGTCGGCGAGTTGCAAAATTTGTCGTTGCCGCGAAAGGATTTCAGTGTTCGAACCTTCAGCTAAAAACTGTCTGGCATTCAACCATTGGACACTGGAGTTTTTGTCGAGACTCTTCTGAGCAGAACTTCCATAAAGCTCGACAAGATAAAACTCAACAACATCGACTCGCACTTCCTGCTTGTCCGAACATCCGTGAGCAATTTCGATCGGAATCTCCAGATGCAATCGCGGAGCACTTGAAACGATATAATCTTTGCCCCGCTCAAGGTTCAGTTGCCAGGCAATTTCTCGATCAATGGATTCACGGAATGATTCTTCTTCGAGTCGCTGAGCTTCAATCAGACGGTGATGATCGACAGTTTCGTCATGCAAAACTAACCACTTCGATTGATCTTCAAACCAGCGGCGAATGAGTGCGATAGCCGTCTGATTAATTGCGACTGGACGCTGCTGCTCCTGCTCATCTTCCATGTTCATTGATATTTCTTTATCTCGATCTGTCGACCTGAATGAATTTCAAATTCGCTACAGGCAACATTGTATCGAATTCGCTCCACGGTTTAACCATGACGCAGAAAAGATTCAGGCAGAGTTCTCCTTCTGCTCATTATTTTTCGGTGCTGACAATCTCAATTTTCGTTCGCCCCAACAGGTGAATCATTGGCAAAAAGGAAGCTGCTGGAGCAGCATCATCGTCGGAGAGGCTCGACGTTGTAATGGTAAGATGTCCACATCCTGTCCCACCTTGCCCGAGTGTGGCATCCAGCGGAACCCATTGTTCGTTCAACCAGGCCTCTGTCCACATGTGTCCTACAAACGCTTTGTGAGGTGCGGAATAGACGAAGCCAATTGCGACTCGCGAAGGGATTTCTTTAATTCGCAACAAAGCTGCCAGCAAGACCGCATGTTCGGTACAGTCCCCTGCCTTGCTCTCTGCAACTTCCGCAGCTGTTGCCATCGCTGTCGAGAAGTTTTTGTCGGAGACATAATTCTTAACAAACTTTTCCAAAGCCACCGACGTTTCAGCCACAGACTCCCCCTCGTTCACTTTGCTGGCGAGTGACACGAGAATCGGAGCTTCACATTCAAGGTATTGGCTCGCCTGCATGAATAAATCCGCCGGAGAAGTTGATTCCCCCTCGAGCCGGGGATAATTCTTCAACGCTTTCTTGCTGACCGTCAGTTCAATCGTTTCGTCATTAATCACCCGGATTTTCTGAGTGTCTGACTCCTCAAAGATCTCCGCCGGATTCGCACCATCGACTTCGATGCGGTAAGTGACACTCTTCGCCTGCTGAACGTTTTGCATTCCAGAAACGCGAACCATGGTATCAGTCGCGAGGTCAAATTCGTGCTCGCCAATCGGTGCGAGCGCTTCATCTTCGGTGGCTGTTCGCATTTCCATCTTCAGCAACGGCATCGACACTTTGATAAACGACCAGTCTTGGTCACATGTAATGATCGATTCAATCGGCGGGGCGCCACCAAATTTCTCCTTCAAGGTCACCTCGCGGTGAAAGGCTCCTTTTTTCGGAAGTGGAACATCTTTGCTGTACTCCACTGTGATCGTCGCCTTGTTTCCAATTTGTGGTGCGAAGACTTCAAACGTTTGAGGCTCGCCTCTATTGAGCTTGCCCTCTTGAATGATGCGTTCAGGCCAACTGAGCGAGAAAACATCTTCCATTCCTGAGATCGTTTTTGTGGTCGACCGGCCAGCGACTTTACTGGTGAGCTTGATCTCAGCCCCTTGCAAAAATCCAGATGTGACAGTTTTACTGTTCGGAGGATTTTCCATTGTCGAGCTGAAGCGGAGGAGCTTCCCATCTTCAGTCTCTTCGACATGCGACTGCTGCCGAATACTGAGCGTTTGACCGAAGCGATTAAATGTCATCGAGAGCAAAGTATCGGTAACGAAGATTGTTTCGCCCTCGACTTTTTTCTCGGACGATGTCGAATGCGAGTAACCAACTCGCTGGTCCTGACTCCAGATTGTCTGCCAAGTCTCTTCAAGATCAGTCTTTACAGTCTCTTGTGCCTGAATCTCCTGCCCCAAAGGAAGAGCTAATGAAAACAGAACGAGGGCAAAGAGAGCTGAGCAACGGAATGGGAGGCAAGGCATAGCGTGTCGACTCACTGGTCAGCTTGACGGTTTAAAAACGAGACCAATTCTATCAGGAATTACCAGGCTGAAGTAGCCCAGACCTTTTTCCGCACGAGCACTCGCTCCACCGGAACTTGTATCCAAACTGTACATATCAAATGATGAATCTCAAAAACCAAGATTATTCTGTGGCCGAATATCGCGTGATTCAATATCGGAAGGGATCTATGACACAGAGTACGTATTCGCGAACAGAAACGCTGGAAAAGTTTTTGGAATCGCAGCCACACTTCATCAAAACAGCATTGCGGGCAGGTTCAATCTCAGAATCGGCTCTCGTTTGATGGCGAAGAAACAGTTGCTCTCTTCTTCGAAGTGAATGCGTAGCGTCACCTTGATCGAGAGCCCCCTTCCGCAGCGAGACTTATCTTTGCGAAAGAGTTCCTGGGCGATATTTTCTCAGCCACGGGTCACCCTGCTTCTCCAGTTTCGAAACCAGCTCGTTCACCATCGCAGCTTTGCGGCTGGCATGTTCTGGTTCATCGGCAAGATTCCTGGTTTCCCACGGGTCCGCCTGAAGATCGTACAGTTCCAACTGTGGTCGATTCAAAAACTGTTCGACGGTTCTCGGGCCAATGTGAGTCGCTGCGTTCTTTCGGATGCCGTCCCAGAGTCGCCGCTCGTAAGTGTCAATTGGAAGTGGGTACTCTGCTTGCCAGGTCACATTCCAGATCAACTTATATCGCGGATGGCGAAGCGTTCGCATTGGATAGTTGGCAAAGACATCATGCGCAACATGGCTCAGCAGCGCCGACCGCCATTCCGGAGGATCTTGCTGATTGAGTATCGGAAGAAAACTTCGGCCATGGACTTCACTCGTATCGAAATCCGTTCCGGTCCAATCGAGAATCGTCGGGGTAATATCCGTGAAGGCAACAAGCGCCTCATTGACATGCCCTGCTTTTGCGTTCGGTGTCCGAACAATGAACGGGACACGGACTCCAGGTTCGTAATGAGTCCCCATCGCCCCCGGTTCAGAAGTTCCGTGATCCGAAATAAAGATGACCAGTGTCTCGTCCGCAGTTCCAGATTTCTCCAAAGCCTGCAGTGCCAAGCCAACTCCAAAATCCATCCGGCTGATCTGTTGATAGTATCCGGCAATGCTTTCGCGAACCTCCGCGGTGTCCGGCAGAAATCCGGGAACGGTGATGTCATCGGGATCATACTTCAGCGTCTGATATCCCGGGTAATCTCGGACCGCTCCCCAACCGACCCCATCGCGTGAAGTCGGATGCGGATCGGAAAACGAAAGGACAAGGAAGAAGGGCTCGCTCTCTCCGCTCCCGCTACTACTCTTAGTGTTCAAAAACTCTTCGGCCTGCTTCGCCATCCAGACGACATCTCGTGAACTCCCTCTCGGCTTGAAGTCGATCGGATATTTCTCCATCGGCTTGATGTGATCCTTGCCGATCAAACCGGTTCGGTATCCCTTCTTCTTTAGCCTCTCGAAGACGGTCGTCACAGTTGGACGAATTTGCTGATTGTGCTCCGCATGTGGATGTGCGTACTGACCGTTGGAGTGAGTCAAGAGCCCGGAGTAAATCACCGCCCGGCTTGGACCGCAAGAAGCCGTTGTCGCGAAAGCTTGCCGAAACCGAACTCCCTCCGACGCCAGCCGATCTAAATTCGGCGTGAGGACAACCTCATTCCCATAACAACCGACATCGTGCCAGGTTTGGTTATCCGAAATCAGAAGTAACACGTTTTTGGCTTCGGCCTTTGAAACAATCAACGAGACCAAAACAAGCCAGAACGACACCTGTCGCAATTGAAATAACATCACAAGATTCCTTTGCGCGATAGAGATCAGGAAATCATATCAAATCCTGTGTCAATTTCGCGATCACTTTTGTGATCGTAGCGACGACAAAGCAAATCAGAGTGACACCGGAGCACCGTCAGGTTAGGTAACCTAGGAGAAGCTGGAGGGTGTTTTCGCCTGTAAAACGGTCTTTCGAGCTTTGGCACACCGGCTGCTTTATGAAGAGTTATCAAACGCAGCACAACACGACTTCAACAGAAAAGTGAGAAGTGCTGAGTTGTCATCGCTAAGACAGCGATTCATTCAGAGACATTCAATTTGCACGGAACGAGACGACTCTCGGAAAACAAGATCGCACCGACCTCGTCGGAATGATCGGACTGCAAATCAAGCCCTCTGAGCACACAAAGGATGGTGAACAGTTCTGGATTTCACAAGTCGTGAAACAGACCAACTAAAATTCCAAAAGGAATCGTTCACTATGAGTTACTCCACAAATATCTTGACATCCCTGATCATTTTCACCTCAGCAACAGCAGCAAACGCACAGGACTTCCTTGGGATCTTCAATCCCTTTAAGTCAAACCACAACGTGAGCCAGCCGAATTATGGGGTCACACCGAGCAATTACCAATACTCACAGCCGAGTCAAAACATTTACCAAACTCAATACCAATACACTCAGCCAGCCAGTTCCACTCTGCCTTGCCAAAACTATTCGAACTCCACGTACGGCAGCCAGACTCAATACCCGATCAACTCAACAGTGGGACTTCCCGCAGCTTGTGCAAACGGACAGTGCAACCACCTTCAACACCAGGCAAACGGCCAGTACACACAAGGTTACGTAAACGGACAATACTCCCCATACATCAACCAGGTGAACTGTGTGAATGGCCAGTGTCAAACCGGAACGACAGGAGTTGGTCAGTACCAGAACGGCTACTTCCTTAACTCACCACTTTCACAAGATCGATACAGAACACCCACGAATTACGGAAACTCAACGATTCCGTTCAACAATTCGCAGGTCCAGTACAACGCTCCGACCTCGCCTGTTTACCAACCCACAACATTCCCAGCCTACGGGAACACCATCAATCAACCAAACGGTTCAAATCCTTACTACAACTAGAGCATCTTTCTCGGTTGGTCTGCAGTAACATCGCCGCCACGAGAGTGACTTAAGTATCCATTGGTCTTTAAACGCTGGCCCCTTGGAACAGCGTGCCCCAAACAGTTCTCCTATTACAAAAGAAGCCCGACCTCTCATCTGGTCGGGCTTCTTTTCGTTGAGTCAATACTTCATCGCAACTCATCAAATTCGATCAGCGAATTTGACAGCAGCCCGACTCCACTCCAGTCGTGTCTCTGGACTTGCGACTCCCTGCTGAAAGACATTGAACGTTCCACTCTACGACGCATTCCTCACATTCATATTCAACCTTTTTCAACTTCTTGACCACACGGACCTTTGCACGCAAACTGCTTAGCGGGCGTCCGTAGACATCGACTTCATTGCAAGGCTCGCATTTATTTTTTCGGAAGAAATTAAACAGCGGACACTGTACTTCGGGAATGCAAACCGGCTCGCATTCGACTTCCCAGCAATGCTTTTTCACTTTCTTTGTCTTCACTTCCGGGCAGCATGTGTAGCTGCAGGGAGCACATTCGACATTGTCATAGCATCCGGCTGGCTTACTTTTCACCGAAAACAAACCAGCTTCAACAGATGTTGAAAGCGAGGCGAACAAAGAGAAGAGCAGTATCGATTGAATGAGTTTCATATATTCAACTCCATTGGGGCTACACGATAATTTCGAATAAGAGATTGAGCCGCGAGTCCAGTGACACTCAACTGAGCCTTCCCTGCTGAGGAAGACGTCCCAGACCACGAAAACACATCTCCGGAAATGCTGCTTGCGTTCCGCCACATGGCGTACAGAATATTTCTGATGCCGAGTCGTTCTTCACGGTCAAGCCAAGCATTCAAGACAAGCATTTCAGTCAGTCTATAAACTTGTGAAAGAGTCGCTGATCTCAGTGTTTGAGAGAGCATTTTCAAATTCCTGGACCAGCTCTAGAAATCAACAGCGAAACGGGTACCCAAGAGGAAATAGTGTCCCCCCGTATATCCATCGACCGGCTCGTGATCTCTGATTTTTCCGTAAGAGGCATCAAACTGGACTTTGGAATACGGAGTCCAGTACCAGTTCAAAGCAGTTGTCCAGGCAGTTCCGACCCCTCCGAGAATGTCTTTGTCACTCAGATCGAGATAGTCGTATCGAACAGCGACGTTCCAGGCTCCCCAACCGGTGCTGTGTCCGCCGAAGCAATTGTCGACCAGGAAGAAGTTCTCAAACGGCTTCACACGACCGATGGTTCCTGACGTTCTCGTGTAAGGAATGTGTTCTCCGGTCAGGAAATAGGAAAGGTAAAAGTACGCTCCACCGAACTGTAGATCCTCACCAGTCTCACGCTGGAGCCAGGTATGCTGGTATTCACTGACAGCCTGAAACGGACCGACATTAAAGATCGATTCCAGCCCAATAATTTCGTAATTCTCTGCACCAACAATACGATCGGTATTCAGCCAGCGTCTGTCGCTTCTCGTAGCGGCACGTGTGCGAAATCGGGCTTCGTTGAAGTTCGTATCGGAGTCATCCCGGTCGCCATCTGGACGTGCAACCATTCCAGCAAGTCCCCAGTGAAAGTACCCACGCCCACCAGACGCCTTATCGTACCAGGGGCTTCCAGAGACCCGGGCATTCAAGCTCATCTGACTTGATTGACCGATCACCCTTCCGGTACGGGCAACGCTTTCTAGCATGTAGGCACCGTAACGCCAGTTCAAGCTTTCATCGTCACTGTAACCATACATCGCAATCCCCGGACGGCGGGCATCTTCGTTAAAGGCTTCAACCACGAATGGTCGCTCCATGAAAACGTTAAAGCGGCTACTGTTCAGGTGATCCAAGCCTAGTGGACGTTTCTGGTTACCAATCAGCAACTGCTGATTCAGTGGAAGTTCTTTAAAGCCAAAGTACGCATCTTTGATTTCTGCGTTGGAAGGATTGTTAAAATCGACCTGAATTCTCCAGAGCATTGTCTCAAGAATATCCCCCTTCATTTCGAGACGAATACGCCTGAACAATGCCCGATCTTCTGGTGGATCCCCAAAGTTAGGAAGCATCATATCCGGGTGTTCAAAATTATTAATCCCTTGCGAGGAGTTCACGAAGTCCCAGTAATCTGCGTGAATCCGTCCGCCAATCTGAAATGTTGGCTTCTTGGCTGCGTCTGCTTTCATTTTCTTCTGAGCAGAATCAAAGCTGCTCCAAGCCTTATCGAGTTCTTTCCAACCATCTTCCAGCGCCGAGAGCCTCTGATCGACATTGTCTGGGGTGGTGATCGCTTCTTCGAAAGCAGTAAGCTCCTCTTGTCCGACCGCCGGAAAAAACGTCTGTTCCACACTCGGCGGTCGAACCGACTCAGCTTCCAGAGCGAACTCGCTCTGCTCACTTCCAAAGATTCCTTCGACTTCGAGCGGCAGCGTGCCTGCGGGAACAGGAACCTGAGATGGCTCCTTGGAGGTTTCTGGAAACGGTCGCGAGACCACCTGTCCCTCTTTGACTTCCGAGAGTTCGACCGTGAGAGATTGAATCTGCTTTTCGGCAGCTTCAAGTCTTTGAATGAGAGCCTGAACTTGTGGATCAAGTTTCTGCGGTTCTTCGGCCGAGCTGAAATTACAGAAGGCCAGCCCTGCCACAAGGGTAAGAGCAACGATTGCCTTCTTATTGACGAAATGCATGATCGATCTTCCGTACATCAGAGTGATATCAAGGTGAGACGGCAAACTAAGTTCTGCCGAACTAACTGTGATGATCGAACCAATCGCCATCTTTGATACAACCCGACCCGAGACGCCCCATTAGTCTTAACAATAGAGGTGGGGTGAGTCCGGCTGTAACGATTAGGTAAGAATCGAAAGAGTCCCCCAAACTGAATATTCTTCGCATTCTAACAATGCGTCAAGAAGCGAAGTTCCCCCACGATCAGTTACCGGGTCGCCTGCGAGACCGCACTCACCCGCTGAGATGGTCTGTACAGCCGAAGAGACAGCTTCAAAATCGCTGTCTGTCATGAGACTGCCCGAAGACAGCAATCCGAAACATGTGTTATTTACAAATGTGTCAGGCCGTCGAAGGTGTGGTCTCTTCTTTTCCAGGAAGCCGCCCTGCCATCACTTCAGCGACAGGACGTGTCAGTTCAAATTGAAGCAACGCCAGCCGAATGGCGGCAGTAATCGGTGTCGCCAGAAACATTCCGACAATCCCCCACAGCATCCCCCAAAACATCAAGGCGAGAAGAATCACAATGGGATGCAAATCCGATTGCTGCCCCATGATCTTCGGTTCGATCACATTTCCGCTCAGAAATTGAACCCCAAACGTCACGGTGATGGCCATTCCCATCCACAGCAGCGTTCCATCGGGAGCCAGCAGAATCAGCGGGAGAGGCAACAAACTGGCGATGATCGGACCGATGTTGGGAATGAAATTGAGCAGAAAAGCGAGCATGCCGAAAGCGACCGCCATCGGGATTCCAAAGATCCAAAGGGCAAATCCAAAGGCGAATCCGGTGACGAGGGAAATGATAGTCTTCAGAGAAAGATACGTCCGAATTTGTCGATCGAGGTCTCTCCAAACGGGAGAGGATGTTTGACTCGCAGGAGCCCCAAGCAACAGGAAGAAGACATAAATCAACACAATCAAGCTCGTTGAGATCATCTCCAGAAACACTTGAGAAAGATGAAAAACGCCTGACTTCAGAGTGCGAGTGACAAAATCTTCGAAACCTTCGATGGGATTCCTCGCCTTGATCGCATCGAATTCATTCGAAACGGCACGGTCCAACGAATCGCTTTCGAGTTGATTTCCAGAACTGTTGCCACCATCTTTCTCAGACACAGTCACATCCAAATGGACTGGAATCTCAAGTTTATCCGCCGGTTCGCCTGTCGGTTCCTCGCTGGGGGACGACGCGACTTCGGACGGAGACGTCTCTTTGATGAGGATCTCTTCCGGTGAGGGCTTCTCAACTGGGGAATCATCTGATGAGTTCTTTGAGTCTGCATTCGCCACAGTGATTTTCTCTGAAGCGGAATCGCCGTCAGTTTCAGTTTCATCTTTAGAGTTCGCAGGAATGGAAGACCGAGGACTCAACAGCCTCTTCCTACGCGAAGGTTCATCAGCCGATTCGGAAGTCTCCCAGGGAATGTAGTCTTGCGCTTCCGTGATGAGTTCTTCAACGCGTCTTTGATACGCTCCAGCGTTCTTTGCCAAATCAACCACCGACGCCCACAAAGCTCCCATCAGAAGTGCGATGAGCAAACAGCCCACCAAGAAAGCAATCGCCGCAGCCATGAGTCGTGTCGATGCGACCGAACGCTGCAATGCTTCAAGAATGGGTGAAACTCCGCTTACAATGAAGACCGCCACAACAAACGGGACCAGAACCGGACGGAGCCAATATGCGGCAAACGAAGATAGCACAGCGACAATAAACAGCAGGCATGTCGTTTGCAGACGTTGCTCGGAGACGTTGATCATTGCCGACTCTTTCGACAGAAACTGAGATTTGATGTAAACTGTTCGTCAGAGTAACTCAAACGGAGACCTCAATAAACAGATGTGCCAAAATTGAAGCTGAGTATCGCGGCTTATTAAAGCAAGTCTTGAGAATCCAGCAAATTCACGCAAACATCAGATTCGATCAGCGTAGAATATCAAGATTGTAGCAAAGTTTTTTTGTCGAAGGATTTTATAGACGGAACACAAAGATGCCGAAATTTTGTTTTGTTGCAGATTTACATATGTTCGCCCGCCGCTCAAACGCCGAGCGTTACCAAGATCAAATCATCAAAACCGCACGTGAATCAGAACTTTGCATTCTGGGAGGAGATATCTTCGACTTCCGTTGGTCAAAGTATCTCACTGAAGATGAAACTGCACATGCAGCTGTGGAATGGTTGCGCGAATTCGATTCTCAGACAAATCATTGTCAGGTCCATTTTCTGCTTGGGAACCATGACGATCATCCGGAACTACTCGAACGACTTCCGTTTTTAGAGCAGGAAATGAAAACTTTTGAATGGAGTCGCTACTACTATCGCTTGGGAGACTCGCTGTTCCTGCATGGAGATGTTGCAGACAAGACGATGTCCGCAGCTTGCCTGAAACTTCAGCGTGAACAGTTCGCGCATGGCTCAAGAACAGAACTCCACAACCGACTGTACGACGTCGCCATCAAGGCGCAGCTGCACCGCTTGGCCCCTCCAGCAGTCTACCCCTGCAAGCGAGTTGCAAAGCGGATCTTGAATTACATGGACAACATTGGCCACGGACGCGAGACAGGCATTAAGCACGTCTACTTTGGACACACACATCGTCCGATGGATCATTACCTCTACCAAGGAATTCACTTCCATAACGGAGGCGCACCAATTGGAGATGCCCCGTTTCGAATTCTGCAACGAACAGTGTCGTTGAATGACGGTGAAAATGGTCTCGAATCGAGAATCCGGGAGTAGACCTGTCGCGACGAGCAGTCTCCGAATTCATGAGAGAAAATCATCAAAGCGACCTTCACGGCCACAACAAGCACTGGAAACGCCTTCACGCTTAACAGCCCCAACCTCAGATCCGACCGTTGCAGGGAAACCGAAGGGATCTCATTGTTCTGCACAGACGATTGGGATAAACTATTCCTGACAAACATTTTACGCAACTCAGTCAGGCGCAAAGCGGCGCTGCCCAGCTAAGGATTTTTGATGTCGTTGAGAGTGGTAATGATGGGCACGGGAACATTTGCACTCCCTGCCTTTCAAGCATTGATTGATTCAGATCATGATGTCGTCGGACTCGTTACGCAGCCTGACCGAGTCGGCCGAGGGCATCACAATCATGTCAATGAAATGAAGGAAGCCGCGCTTGCCGGGGGAGTCGAAGTCTTTCAACCGGCGAACGTCAACACTGAAGAGTCATTGCAACAGTTAGACAAATTTCAGGCAGACATTTTCGTTGTTGCAGCGTACGGTCAAATTTTGTCCAGCGAACTTCTCGATATCCCGCGACTGGGAGCGATCAACCTTCATGGTTCATTGTTACCCAAATATCGAGGGGCGGCTCCGGTCCAGTTCGCAGTCCTGAATGGAGAGACTGAGTCTGGCGTCACCATCTTTCAGATCGAACCGAAACTGGATGCCGGCCCTATTCTGGGTGTCGTCAAAACCGACATTGGCCCCAAAGAAACCAGCGGAGAACTCCATGATCGCATGGCAGAACTTTCCGCCCCGCTGACATTAGAAGTCCTCGATGGTCTGGAATCTGGAAACATCGAGCACCTCAAACAAGAGCCGACTGAAGTCACCCGGGCTCCCAAGATTCGCAAGGAACATGGGGCAATTGACTGGTCAATGCGAAGCGATGAACTTGGCTGGCATGTCCGTGGAATGCAGCCATGGCCGATGGCGTTCACATTCCTTCACCTCCCGGAAAAAAAATCGACTCGCATTTTGATTCTCGACATCGTAGAACTTTCAGAAGATGAAGCGGCATCGATGCAAAATCTCCAACCGGGAGAAACGTCGCAAGTCGAGAAACGAATTTTCGTGCGAACCGGAAATGGTGCTGTCGAAATTCTCAAACTTCAACCTTCTGGAAAACGTCCCATGTCTGCAGCCGAGTTCTTGAATGGAACGTCCGTTCAATCGGGTAAGTTCGGTCCTGAAAGTTTGTGATCAACCAGTAGAATCAGAGTTCGTCGGAAATCGTCGTTTGGAACAATGATGCCGTCCAACTCCACAGGGAACACCACAGGGAACACAGTAGTGACCTCAGTCGCTTTCCTTTTGAAAGCTCAAAGGCGTTATGTCCTCATCAGCCGAGAAGTATCTGAAGCCCGATGTGATTCGGAATGTTGCCCGGCTTGATCTCCGCGCAAAATTCATCGTCGAAGGTTTTTTGTCCGGACTTCACGCATCCCCATTTCAGGGATTCAGCGTCGAATTCAGCGAACACAAACGTTACGCCCATGGGGATGATCCGAAGGACATTGACTGGCTGGTTTATGCTAAAACGGATCGTTATTACGTCAAGAAATATCAGGCGGAAACCAACATCACCGGTTACCTTCTGATAGACCTTTCAGAGAGTATGGCCTACACATATCGTCAGGAGTTGACCAAATTCGAATACTCAATCTGCCTGGCTGCGGCACTCGCTTACATGATGGTGCATCAGCAAGACCCGGTCGGACTGATCACTTTTGATCAAAAAATTCAGGCGAGCCTTCCAGCAAAAAGTAAACGTTCGCAGCTTGCCAACATCCTTGCCGTCCTCGCAAAAACGAAACCGACCGGACCTACCGAGATCGCCAAAAATTTGCAGAAGTTCGCTGCAATGGTCAAAACTAAAAGTCTGGTCATGCTGTTCTCGGACTTGCTGACTGATTCTAAACCAGTCATCGACGCCATTCGCATGTTACGCTACGCTGGCCATGATGTCATCATTTTCCATGTCCTCGATGAAGCGGAAGTTCACTTTCCGTTTACGGGAATGTGCGACTTACGCGATCCGGAATCCGACCAGAAAATGCTGGTTGATGCAGCTGGAATTCGAAAAGAATACCTCGATGCACTTCACGAAATGCGCGAGACCTACAAGAAGTCCTGTCGAACAGTGGGCGCCGACTTTGTCGAGTTGGATACCAGCATGAGATTTGACACAGCTCTCGTCGAATACCTCTCCCAACGACAAGCACGTTTTTAGAAATGCGTTCTTCGCGAGTACACGGTAGAGCAAAATGCTTTAAGCAATCAGTTCTTTGATGACTTCTCCGCCGAACTGACTGAGTTGTTTAAAACGTCCACCGTGGAAGTATGTCAACCTGTTATCGTCCAGCCCGAGAAGTTTCAAAAGAGTGATGTGTAAATCACGGATGTGATGGACATTTTCAACAGCTTCGGCTCCCGTTTCGTCTGTGGCTCCAATGGTGTGACCGGCTTTCACGCCGCCGCCAGCCATCCAAATCGTCATCGCTTTGGGGTTATGATCTCGTCCATAAGCGGTTCCCCCACGTTGCCCATTATCGGGAGAGCGTCCAAACTCTCCACACCAGACAACGAGCGTGCTATCTAAAAGTCCTCGCTGTTTCAGGTCAGTCAGAAGCGCCGAGATCGGTTGGTCCACGCGTTGAATCAGGTTGCCGTGAGCACGTGCAATGTAGTCGTGTGAGTCCCAGGAACCTGCGTAGAGTTGCACGAATCGCACACCATTCTCAACCATCTTGCGGGCGAGTAAACACTTCCGCCCAAAGGCATCCGTCGGTTCCTGCCCGATCCCGTAAAGCTCTTGAGTTTTCTGATCTTCGTTGCTGAGGTCGACCAACTCTGGAACTTCTGCCTGCATTCGAAATGCGAGTTCGTAGGACTCCATGCGTGCAGAAAGTTCATCATGTTGCGGATGTTGTACCAAGTGCTGTTGGTTCAATGTTTTCAACAGATCCAGATTTTCACGCTGATGCTTGCGAGTGACATGTTTCATCGGCAACAGGTCAAGAATCGGCGCCCCTTTAGAGCGAAGAGGAGTCCCCTGAAAATGTGCAGGAAGAAATCCGTTCCCCCAATTCGCTGCGCCTCCTTGAGGAAATGAGACTTCCGGCAAAACGAAATAGCCAGGCAGATTCTGATTCGTCGACCCGAGCCCATACGTGACCCAGGAACCGATGGCTGGATCGCCACCAAAGCGATTTCCGGTATTGAGCTGATACATCGCTGTTGGATGATTCACCGAGTCGACCTGACAGCCACGATAGAAACAGATGTCATCAACATTCTGCGCCAGGTGCTTCCAATTCGTCGAGATATCTGCGCCACTCTCACCCGCTTTTTGAAATTCAAACGGACTTTGCACGTAGTAGCGTTTCCCGGATTCCATCGCCGATTTCATCTCGCCGCTACGCTGGAATTCCTGCAGATGCAGATCGTGAAGCTTCGGCTTTGGATCAAACGTATCGATATGCGATGGCCCACCTTCCATGGTCAGGAAGATGCAGCGTTTTGCTTTCGCTGGGAAGTGCCCTTTCTTCGAAGTCAGTGGACCAGTCGATGCCTTTCCCCCCTGCTCTTCAGCCAACATTGATGAAAAAGCCAAACTCCCCAGCGACGCACCAAGACCGTACAAGACGCTGCGCCGCGGAAGAGTGTTTCGAGATAAGATGTCGTGATTCATTGGATTCAACAATGCTATATTTCGCGATGTTAATGCTATGTTTCTGACAGAGTTTCTGACAAATTGACTTTCGTCGTACTCATAGCTTCCAGCTAATAAACGTACAGGAACTCATTTGAATTCAAGAGAACAAGACAGACCTCAGCCAATGCACGTGTGCGAGCATCGACATCAGCAGCTTGAAGATCGGGGACGAAATTTTGATAGAACTCCAACGGTTCGGTGAACCGAAACTTTTCTCCGGTGTTCTCTTCAACGGCTTCTCGTTCGACCTCTGTCGGGTATTCAATTCGTTCGATCTCAAGTGTTTGATGCCGCTTGGTCATTTGCTGCCAATGACTCAAGCAAGCATTCAATTCCAGATCGACTGGAACACGTCCAAGCGTTCGCTGATAAATCGCTTGAATAATTTCTGAGTCAGAAGCTTGAGGCGATTTTTCGAGCGTGGAGTTTGCCATCGCCAGTCCGCGTGCATAGGTCTGTTCGTTGTTCATCAACGCAAAAACCTGCGGAGTGACCGTCGATGCTTCGCGTTTTTCGCAGGAAAGATCTGAACCAGGAGAGTTAAAAACTTCCATAAACGGATCACCCAAACCGCGAATCTTCAAAGAGTAAATCGAACGACGATGCCGCTGCTCTGGTGAGACAGAAGGTTGCCATCCTTCAGCGAATGTTCCCATCACCTGCCTCGGTTGCAAGGCGGCCTCGAGATTCATTTCTGGTCGAGATGGAATCCCTCCGATTTCAGGATTGAGCTCTCCAGAGACGGCGAGCATTGAATCGCGAATCTCTTCAGCTTCAAGTCGTCGCGGAAGGAAGACTGCATAGGTTTCTCTTAATGGATCGAGAGCGTTCAATTGTTGCGTGTCAGAATGTTTTGATGAGCGGCAATACGCATCCGAAGCCATAATCTTTCTGTGCATGTGCTTCACAGACCAACCAGAGTCCATGAACTCACGTGCAAGGTAGTCGAGTAGTTTTGGATGAGTTGGCTTTTTGCCAGTTGTCCCAAAGTTGTTTGGATTCCCAGCAATTCCTTGACCAAAATGTCCTTGCCAGATCCGGTTGACCATCACTCGTGCAGTCAGCGGGTTTTCTTTGGATGCAATCCAATTCGCTAATTCCAATCTCCGATCATAAATTGACTCTGTCCGAGGTACGTTTGAGCCCGTGAAGCTGACGGCACTCAGATTTCCAGGCGTGACCGGAAGAGACGGCGAGAATGGGTCACCACCCGTCAGGATGAATGACTCTTCAAGCTCTCCTTGCCCACGGGGATTTTTGGGCATGCGTACCGGAGCACTGACTGATTTTCGCTGAAGCGTTTTTCCATTATAGACACTCAACGCATAAGGATCGTATCGATCCAGTCTCCACAGGAGTCGCTCAAGCCCTTTTCTGGCGACCCGTTCTTTACCGAAGTCGGCCGGCTGAAACCCGACGTGCCTGGGAGGAATCAGGCTGGGATCGATCTTCGCTTTCTGCATCGCAGTCCGCACTTCTCCCACATTGACTTTTTCTTCGCCCCCCTTCTTTTCAACCAGCTTGTTAAAAATCGCCTCAAAATGGGAGGAGTCCTTCTCTTCGTCTCGATACCAGTCTCGTGCAGCCTGAATCGTTTTTTTCTTGTTGAGATCATTCAGCATCGCCAAATAGTGCTTTCGCCGAGCCAAAAGCAATTCACGCTCCTCAAACCCCGAGACGTTTTCTTCTTTCATAAAATCGACATGACGTTCCACCAGTTGAGTGGTCGCGAATGCTGCCTGGATCGAGTAATAATCTCGTGTCGGGACGGGATCGAATTTGTGGTCGTGGCAGCGGGCACATTGCAACATGTGCCCGAGAAAAGTTTGCCCGACAATATCGGTCACATCATCAAGAAACCGCTGCCTCGCGACTTTCGGAACTTCCATCCCGGTCAATTCCCAAGGCCCCATTCTGAGAAACCCGACAGCAATTAAGTTTTCTGGATTGGTCGGATCGATTTCATCACCGGCGATCTGTTCGCGAACAAACTGGTCATACGGCTTGTCTTCATTAAATGAACGAACCACGTAGTCGCGATACCTCCAGGCATTCCCGCGTTCGTAGTCATTCGCAAACCCGGAACTGTCCGCATACCGAACTACGTCGAGCCAATGCTGTCCCCACCGTTCTCCATAATGCGGAGACTCAAGTAATCGTTCAACCACTGTTTGAAACGCCACAAAATCCTCGGCGGGATCATTGAGAAAGTTCTCGATCTCCTGAATCGTTGGCGGAAGTCCGATGAGGTCATAAGTAGCTCGGCGAATCAGCGTTCGCCGGTCCGCTCGCTGGGATGAGGGAAGTCCGATTTCGTTCAGTCGATTGTTGATGAGCACATCGATCGAATTTTCCTGCGCAGCTTTCAGGACTCCATCTGGATCAGCCCAGAGTGGTTGATACGCCCAGAGATTTTCGGTTTCGTAACGACGATTCGTCCAATCGTCGGAAAGCCCCCCGCTGGTTTGAATCGGGATGCCATCCTCGGCGTCCCATTGAGATTGATACTCTTTGCGAATCTCGACGATCCGCTTCTCACTCGGCCAAACAGCCCCCCGTTCGATCCACGTTTTGATTGCAGCAACCTGCTGCTTTGTGAGCGCATCATTTTCCTTGGGTGGCATGGCGCCGACGACATCGCTGTTACGCGTTACAGCCAGATAGAGCAGGCTTTCGTCCGGCTTCCCGGCCACCACCGACGTCTCTCCACTCTCTCCCCCCTTGAGCAAATCAACTTGAGTTTTGAGATTCAAATCTCCTCGTAATTCTCCTTCATCATCCCCGTGGCATGTGAAACATTTCGTCTGCAGCGTCGGGAACACATGACGCACGAAATGTACATCTGCAGGCAATTCTTCAGCTGCGAAGGAAATCGCTCCGCAGAAGCAAACCACAGCAATGGCAATAAGAACGATACGAGGGAACTGGAAACTCTGCATAGATAGAGTGCTTCTTTATGAACCGATTTCGAACCGCATTCATTCTAGGCAATCCACAACTTCTGTCACACCCCGGCCCCACACTTCAACTGCGAGCCGCTGCGACAGCATCTTTCGAATTTGTTTCATTTCCTTGCAAGCCAGCGACGAAATGAAACAAATCCGGCATTGCTCAAGGATTCATCGTCGTTCGCAAAACTGCTTCCGCCTCAGTTCCGAGTGCCAGATGTTCGTGATGTGCGGGTGAAAAGACCGCGTATGGTTCAAAGTGCCGACGATCAAGAGCCATTCGGATCAGATCTTCTGCCGCCAGTGTCCAGCGACCTGCGCGCCTGGTCAACTGAAACTCGATGCCGCCGACCTGTTCATAGCTGCGATAAATGACTTCGGTGCAGACAAGACGGTCCGAGCGATTAAAATCGAAGTCAAAATCGTACGCCTTTCCCTCGTGAGAGAACCCTCGCGCTATCGCTTTTGAGATTTCATCGGGTGCGAGACGTGGACGCAGCACAGCCAAGGCATCAACTCCAAACGGAGACTTGATCGACCGAACATGAACCCCATCCTTCATTGCTTCCAGAACGCGCAAGGAATCATCAGTATCACAGTGGAGTAACTTCTCCCAGCGTGTTTTCACCTGCTCAACGTTGGCCAGCCCGAGCTGTTGAAGCTGTTCGGAAGAGCCCAGAAACATTGCAGCATGAGGCCAGTAGCCCGGTAAGAAATAGTTCGTCACCGCAAACTCTTTTCGAGTGATAAGAACATCCCCCGGTTTCAAATGCGTCCGCAACTCTTGAGCGACATCGCTTCGCAATATTGGAATGTGATCAAACTTCACAAACAGATTCGCCGTCAGAGATGCGACCGCTTTTTGAAGACCGTAAAGTGCTTGCTGAAACAATCCCATCCCCGCAGTGTTGTCGAGTGCTCTTGCTCGCGACCGCACGCGTGCGAGGGCGTACCGATCCAAAGTAATGTGCAATCGATCCTGCAGTCTTGAAACAAGTTCAATCACCGGACGCAGAACAGGATCGGTGATCTGCTCCATTTTTTGCCAGTGCTCGTTGAGATACTTTGCAGCGTGATACAACCGCCACGCGTGGATCGGATTCGTTAACGACTTCTGAATCTGTTCGTATGTGTTTGCTTCAATTCCAAAATCGGCAGCCGGTTCATTCAGCTTTCCCCGAACAAGTGGTCGATGATGAAATTCCGTCCGCAAGAATCGAGCTGCATCAACGAGGACCAAAGCCCCGGCATAGGCAACCAAAAAAGAAGAGTGCTGCAACTCCTCTGACAATTTTCGATCCTGTTGATGCGCCGTCACGAGTTCAATCAACGCGTTGCGAGACTGCCAGTATGAGACCAGCAAATGCTTGACCTGCTCATCTTCGGACGGCGTGAAATATCCTCGAGTCGAAGCACTCGACGCCTCCCCCAATTCCCGCGCTCGATCTTTCAAGCGGTCGAAATGTTCCGCCACATCCAAAACAGTCCGAGCGTCGGATTCAATATGAGGAGTGATCAACGTGTTGTTCCCGATAATTTTCGATTGCTAGAGTCCCGGTCATTCCGCTTTCCTTGCAAGGCGTGGTGATAAAGAAATCATCACGAAAAAATCTGTACGAATCAAAGTATCATCTGATGTGCAGAGTAGCTCAACGACGTTTCGCCCGACACTTCAAGTCACTGAATCAACTTGCCCGTACAACTTTGTATTGTTTTTGGCATTGTTTTTCAGTGAAATTGCTCTGCGAGACTGATTTCAGTTGAAATTCGTAAGTTCCAAACGCTAGCCTTTCGTGGTTCGGACTTTCGATTCTGGTCGTTCGACTCAAGCAAATCCAACAGCCATCTTCACAAGCTGCCTCGTGGCAAGCACCCTATGAGGCTATGAAAGTGATCTTCGCGGGCACGTCACGCATTGAAAATGCTCTAATGAAAACTCAGTACCACTATCAAATTGCGGATCAAGTCTATGGACCGGTGACGTTTGATGAGCTAGTGGTTCGTGTGCGAAAAGGGACTCTTACCCCGGGCACACTCGTCAACACCCACACGCAATCAGAATGGATGTACGCTGCGACAATTGAGAATCTCTTCGTGCAAGCTGGGCAACTTGAATTGCTTGAACAATGGACAGCTGAACAGAGCGACATCTTGAAGATGCGACCACTCACGCCAGAAGAATTGCTGCAAAAACGTGAACGCGATGCCCTTGAAGAACAGAGAGCAAAAGAACGGGTCGACCTCGCACTGGCAGCTGCCAACGAGTTGATTTCAGAGAAACATCCCCGACGACGAGCTGGGCCAATTCGCCGCTTCTTCGCAAGTTTGTTCTCACGATAGCTAGAGCCGTCTGCTCTGCCGTGTCCCCGTGAACAACGAGTTTTTCTGCAAGCAGTCTCAACACTTGAGAGAACAGTTTCAGGTTAAGGATCAGCTCTAATTCTATTGCTGTTCGCCACGAGGCAAAACCTGAACACCGATTGCGAACCCTGTCCTGCAATTATCACAAACTGCCTGACACCGGCAGCATCCCCTGCGTGTTCAACGTGTCGACATAGCTCAAGCAGTGACAGGAGAGCCATTAGAAGAGCCTGTTGTTAGCAAAACCTGGTAGCACTCCCGGGATGTTTATGCGATGCTGAGGCTGTAGTCATTCGAGAATGCGAAAGAGAAGCCATGGTCTAGGCGATCAGAGAAAATGGCTTTTCCTGTTCTCGGTTTCGCTTCACATTTCGAGACAGATTCAAATCGATGAACTGATTTTTAGAACTGACCTTCAAACTTGAATTGACTCTCTCAAACACCGAGGAAAATAACCACTCCACGAGCTTCCGAATGAATCCTAAACAGATCGGTCGCGTCCATTGGATATTCGCTCCAATCTGCGGGAAAATGACCACGTACTGTACACCACCATTTCATCAGTAACGCGACAGGGAGTAAGCAGATGACAATTGATCCGCTAGGCATTGCAGCGACTTTGGCAACTTCCAAGAAACCTGCACAGTACGCGAGTCTCGCAAAGCTGGCCGAGAAGACCGGCGCAGATGTGGCGCGACTTCCTCACACCGTCAAAATTCTATTAGAGAACCTCGCCCGACGAGTTGATGGCAGGGATGTGTCGCAGGCTGATGTGGAATCGCTCGCGAATTGGCCCCATGGCGCTGATGCGTCGATCGCGTTCATGCCGGCTCGCGTCATGATGCAGGATTTTACTGGTGTTCCCTCTGTCGTTGACCTCGCGGCGATGAGAAGTGCGGTCGCGAGAGCCGGAGGTGATCCACAGAGCGTCAATCCGTTTGTTCCCGTCGACCTGATCATCGATCACTCCGTTCAGGTCGACCGCTTCGGCAGCGACGATGCTTACGCCACCAATCTGGAGTGGGAATACCGCCGCAATCAGGAACGCTATTCATTGCTCAACTGGGCCCAGCAAGCCTTTGACGGTTTCCGCGTCGTGCCTCCAGGAATGGGGATCTGCCATCAGGTCAATCTCGAACATCTGGGGCGAGTCGTGATTGACCGTGACGGTTGGGTCTTCCCTGATACTCTTGTGGGGACCGATTCACACACACCAATGATCAACGGACTCGGTGTGTTGGGCTGGGGTGTCGGCGGGATCGAGGCCGAAGCAGCGATGCTTGGACAACCGATGTTTCTCCCCAAACCTGTCGTACTCGGAGTCAGGACACTCGGCACACTTCCGCCTGGAACAACTGCGACCGACCTGGTGCTGACGCTCGCTCAAATTCTTAGGGCACATGGCGTGGTTGGTAAGTTTGTCGAGTTTTTTGGTTCCGGATTGAGTTCACTGAGCATTGCGGATCGTGCTACCCTGTCGAATATGTCGCCAGAGTTCGGTGCAACAGCGACGCTGTTCCCGGTCGATGCGAACACTCTGGAGTATCTGCGTCTCACCGGGCGAGGAGACAATGTCGAGCTGGTCGAACGCTACACGCGCGAACAGGGATTATTCCGGACAGCCGACAGTGTCGAGCCGAACTTCAGCGAAGTTCTCGACCTCGACTTGAGCAAAGTTCAACCCAGCGTTGCCGGGCCGAAGCGACCACAGGATCGCGTCTCGCTCGCTGGTGTCAGGCAGTCGTTTCAGTCTGTTCTGAACGGCGCAGTTGCTGATGTCAGCTCGATTGAACTCGCTCGGCTCAAGGCTGAAGGTTGCCCGGAAGAAGGCGGATTCCTTACCGCGGAGCCGGAGAATTTGGAACAACCATCTGCCGCAGCATCGGTGACTGACGGATCGGTCGTGATCGCAGCCATTACCAGTTGCACCAACACCTCGAATCCATCTGTCATGATCGCTGCTGGATTGCTGGCTCGCAAAGCGGTTGAAGCTGGCTTGCAAAGCCAGCCTTGGGTGAAGACGTCGCTGGCACCAGGCTCGCGAGTGGTGACACAATATCTGGACAAAGCGGGTCTCACACCCTATCTCGAAAAGTTGGGTTTCAATCTGGTTGGTTACGGTTGCACCACGTGCATCGGAAACTCTGGCCCCTTGCCTGAGGAAATCGCTGAGGCGGTGACCTCAAAAAATCTGGCCGTCGCCGCCGTGTTGTCGGGCAACCGGAATTACGAAGGCCGTATTCATGGTCAAGTGCAAGCCAGTTATTTGGCTTCGCCTCCGCTGTGTGTCGCCTATGCACTGATCGGCACGGTATTGTGTGACATTAGCATTGATGAGTTAGGGAAAGATCAGCAAGGCAACCCTGTCTACTTGAAGGACATTTGGCCGACCGCCGAGGAGATCGAAAGTCTGGTCGCTTCAACGGTCAGTTCCGATCAGTTTGATCTGGAATATGGTCGTATTTTTGAAGGTGATGACAAGTGGAAGAGCATGCCCGCTCCGACCGGAACTTTGTTCGACTGGGCTGCGGACTCGACTTACGTTCGCGAACCACCCTTCTTTCTCGATTTTGCCGACACCCCTGCACCGCTGTCTGACATCGAGGGAGCACGCGTGCTGGCGGTGCTTGGAGACACAATCACCACCGATCACATTTCTCCAGCTGGTGCCATTGCCGTGAATTCACCGGCGGGGGAGTATCTCGCCAGCCATCAAATTCCGGCAGAGGAATTCAACAGCTTCGGCTCACGTCGTGGGAATCACGAAGTGATGATGCGCGGGACATTCGGCAATCTTCGCTTACGCAACGCGATGGTTCCGGAGATGGAGGGGCCCTGGACAATTCACACTCCCACCGGCGACAAAATGACGATTTATGACGCCGCGATGCGATATTTACAGGAAGAGACTCCGTTGGTGGTCATCGCAGGCAAGGAGTACGGCTCGGGCAGTTCGCGCGACTGGGCGGCCAAAGGTGCTGCATTATTAGGTGTCAAAGCAATTCTTGCAGAGAGCTATGAACGCATCCACCGCAGCAACCTTGTTTGCATGGGAGTGCTGCCACTGCAATTCAAGGATGGTGAGTCAGCACAGTCGCTGGGCTTAAGTGGAAACGAAACGTTTTCCATCACCGGAATTCGTGACGGGATTGAGCCACGCCAAACTGTCAGTGTCTCCGTCGTTCGACAAGACGGCTCTCGCACAACATTCGATACAATACTGAGAATCGACGCACCTGCGGAGGTCGAGTACTTTGTAAACGGCGGTATCCTGGAAATGGTCTTAAGACAATTGCTGCCGAGTTAGTCGCGATTGCCAATTTCGAATGAGCGGTGGGTTCAGCCATCGTAAAGGCAAGTTTTTTCTTTCATCGACACTCCGAGATCACATGGCAAAGAAACTTCACGAGACGATTCCGGAATACATTGAAGCGGCTCCGCCTGGAGGCCAACTACAACTTCGTCAACTCCATGCCTTGTTGCAAAGCATCGCTCCCGAAGCCAGGCAGGTAATCAATTGGAACACGGCGTTTTTCATTGAGCGACAATTCCTGTTCGCATTCTCCGCTCATGAAGCTCACCTTGAATTCAATACCACGGCAGAGTCAATTGAGCCTTTTCATAATGGCCTGTCGAAATACGAAATTACAGAAACTGGTGTCGTGAAAATTTCTTATGCAGAGCCGCTGCCAGAAAAATTGATTCGCAAAATTGCCGAACACCGTATGCAGAGAGTTCGCGAACGTGATGACGCATTGTTCATGAAAGTTTTGGGAAGATCGTCATAATGCCTTCGACCAATTCATAGACGCCTTCTTTACACACAACCTGGAACAGATGATGTCGCTCTCTTTGTTTGATGATTTCCAACTTAAAGATGTCACAATGCGAAACCGCATCGCAGTATCGCCGATGTGCATGTATTCATCAGAGGACGGTTTCCCGACAGATTGGCATTTGGTTCACTTGGGTTCTCGGGCGGTTGGCGGTGCCGGATTGGTGATTGTGGAGGCGACAGCCGTCTCACGGGACGGCCGCATCAGCCCCGCCGACAGCGGGATTTACACAGATGACCATATTGAGCCTTTTGCGAGAATTGCACGATTCATGCAACAACACGGGGCAGTCTCAGGAATCCAGATTGCGCACGCCGGTCGCAAAGCAAGTTCGAAAAAATCATGGGAAGGTGGCGCGCACATCGACACCAGCGATGGCGGATGGGAGACAATCGCTCCGTCGGCAATTGCTTTCGGCGGCAAGCTCGACAAAGTGCCCAATGCGATGACTCTCGATGATATCGCACGAGTGAAGCAGGACTTCGTTGCTGCCGCTGAGCGTTCACTTGCAGCAGGATTCCAATGGCTGCAGGTTCACTTTGCACACGGATATTTAGCACACGAATTTTACTCACCACTATCAAACACAAGAACTGATCAGTACGGCGGCAGCTTTGAGAATCGTATCCGTTTCATGATGGAAACATTTGAAGCAGTTCGCGAAGTCTGGCCGCAGCGCCTGCCGTTGACTGTTCGCTTGTCAGTCACAGACTGGGTGAAAGGTGGAGTCACACTCGAGGAGTCGATCGAACTGATTCGACGTTTAAAATCTGCTGGACTCGACATGATCGACGTCAGCCACGGCATGATCGTCCCCGATCACTCAAACGTCCCTGCTGAACCGGGATTCATGATCCCCGATGCCGCGCGAATTCGTCGCGATGTTGATATCGCGACAACAACAAGCTGGATGATCAACTCCCCAGAACAAGCCGAGAGAGCAATTCAGAAAGAACAATTGGACATGGTGACATTAGGCCGAGCAATGCTGCGCGACCCATATTGGCCCTGCCACGCGGCTGAAAAACTGGGAACCGCAAAGGCCAGCGATCTCTTACCAATTCAATACGCACGTGCCGTTTAAAACAAGTACCCGAAATTTTTCTTAGGCGGACCAGCTAACCATCGTGGTTCTGGTGATGGCAACGCCTCCATAGCAACATGTCTCCATCCGTCCAGGAAGCAGTTGATTTTTCTAGCACTCTCAATGTGTATGTGCGATACTCAAACAGCAGACAGCATCTCATCAACTCAATAAAAGAACTGCCACGGTATGAGCGATCAGCAAAAAGTGGCTTTCTCTGTATTGGATTTAGCTTCACGTAAAGACACCGATCAGGGTCCTGCTGCAGCATTACAGCGGTCGCTCGCCTTAGCTCAACATGTTGAACGTTTAGAGTTCACCCGTTTTTGGGTGGCTGAACATCACAATATGGATGCGATTGTCAGCTCAGCAACTTCGGTGTTGATCGGATATCTTGCAGCGGGGACCGGACGGATTCGGGTCGGTGCGGGTGGAGTGATGCTACCGAATCATGCACCTTTAGTGATTGCTGAACAGTTTGGTACGTTAGAGGCACTGTATCCGGGGCGAATTGATTTAGGTCTCGGTCGAGCACCGGGGACCGATCAAGTGACAGCGCGGGCTTTGCGAAACCATCGCAGTGGGAGTTCTGCTGACTTTCCAGAAGATATCACCGAGTTACAAAGTTTTTTAGGGCCACGTCGCGCGGGTCAGCAAGTCATTGCGATGCCAGGTATGGACAGTAACGTCCCCATTTGGATTTTAGGTTCCAGTCTGTTTAGTGCGCAATTAGCTGCAGAGAAAGGTTTGCCTTACGCCTTCGCTTCGCATTTTGCGCCACGCATGATGATGCAAGCCATCGAGCTGTATCGCCGCCACTTCAATCCATCTGCGGTTTTGGAGGCCCCTTATGTGATGCTTGGGATTCCCTTAGTTGCAGCAGAGACTGACGCACAAGCAGAGTTTTTAGCTACCACCACGTTCCAGCGCATTCTTGCTTTGCTTCGAGGGAAAAGCCTGCTGCTGCGTCCACCCGTTCAAAGTATGCAGGATCTCTGGCAACCGCAAGAAGAGAAGATGGTCAAAGAATTTTTACGCATGGCTATGATTGGCAGCGCAGAAACCATTAAGCAGAAATTACAGGAGTTGTCGCAACAGACCCAAGCGGATGAGCTGATTTTCACCTGCGATCTGTATGAGCACAAAGATCGTTTGCGTTCCTTTGAAATTCTGGCCGGGTTGCGGTGATTTATCTTGGCAATAACAACAAGCAATAAAGCCCTCATGCTCCATCGTGCCCACTTCGGGAAAAACAAAACTATTAGTTCCAAACGTTAATATCTGGAACAAAAGTTGGCCCCGGGGTGGGACTTCGTTCCACCAACAAACGTTTCTGATTAATAACCTCTCTTACTAACCATGCCCAAAGCACTTTCCGTCGACCTGATCCGCCTCGCCCGTTTCGCCAACACGACGCTGCTCTTTCTACCGGTGTTGTTCTTTGCGGCAGGGTATTACATTTCGTTTTACTTCCACTTTCTCACGGTGGCCTCTCTGTTTCTCCTTTTGGTGAACTTTTCATATCGGCACGTTCAGAAAGATCACACTCTGTTGAGAAACTTCGGCGTCCTCGGGCAGGTCCGCTACCTCATCGAGAGCCTTGGACCTGAATTTCGCCAGTATCTTTTCCTCAACGACCGCGAAGAACGCCCGTTTAATCGTACGGAACGTAGTGAAGTGTACCGCAAGGCGAAAAACGTGGATTCCTCCGATTCCTTTGGGACGCTGCTCGACTACGGTGCCACTGAGATCAAGCTTCGCCACTCCATGTTTCCCACACGGAAGGAGGGCGTTCGACCATTTCGCGTCACATTCGGAAATCGAAGAGGGGTCACACGCCCCTATACTTTGAAGAGTCCAATGCTAGTCAGCGCGATGAGTTACGGCTCCCTCGGACAAAATGCCATTCGAGCGATCGCACGCGGAGCGGCCCGAGCTGGCATTCCCATGAATACCGGTGAAGGTGGATACCCCAAGTATCACCTCATGGAAGGTGCCGATATCATCTTCCAAATCGGCACCGCAAAATTCGGCGTTCGAAATTTCGATGGAGACCTTAATGAGACAGCTCTCCGTGAACTTGCCAATCACGAGCAGATTCGCATGATCGAAATCAAATTTTCTCAGGGAGCGAAACCTGGGAAAGGCGGACTACTCCCCGCAGAGAAGATCACTCCGGAGATTGCCAAACTACGTGGTGTTCCCATGGGCGAAGACGTTGTATCTCCCCCTTATCAAAAGGAATGTCATGATGTGCCATCCACAGTCGCTTTTATCACCCGGATTCAGGACCTCGTCGAAATTCCTGTCGGGATCAAACTCTGCGTCGGTTCATTTACAGAGTTTCACGAGTTCGTCCGTGAAATGAAACGCCAGGACCGATTCCCGGATTTCATCACGATCGATGGTGGCGAAGGCGGAACCGGAGCTGCACCCACTGCCTTCATGGATCGCATCGGGTTGCCGCTTTATCCGGCTCTCTACGGAGTCGTGAAAATCCTAGAACGTGAAGGAGTGCGCGACCGGGTCAAAATCCTCGCTGCCGGAAAACTGATCAACGCCGGACGCCAACTCACCGCTTTCGCTCTCGGGGCCGACGCCTGTTACACTGCCCGAGGATTCATGCTCGCCCTCGGCTGCATTCAGGCACTGGAATGCGGACGCAACACCTGTCCGGTCGGCATCACCACACATGATCCTCAGCTCCAGGCCGGTCTCGACCCTGAACTGAAGTCAGCTCGAGTCGCTCACTACGTCAAAAACACGCTGCGCGATCTAAAAGAGATGCTTGTGGCGACCGGTAAATGTTGTCCAAGCGAGCTCAGCGTCTCCGATCTTTTCATTCCCAGTGGCAGCAATCTCTGGCAATTCGTTGACAAGGAACCACTCCTGCGTGAATCGCTCCAGTCCGAGACAGAAAGCGTCACGACAACTCCGCACGTGAATTCATGAAACCTGCCAACCTTTTTAGCTGGATTCTACAACTCGCCGCGTCCGCCGTGCTGATCATGGCCTCCACGGGGAAACTCACGAGCCGTCCCGAATCGGTCGCCATATTTCAGCAACTCGATTTCGATCCCGGAGGTCGGTTTCTCATTGGCACCTTGGAGCTAATAGCGGCATTGCTGTTACTCGTCCCTCAAAGCATCGTCTGGGGTGCGGTCCTCGGATGGGGAATCATGACCGGCGCTCTCATCGCTCATTGCTCGCGACTCGGCTTTCAGGGGGACGCGGGAGCGGGCGGACTCATGGCAATTGCTGTCTGGATCTGCTGCACTATGGTGATTTTCCTGCGACGGAAACAGTCCCTGTCACTCCGCCGCATGTTCGCTCGTGATGACGATGAAGGTCGCTCGGATGCCCCCTGATGCAGCGGGGAATTGCTGATCTCTGATTTCTCAAAATGAATGGTAAAAAATGTTGAACAGTAAAATTGAATTCGAAGGATCTCAAGGTTCCATACTGGCGGCAAGGCTTGATATGCCCGTGATGCAACCACGTGCTTTCGCCATCTTCGCTCACTGCTTCACATGTTCCAAAGACATTCACGCAGCGACCCGCATTGCTGAGGCACTCTCCGCCAAAGGGATCGCCGTGCTGCGATTTGATTTCACCGGCCTGGGACATAGTGAAGGCGAATTTGCCAACACGAACTTCTCATCCAATATCCAAGATCTGATCAAGGCTGCAGATTGGCTCCGAGAACATCACTCACCACCTTCACTTCTGATCGGTCACAGCCTCGGAGGCGCCGCCGTGCTGGCGGCAGCCGGAGAGATTGACGAAGTGGTCGGTGTGGCAACAATCGGAGCCCCGTTCGACCCAGAACATGTTTCCCACTTATTCGATGAACAACGCGATGAAATTGAGCAAGCTGGAGAGGCGGAGGTCAATCTGGCGGGCCGCAAGTTCACGATCCAGCGGCAATTCCTCGAAGACCTGAATGCTCACGCAATGACTGACAAAATTGGTTCCCTTCGCCGCGCTTTGATCGTGTTCCATGCTCCATTTGATAACGTGGTGGGAATCGACAATGCGGCGAGTATATATGAGGCTGCAAAGCATCCCAAGAGTTTTGTATCGTTGGATGATGCCGATCATTTACTGACTCGGCGTCCTGACTCGCAATACGTGGCAGACGTATTGACCGCCTGGGCGGGACGGTATTTACCGGAGGAGACTCGCGATTCGATCAACGATTCATCCGAGAATCGTGTTGTTGTTTCCGAAACCGTAACCGGAAAATTTACAAACCAAGTGACGGTTGGTCGGCATAAGCTGCTTGCCGATCAACCGGTGGGCGCTGGAGGCGACGACCTTGGTCCAGGGCCGTACCAGTATCTGCTGGCCGGACTGGGGGCCTGTACTACAATGACATTGCGAATGTATGCTGATCGCAAGGGAATTCCTTTGAAGCAAGTCAAGGTGTCGCTCGAACATACACGTATCCACGCGGAGGATTGCGAAAACTGTGAAACTAAAGACGGTCGAATTGACTGTATTGAAAAGACGATCGAATTGCGTGGTGAACTTGATGACGCTCAACGCACTCGCCTTGTGGAAATCGCCGACCGCTGCCCCGTCCACCGCACCCTGCAATCCGAAATTATCATCCGTAGCAAGCTAAGTTGACGAATGCGACTTCAAGTCGTATTGGCCCCAGTACCATTTAGATTTGATCCTAAAACCTGATTTCGCTCTCCGGAACTCTGACGAAAGCGATTATTCCAAGAGGTTGCCGGACCGTTTCTAGACACCCGCTCTATAAATCAAGGAAATCGTCGTGCCTCAATTATCTGAAACGAACCGACGGATCGTTCTAAACTCTCGGCCACATGGGGCTCCTGTGCCCGATAACTTTCGATTGGAAACTACGGCGTTGCCAGAGCCAGCCGACGGGCAGCTATTACTGAGAACGGTTTATTTGTCGCTTGATCCTTACATGCGTGGTCGCATGAGTGACGCACCTTCTTACGCTCCTCCAGTCGAAGTTGGCGAGGTGATGGTTGGTGGTGCGGTTTGTCGAGTTGAACAGTCGCTGCACCCCGACTTCGATCCAGGGGACTGGGTACTGGCCAACTCAGGCTGGCAGGACTATGCGGTATCCAATGGGCAAGAATTGATTCCGTTGGGAAAGCAACTCGAACATCCGTCTCGGTCATTGGGAGTCCTTGGGATGCCAGGTTTCACAGCCTACATGGGGCTACTTGATATTGGTCACCCCAAACCAGGTGAGACGGTGGTGGTTGCCGCTGCGACTGGCGCGGTCGGCTCCGTTGTTGGGCAAATCGCCAAACTCAAAGGTTGCCATGTTGTGGGAGTCGCAGGCGGCTCAAAGAAGTGCAAAGTGGGAGTCGATACGTTTGGCTTTGACGCATGCCTGGATCATCGCGCGACCGATTTTGATCAGCAGCTTGCCGGTGCGTGTCCCAATGGTATCGATGTGTACTTTGAAAGTGTTGGTGGAAAAGTGTTTGACGCAGTTCTTCCATTATTGAACGTGAAAGCTCGAATCCCAGTTTGCGGGTTGATCGCTCACTACAACGACACCGAACTCCCCGCAGGCCCAGACCGATTACCACTGCTAATGCAGACATTTCTGGTTCGCCGAATTAAGGCACAAGGCTTCATTATCTTTGATGACTACGGTTCTCGCTACGGAGAGTTCCTCGCTGACATGACGCCTTGGGTCGATGAAGGTCAAGTGAAGTACATCGAAGATCTTGTTGACGGACTCGAACAAGCTCCGGAAGCATTCATCGGTTTGCTCGAAGGTAAAAACTTTGGAAAGCTTGCTGTCCGCGTTGGTGAGGATTCGTTTCCAGTCTCTAAATAAGAGCAGCCGTTTCACCCCCAACTGTCTCTGAACGATGTCATGGCCTCGGTTCTCGTCGGCTGAGAAAGACGACGCGGAACCAGAACGTGTCGACGCTGTCCGGAACATCTGCCTCCTACGGTTCTCAGCTACCGGAGCTATGGACTGGCCAGACTGCAGAAGTGAGGTCCCTGCTGGGCAACCGGATTCATAGAGTACTCGGCGAATTCGCTGCAACGACTGACCATTGACTGGATGCATAAAGGACAGGCTGGAGCAAATTCTGATTCAGGATCAGTTCCAGTGAAACACGTTCTCCATGGGCACACGGTAGAGCGAACTGTTCTACGTGGCCTGAACGTCGTCTAATCCGGCTGCCGCGAAGATCGCCATGGCTGCCATCGAAGTGAAGATCAACAAGACAGCGCCAATGCCGAGCCACTGCGCGATGACGCCGAAGACACCACCGGCGAGTAAGATCAGCCCAACCACTGAATTGCTGAGCGCGGTATACGTTGCGCGGTTGTCGCGGTCTGCCATATCGACGACGTGTACTGATCGCCCGAGTCGCACGCCCTGATGCGCGATCATGAGAACGAACAACAGTACCGGCAGCAATGACGCCTCTTGCAACACGCTTGGCATCGCCAGAGCAATGAACGCAGCGAGCCCGTTCGCCACCACAGCGAGCGTCGCCGCGAGCATCAGCACAAGGCGGCTGGACCTGTCGGAAACCCGCCCCCAAATGTAGGCGCTGGATAGACTCGCTGCCGCCGACGCGATCATGAACGAGCCCAGCGTGCCGAGACCGCTGACTGCACGATCCCCGCTGAGTGCGATATAGAACGGCGGCGCCAATGCCGTCGACAATAATAATGTACGCGTAATGATGAGTCGGCGCAATTGTGCGTCGCGGCGCAGCAGGCTGAGTTGCGCGACAACCGCTGCCAGACCATCAATGCCACCTTCGGTCGCACCGGGTTCTTCGCGAAGCAAGCTGAAGACGAAAGCAGCCAGTAACCAACAAGCCCCGCCGAGCGCAACCATCCAGGCGACGACTGGCACCGTGAGCGGAATCCAGCCGAACGAATAGCTGACAGCCAGCAACAGCGTTGCCATTGCGGCGATGGTCCCCGTCGTACCGCTGACCGAGCCTCTCCGGCCCATATCCACAGTTTTGCCGAGCAAGTCCTTGTGGCTGATCGAGCAGAGGCTGCGACCAAGTGCGAAGACCGCGATCAGCAGGACAGCAATGATGCCCGAAACACCGCTGGAAAACATCTGCGCAAACCATCCCAACAGACCGAAGCTGATGATCGCGGCGCCCTGGACAACACAGCCTGACACATAAACGGTCTTGCGGATGGGGAGGCTCCGAATGCGTGCCGAGATCGCCAACTGCGGCAGCATCGCCAGCGATTCACGCACCGGCACCAGCAGGCCAAGTGCCCAGGTTGGTGTCCCGATGGCATCAAGCAACCAAGCGAGTACGAGTTTGGGATCGGCCAGTCCTTCTCCGATTTTCGTGAGGCTCAGCGAAACGATGTGCACGCCGTAGTTATGCGGCTGCACACTGCATGCTGATTCTGGCAGATCGCGGCACACCTGCGCCAGTTCGTCATCATCGACAAGCAGTGCGTGAAGGCGGGTGAAACCGTTCTTCTTTTCCATGATGTGATTCATTATTGGATGTTTTCCGACGATCAGCGGTTAGAGTCGAAGCCAGCATATTGAATCCCAGTCAAATCAGCGATTTCCTTTTTCCAGCTTGTAATGTCGTCTTTATTGAACTGGCTCAGCTGATTGTACCCACACCCTCGAGCGAGCACTTTCATCAGTTCGACTGACGAATCAAAGTAACGGTGAAGACGTTCTGCCCCTTCCTGAATTTTGAGGCGTGCCCTCAGTTCCGGTTTCTGCGTCGCCACTCCAGCAGGACAGTTATTGGTGTGACACATGCGGGCGCCGACGCAACCGATCGACTGCATCGCTGAGTTCGCCAAAGCGATGCCATCGGCCCCCAAACAGAGTGCCTTCACGAAATCTGGGGCAACGCGCAATCCACCGGTGACAATAAGAGTGACATGATTGGCTCCCTGACGATCCAGAAAGTGGCGGGCTCTGGCAAGAGCGGGTAGCGTGGGCACCGAGATGTGGTTCCGGAAAAGTAACGGAGCAGCTCCGGTTCCGCCTCCACGACCATCCAGAATGATGTAGTCGACACCGACATCAAGAGCAAAGCCGATATCCTTCTCAATGTGATTTGCCGACAATTTCATGCCGATGGGGATTCCACCGGTCATGGACCTTACGTTGTCGGCAAATGACCGAAAGTCGTCAACGGATATCAGATCTTCAAAACGTGAAGGAGAAACGGCCGGAGTTCCCTCTTCCAAGTTGCGAACCTTTGCGATCTTACCCACAACTTTGTTGCCAGGTAAATGCCCGCCGGTCCCGGTCTTGGCACCTTGGCCTCCCTTGAAGTGAAAGGCCTGAACCCTCGTTAACAGCGATTCTTCGAAGCCAAACTTGGCTGAAGCAAGTTCGTAGAAGTAGCGAGAGTTTTCTTGCTGCTCTTCAGGTAACATGCCTCCTTCGCCCGAGCAAATACCCGTGCCAGCCAATTCGGCTCCTCGGGCCATGGCTGTCTTGGCTTCCTCAGAAAGAGCGCCGAAACTCATGTCGGAAACAATTAGCGGGATTTTTAACTTCAGCGGTTTCCTGGCATTTGGGCCGATGACCAACTCGGTTTCCACATCGGCATCATCAGCTTGAGGCCGTTTGGCAAACTGCGCGGTCAGGATTTGGATATCGTCCCAATGCGGCAGTTGATCCCGCGGGACACCCATCGCATCAAGAGGCCCGTGATGACCAGTTTTGCTCAGACCGTATTTCGCCAGATTGTGAATTTCTACAACCTGCGGCTCTTCCGCGGTCGGCGAGGGTTCAGGCATGCCGTTGCTGGCATCATTGTCTTCGGACGTATCATCTGAACTTGCAGAGTCATCAAGTTTCGAATGCGTCCCATCGCAAAACGGGGCATTGTTTGTGTGTTTGCACTGACATAGATACGCCTCACCGTCTTCCTCAGCCACGAACGCCTTGGGGGTGAAAGAGGTACCTCGATGAGAACCATCACAAAAGGGCTGACTCGCGGACTCCCCACAGGTACACCAGTAGTACTCCTTGCCTTTTTCGAGTTCCACTTTGACTGGCTCTTTGGCGGCGATGGTCGGTTCTGGCATATCGGATCTCCTGAGTGGTTGATGCGATTTGTAAAAGTCAGGTTCGGGGCGTCTTGGTAAGTATATCGCAACTCCGTTTCGAGGTTGATGACGCTTAAGAAATTTCTTCAATCGACTCAAACGGTGATCGATTGCCGCAGTCGAGAGAGTATTTGCTCTGTGGTGGCGTAGCCTTCGGCAAGCGGTTGTATCTTGCCCTCGTGCTCCAACAGCAACGTTGGGAAAGAGCGAACTCGCCACTGCTGACAGCGAGCGAATTCCTCTTGAACTGCCTGCAGGGCTTCAGGTGAATCGAACAGGGTGCGGAACTCTTCGAAATCCAACGCCAGCGACTCGCAGATGCTCGCGTAGTAACCTGCCTCCTTGGGGTCTTCCCCCTCCACATAGAACTTATGCTGGACCGCCGAGAAGAATTTCAACGTAATCGAACCTGGAAGATGGTTCCGGGACTGGAGCAGCTTAACGGTCGCCACGGCGCGACAGGCGGGTTCGGTGTCGTAGTCAAAATGCGGCGCCTCCAGCAGGGTGAAACCGAAGGGCTGCCCGGTGACTTGGGCTATTCTGCGCCACTCGTTGCGTAGAAAGTCCTTAAACTCCGCGTTCCACTCGTCACCGCCGCCTGCTCGCAAGCCACCCATTGTTACCGAGAATTCAAGACCTTCCGCCTTACAGAAAGCCGCTATTTCACTAACAGTGGGCGAGATGCCCCAGCACCATGAGCACATCGGATCGCCGACATAATGTACGCTCCAACCTGGGGGCGTACGTTCAAGCGACGTACTCGAAGTATCGGGATCAAGGGTATTGTTCAGATCGGGAACAGGACAGGCACCTGTGACAGGATCGCATTTTCTCATGTTCGAAAACTCCTCCGGAGAGTTACTTGAGCACATATTCGTTCAACTGACGAGGTCTTACGAACTACTCTGATCACTGTGCTTCTACGTCAAATTGAACAACATCATTTCAGCATCGGAATTCGCCGTAATGGTCAATTCTGTTTCGTCGCTGATCGCTGCCCCGTCACTCGTTTTAAAGCCTCGTCATTCAAAGTGACCGAGCCACGTAGCACTTGCAACCATACGTAACAACCTGGACAATTTAGAACTGATTCTGAAACTTGAATTTGCTCTCTCAAATGTTGAGAAAAGTAGTTGTTCCAGAGGTTTGCGGACTGGTTCCAGTCTACCGTTTTCCCGCGAAGAACGCATATCTTTATGGAAAATACTGTTCGCCACGACGCAGAACACGAGGCAGAACCTGAACACCAATTCGAAAGATGCCCTTGTCCTGATTCAAGAACCTCAGCGACTTCCGATCCCTCTCTCAACCTAAAGGAGAAGTCATCGTGGAAAATGCATTGAAACGTTCCGGTGAAGGACCATCGGTTTGGGTCGTCGGCGACTTGTACACGATCAAGGCAAGTGGCGCGGAGACAGGAGGCGCCTTCACGCAGATCGAGGTTTCGGTCCCTCCCGGTTCGGGTCCGCCACCTCATGTACACCATCGTGAAGATGAAGCTTTCTACGTCATCGAAGGAGAGTTCGAAGTGCACGTCGATGACGAAGTGCTGACCGCAAATACCGGCGACTGGGTGACTCTCGCCAAAGAGTCGCTGCATTCCTTTAGAAACATTGGAGAGAGTGTTGGTCGAATGTTAATCCTGGCCACACCCGCCGGGCTTGACGATTTCTTCCTCGAAGCAGGTCGAACCGCCACGGACACATCACTTGATTCTGCGACCGTTACAGAAGAAGACAAACAGCGTCTGCTCGATATTTCACCAAAGTACGGCATTGACATCAAAGCTCCACGGGAATCGTAACAGCAGATTGACGCTACTGGATTTCATGCAGCCAAGTCGTACCGCGTCGAAGTGCCAATCTGCATTGCCAACAAAACTTCCTCCCGAAAGATGAGGGGAGGCGAACGCTTTCACATGAAGCACGAATTAAAATTAAAACCTTCCCTCCTGATCCGCATTTGCGATTGCTGACCCTCGACGCCGTGCCGGTGGTCTGAACAGTTTGGGTCTGTCGACATTTCAAACTGGCGAAAGGGAGTCGAGGAAGACACCTCGACTGTTCCTGAAACTTCTTCCCCTCTGAGGAATGCTTTTGCGGCCCCACAAGCCATCGACCATCACCACGGAGCCACCAGCAACTCTCATGAATCGAGTCAATTCCTCGCTGCTGGTCCTCGCTGTTGGAAACCACTGGAATTGTTAAAAAAGAGTGAAATCATCGAAGTCCGACGTAAGATCTTCTGATTTAGTATCGTCAAAATATTCTATTTTGCAGAAAATCGCGAATGAATGGGTTGTGATCCGTTTCAAACTCTGCACGATAAAAGTCTTCAATCAGAACATCTACGGAGGAGAGTGTGTGTCTTCGACTGCCATTTGCGACAACGTTTCAACAAGCTCATTTCTAACAGATGTGCTGCGAGGACTTTCTCAAACCGAGAAAACACTGCCTTCCAAATACTTCTATGACGAGGCTGGTTCACGGCTATTTGAAAACATTTGTGAGTTGGAGGAATACTACCTCACTCGCACAGAACTCTCTCTCATGCAACTCCATGCCCAAGAAATGAGCGACGCAATCGGTCCCGATCATGTCGTGTTGGAACTTGGCAGCGGGTCCAGTTTGAAAACGCAATTACTTCTGAAAGCCATGCAACGACCGGCGGCATATGTCCCGTTCGACATTTCACAATCGGCACTGAACGAAGCTGTCGCAAGACTTGAACAGGATTTTCCATCCTTGAACATCGCTCCCGTCTGCGGCGATTTCATGTCGGAAATTCAACTTCCCTCAAAACTGGCTGACCATCGCGGTGTGGTGACATACTTCCCCGGCTCAACGATTGGGAACCTAAACCATAAAAACGCTGTTGCCCTGCTGGAGAGAATTCGTCGAGTCAACGCGGAGTCGGATCTGTTGATTGGAATCGATCTCGAAAAAGATCGCCAAATCCTGCTCGATGCCTACAACGACTCGGAAGGAGTGACGGCAGCGTTCAACCTGAATCTCCTCAAGAGAATCAACAACGAACTCAACGCAGACTTTGACCTGAATCAGTTTCGACATCAGGCCGTCTACAATGAACAGGCTCATCGTATCGAGATGCAACTCGTCAGCCAGGTTCAACAACAGGTCACCATTGGGGAACAAGTGATTGAATTCGCGGCAAACGAAACAATTTGCACAGAACATTCCCACAAGTACACAATTGAACGTTTTGAAGAACTGGCTGCGGAAGCAGGCTTCAAAGTTGCAAACTCCTGGATCGATGAAAAAGACTGGTTTGCGGTGCTGCTGCTCACTCCAGCCGAAGCAACTTCCTGAATCGATATTTCCTCTTTCGCTGCACTCAAGATCGACTCCTGATGTCATTTCTACGCATGCAAGAAACCGCACACGACCAACTCATCGAGCACCTTCTCGATGTTCGAACGTTCTCAGAAACGATCACAAATTCGTTAGAGCGGGAAGACTTTGTCATCCAGTCGATGCCAGATGTCAGCCCTGCAAAATGGCACTTAGCACATACGACATGGTTCTTTGAGACTTTTGTTCTGGAACCATCCGTTCCTGATTATCAGCTTTTTCACCCGCAGTTTCGTTTTCTCTTCAACTCTTACTACAACGCGGTTGGGGACCGGCATCCGCGGGCTCATCGTGGCATGCTTTCTCGTCCGACAATTGACGAGGTCAGAAAATACCGAGCTTATGTCGATCACGCTTTGGCCAAACTGAATGTCGAGCAACTCTCTGACGAAGTTCGTTCAGTCATCGAAATCGGGATTCATCATGAACAGCAACATCAAGAGTTAATGCTTACAGACATCAAGCATGTCCTGAACATCAACCCGCTTCGCCCCGCGTATCGATCCGATCTGACCACCCCAGAACCCAGCGAGCCACAAGCACTTTCCTGGAGCCACTTTGATAGTGGGATTCATCAAGTCGGCCACGCTGGTGACAACTTTCATTTTGACAATGAAGCCCCACGGCATGAAGTTCTGTTAAGAGATTTTCAACTCGCGAACCGACTCACATCAAATCAAGAATACCTTGAATTCATTGAAGATCGCGGTTACCAGCGCCCGGAACTCTGGCTCTCTGAAGGTTGGGACGCGGTACAACAACTTGGCTGGACTTGCCCACTCTATTGGGAACGAGTCAATGACGAATGGCAGACGTTCACACTCGCGGGGATGAGAGATCTCCATCTTCAGGAACCGGTGACGCACGTCAGTTTCTTCGAAGCCGATGCTTTTGCCCGCTGGAAAGGCTGCCGACTTCCAACAGAATTTGAGTGGGAACATGTTGCTCAAATCTACCAACCTGGTCCGCAAAGCAATTTCGTCGAAGAAGACCTGTTGCATCCGAGAAGTGCCCCGACCCCTGATGACCAGAAGAGCCCCGCTCAGTTGTACGGAGATGCCTGGGAATGGACCGCAAGTCCATACATCGCTTATCCTGGATATCATCCGCCTGATGGAGCGATCGGAGAATACAACGGGAAATTCATGAGCAGCCAATGGGTGCTACGCGGCGGAAGTTGTGTCACGTCGAAATCACACATCCGGCCCACCTACCGCAATTTCTTCCATCCCGAGAAACGCTGGCAATTCACCGGGATTCGCCTCGCTGAGTAAATCTCTGTTTCGTTAGATTTTCTTCTCAAGAGTCCGAACATTTTCGCATTCGCTCGACTCATCTCTTAAAACTCGTCAAACTAGCGACTTCTCAGACTTGGTATGGCATATCGAAACAGCCGGTCCGCTCGCCCGATGGCGTCGTGACCAGATGTCGACGATGCGTCAAATCGAGCAGATAGAACCACCTAGAGCATCTTTTGAATTGGTGTTCAGGTTCTGCCTCGTGGCGAACAGAAAATTTTAGAATTCATACTGAAACTTGATATTGCTCTCTCAAACGTTGAGAAAAGCGGCTATCTCAAAGGGTTTCGGACTGGTTCTAGAGAAACATGTTCACCACGGGGACACGGTAGAGCAAACTGCTCTACCAAATTCGCCAGTCAGTTTAGTCAGTGTGTCAGGCGCGAGCATGATACACCTGAATCACCCGTGTCCTTAGTCCCCCGACCTTAGCTCATCATCAATGTCCGAACTGAACAAATACTCATCGAAAATTACTCAACCACGCTCCCAAGGTGCCTCTCAGGCGATGCTGTACGCCACTGGCCTCACCGAGGAGGACATGAACAAGGCTCAGGTCGGAATTGCCTCCTGCTGGTATGAAGGCAACTCCTGTAACATGCACCTGCTCGACCTGGCAGCCAAGGTGAAAGAAGGCGTCGAAGCCGCCGACATGGTCGGTATGCGATTCAACACGATTGGCGTGAGTGATGGAATCTCGATGGGAACCGACGGGATGAGTTACTCGCTTCAGTCGCGTGACCTGATCGCTGACTCCATCGAAACTGTCATGGGAGCACAATGGTACGATTCATTGATCGCACTCCCAGGTTGCGACAAAAACATGCCCGGCTGCGTGATGGCAATGGGACGACAAAACCGTCCGTCGATTATGGTTTACGGTGGTACGATTAAAGCGGGCTGCGGATTGAAAAACGAGAAGCTCGATATCGTCTCGGCGTTTCAATCTTATGGAGAATATCTGGCGGGTCGCATCACCGATGAGGAACGTCAGGAGATTGTGAAACGCTCCTGCCCCGGAGCCGGAGCCTGCGGCGGAATGTACACCGCCAACACCATGGCCTCTGCGATTGAAGCAATGGGAATGTCACTCCCTTATTCTTCTTCAATCCCAGCTGAAGATCCTGCGAAACTGCAAGAGTGCCTCGACGCCGGAAAAGCAATTCGCATTCTGATGGAAAAAGATATCAAGCCGCGTGACATCATCACGCGCGAGTCTCTCGAAAATGCCATGGTGCTCATCATGACTCTCGGCGGATCCACAAACGCCGTATTGCATTTGATCGCCATTGCTCGCAGTGCCGGTGTGGAACTCTCCATCGATGACTTCCAAGCTGTCTCAGACCGGATTCCTTACCTCGCCGACCTTAAGCCTTCCGGTAAATATGTCATGGAAGACTTACACAACATTGGCGGGACACCAGCCGTTCTGAAGTATCTGCTCGGGAAAGGTCTGATCAACGGAAACTGCATGACCGTCACCGGAAAGACGCTCGCAGAGAATCTCGAATCGGTCCCTGCTCTGGAAGAAGAACAGGACATCGTTCACGACGTCGAAGAGCCAATCAAGAAATCTGGTCACTTGCGCATCATGCGGGGAAACATGTGCCCCGACGGAGGAGTTGCGAAAATTACCGGGAAAGAAGGACTCACCTTCACCGGACCGGCGCTCTGCTATGACAGCGAAGAAGACATGCTCCACGGTCTTGAAAAAGACGAGATCAAAGGTGGCGAAGTCATCATCATTCGCTACGAAGGTCCTAAAGGGGGACCTGGAATGCCTGAAATGCTCACGCCGACGTCAGCCATCATGGGAGCTGGCCTTGGTGACAAAGTCGCACTCCTGACCGATGGTCGTTTCTCTGGTGGTTCACACGGTTTTATCGTGGGACACGTCACGCCAGAGGCTCAGGAAGGTGGCCCGATTGCACTCGTGCAAAACGGTGACGAAATCACACTCGATGCGGAAGCAAACGAAATCAATATCGGAGTTTCCGATGACGAACTCGCAAAACGTAAGGCTAACTGGACTCCTCCCGCATACAAATTCACTCGTGGGACACTTTATAAATACATCAAAAATGTGAAGAGCGCCAGCGAAGGTTGCGTGACGGACGAGTAATCGAATTCGTTGACCTCTTTCACTATTTGAAGTTGCCCCGTCAAAGCGAACATGAGACTATCATGTTCGCTTTTTCTTTTGGAACGAAGCCATGTCACAGCCACTCCCTTCTCTGCCTACACGTCCCAGCGACGGACACAAAGGAACCTTCGGTCGCGTGTTGATCATCGGTGGATCAACCGGAATGAGTGGGGCGATTTCCCTTTCCGGGGTCAGTGCATTAAGGAGCGGAGCCGGGCTCGTTTCACTCGCTCTGCCCGAACCAATCTTACCGATCGTCGCCAGCTACGAGCCTTCTTACCTCTGCATTCCCGTCCCGCCTGACTTGAACGGTCGCGTCTCACTCGAGGCACAAGTTGTCCTTGATGAGTCAATTCCAAAGATGGATGCTGCTGCAATTGGTCCCGGACTTGGACGATCTGAAAATTTAAATCGAATCGTCGCACATCTCTATCAGAACGCAAAACTTCCGATGGTTTTTGATGCAGATGCACTGAACGCGCTTGCGGATCAAAAAGAAATCCTCAGCCAACACACCGGCCCACGAATCCTCACCCCGCATCCCGGAGAGTTTGCTCGCTTGATTGGTTCAGAAATTTCACACATTCAGAAGCACCGGGAAAGTCTCGCCGTCGAGTTCGCAGCCAGACACGAAGTCATCCTTGTCCTCAAAGGAGCCGGAACCATCGTCACCGATGGAAAGAGAACTCGAGTGAATGAAACCGGAAATGCAGGGATGGGAACGGGGGGAACTGGAGATATTTTGACTGGCATCATCGCCAGTCTTTTAGGCCAAAAAATGCTGCCGCTCGAAGCAGCACAGCTCGGAGCTTATCTTCACGGACTTGCAGGAGACCTGGCTGCTGAGGAGTTCACGCAACGAGGAATGATCGCCAGTGACTTATTGAAAACCATTCCAGACGCATGGCGAATCATGCAAGCGGAGGATACGGCAAATCTGACACGATAAGCAGATCACAACCTGCCGGAATAAAACCTGACAGAACTTGGCCCCGCTGTCGCTCCTTGGGGTTCGCATTCTCCCGATTGCAACCTTTGCGCATTTAACCCAAACCTTCTATTCGGAAATTCTTTCCTCAGGTGACAACTCACTCATATTTGGGCAGCGACACGCCGAACTATTCTACGTATCCTCTCCAGACTCACTCTCTCGAAATCATCGTTGCGTTAGAAATCGCAAGATTTGGAGAGTTTATCAAATAGAAAGATCGCCCCAATGTCCAGCCTTGCCACGACATCGGATGGAGCCACACCTTCAGATCAACGGACTGATCAACAACCTCCAGGTCCCTACCAGATCGACGAAAAACAGTTTGAGAATTGGGAGTTACGCTGGAACACTAAACAAGATGTAATTGACCACTTTCTCCAAGAACTTGAAACAGCAATGGTGCAAGGTCAAGTACATAAAGTCCCTACATTGCGTCTCGTGAGTGACGAAGATGACGACTGATCTGCAGTGATGGAGTCCGTATCTGACGCGACGTTTCGGCCTGAAAAGAATTTGTATTGACAGCTTTGGGAACCGCTGCGACAATTAGTTGGTCTATAACAACTAACTCATTTCCCCGAGTCTCCTCTGGTTCGTCCGAGAACAATCTCTGATCAGCAAATTCTGGAAGTCGCTTCAAAGTGCTTTCTAGAGCGAGGCCCGTCTGTCTCGACAGATGTGATTGCCCACAAACTCGGAGTGACTCCGCAGGCACTGCTCAAGCGATTTCGCAACAAAAAAGAGCTGCTCATTGCTGCCATGAAACCGTGCCGCTCTGCTCCATGGTTGGACATGGTTCAGGAAGGACCAGACGACCGCCCTGTTAATGAGCAATTGACAGAAATCCTGCAGGAACTGGCCAGCTTCTTCTCGGAAGTCGTTAGAAGAATGGAAATTCTCCAGTGGAGTGGAGTCTCGATGAAGGAACTCATGGCGAGTTTCGAAGAGCCACCTCCAGTCCGGGACATTCGGGCAATCGCTGGGTGGCTGCACCGTCTGCATGACAAGAAAATGATTCGCAAGATCGACTTCGATGCGACAGCGATGTTCATCCTGACAGCGATGCACGGCCCGGCAATGCTCACGCAATTTCTTGGCAAACCTCCGACTGGACACACGTTCAACGAATACATTTCTCAGTATGTCAACATATTACTTCATGGCCTTCTTGATTCCAGCAATTCCGAGATCGAGCAATGACGACGAACTCTCCTCGACGTTCATTTTATCCTGCAAAATACTTCCCGATGGTTTTACGCACCCTCGTTTCCTTAGGCATTCTCACCGCAGGTGGAGTCTCCTATTTTGTTTTCGGACAAAAACCGGAAATTCCAACTGATGATGGCTCTGGAAAACCGACTGGGACACTGGTGCAATCAGTCACTATTCAGGAATACAACAAGCCGATCATGGTGAAGGTCGATGGTGAAGCGACCACATATCGAATGATCTCTGTCGGAGCTGAAGTTTCTGGAAGAATTGAAAAGAAAGCCGAACGTACTCGGAGTGGACACTTCGTACAGAAAGGTGACCTGCTTTTCAAAATCGATGATGCCGAATACAGAATCGAAAGAGAACGCCAGCAAGCATTGCTCGCACAAATCGACGAAGAACTCCGCGCCTTCACTGTCGAACTCGACAACTTGTCGTCACTCATCGAACTTTCAGCCGAAGACCTCAACCTTCAGCGAGGCCACTTAGATCGAGTCCGCCGACTCTTTGACCGAAAAGCAACCAGCGAAACCGACTACGATAACGCACGTCAACAAGAATTGGCCGCCCGCAACGCTCTGCAAAAACTTAAAAACGACCTCAGTTCTAAAGAACGAGAACGTGCGACCACCCAGGCTCGAAGAAAAGTTGAAGCCGCAACCTTGAAAAGAGTCGAACTCGATCTGGCTCACTGCGTGGTCACAGCCCCGATTTCAGGACGTGTTGTCGAAGACGAGTTTGAAGAAGGGAACTTTGTGACCACCGGACAAACTTTGGTTCGCATCAGTGATGCCAGCCACATGGAAGTTCGATGCCAGTTTCAACCGAGTGAGATTGCCTGGGTCTGGCAACAGCAAGTCGAAGACGCTCTCTCCTTTCCCCGTTCGACACCACGACTCGATCCCATTGAACTCCGTCCTGTACCATGCCAGGTCGTTTACGAATTCTCCGGAATTGAAACAACTTGGCAAGGAACACTTTCCCGCTTCGATGGAATGGGACTCAGTCGTGAAACTCGTACATTTCCCGCACGAGTCATTGTTGAGAACCCGGAAGAAACAACCTCTATGAGAGTTGGTGACGGTCCCATTTCAATCGTTCCGCCAACATTACTCAGCGGAATGTTTGTCTCTGTTCAAATCCCCGTTGAGCTGAATGAACCACTGTTGAGCGTGCCCGTCGAGGCCGTTCGCCCAGGCGGAAAGCTTTGGATCAACGATCACGGCAAACTACAAATTCAAGACGTCTCTGTCGCAAAAATTGTCAACGATCAAGCACTTGTGAGATCATCATCCAGTGTCAACGCCGGACAAAATGTGGTGATCTCACCATTGCCTGCGGTCACCAATGGAATGATCTTGCGAGAAGAACCTGACGACCCACCGGTTGTGGCTGACTCGACAAACAGAACGGAAAAGGTTCAGCCATGAAGTCTATCGTCAAATGGGCGATTGAACATACCCCGGCGATGAACACAGTGATGTGTACCATCCTGCTGATCGGGACTTTCGCCGCATATTCGCTGCGACGCGAAGAGTTCCCGCAGTTCGATCTGGAAATCATTCTGGTATCAGTCCCTTACCCAGGTGCCAGCCCGGAAGAAGTCGAAACTGGAATTTGTCAGAAGATTGAAGAAGCGGTACGCTCGGTCGATGGGTTGAAAAAAGTGACCTCGGTCGCCACGGAGGGGGCGGGAAACGTCATCATCGAGGTAAAGACAGATGTCCCGAGTGTGCAGAAAGTCCTGAACGAAATTCAGTCGGAGATCGACCGCATCCCCAGTTTCCCGGATCTCTCCGAAGAGCCTGAAGTTCAGCAAATCACAATTCGAAATCCCGCAATCACTGTGGGTGTGGTGACGAACGGTTCCGAGGGCGCAGATGCGGAACTTCAACTGAGAAACGTAACCGAACAGATCCGGGACGACCTGCTACAAATCTCGCAAGTTTCAGTTGCAGACATTGTGGGTGAGCGAGACTACCAGATAGATGTTCAAATTTCCGAACATACTCTTCGTGAATATGGATTGAGCTTGTCCAAGGTGGCAGAAGAAATTCGCAATCGGAATCTGGAACTTCCCGGTGGAAATATTCGCGACGATAGCGAAACATACCTGCTGCGTGCTAAAGACAAACGCCTTTCAGGAAAAGAGATTGCAAAAATTCCGCTGGTCACCCGGAAAAATGGAGTGGTCCTGACGGTCGATGATCTTGGAACTGTACATGATGAGTTTGTGGACACAGTATCGGTCAGCCACATCAATGGGAAACCAGGTCTGGCAATCAGAGTGAAAGCTGCGAAGGGTGAAGACCTGCTCGCGCTCACGAAAGCGGTGAACGAGTACGTTGAAAAGAAAGAATTACCCTACGGATACGAAATGACCACATGGGGCGACGTTTCGATTGACGTGAGAGACCGACTCGAACTCTTAACGCGAAACGGCATGCAAGGTCTGGTGTTGGTGTTCGTCATCCTGGCACTGTTTCTGGAACTCCGCTTGGCATTTTGGGTTGCCATGGGAATTCCGATTTCCATCTTGGGCGCGTGCGTCGTTCTCCTGCAGTTTGACCAGACGCTCAACATGCTTTCGATGTTTGCATTTCTGATTGCTCTTGGCATTGTCGTTGATGATGCAATTGTCGTCGGAGAAAATATTTACGCCCACCGTCAAATGGGGAAGCCTTTTAAACAGGCAGCAATCGAAGGGACATTCGAAGTCGTCCCATCGGTGACGACTTCAGTGACGACCACCGTTTTTGCGTTCATGCCGATGTTCTTCGTCTCCGGGATTATGGGGAAGTTCTTCGCAGTCTTGCCGGTCGCAGTGATCGCCATGCTTGTCATTTCGTTATTCGAAAGTGTCTTAATCCTGCCGTGCCACTTGGCCCATGGATCAGAGAAGCCGTTCTTCTTGACGGCGAAAATCAACCGCATCACCAATCGGTTTCTCAACTTTTTCATCTACAAGCTTTACACCCCTATGGTTCGACTTTGTGTCAACAATCCGCTGATCACCGTCAGCATTGCGATCACAATAGTGATGCTCTCTGTGACGATCGTCAAAAATGGAACCGTCAAAAGTGATTTCTTTCCCAAGCTTGACGCCCCGGAAGTGATTGCTGAAGTGGCCTTTCCCGATGGCACTCCCAGCGAGGCGGCAATAATCGCAACTTTAAGGCTGGAAAAGGCTGCACAGGAAATCAACGAAAAATATTCAACGAAAGACCAACCTCTGGTTCTCGTAACCCACCGCATGGTCGGAACAGGTCCAGACAGTCAGAACCCCGGCGCGGTCGGTCCCACCATCGAAGGAAGCCACTCCGGTCATGTCCATGTCCAACTCGTTGATAGTGAAAACCGGTCGATCACCAGTGATGAATTTGCTCAGGAATGGAGAAAGCGAACCGGGGATATCGCTGGCGTCGAATCGTTAACATTTGGTTCACAGTCACGAGGTCCAGGAGGAAAGCCGATCGAATTCAAACTGCTTGCTTCAGCGGAAAACATGGAACAACTTGAAGCAGCTGTGGAACTCGCTAAGACGGAACTTGCCAAGTATCCCGGAACTCAGGACATCAGCGACGATTCTCAACCTGGAAAATGGGAGATTCAGCTGACCGAAAATGAATCCGGAATTCCATTAGGTGTCCCTCTCGATTTCATCGCCAGAACCGTTCGAGCCTCTTATTACGGTGAAGAAGTGATGCGACTTCAACGAGGTCGACATGAGGTGAAACTCATGGTCCGGTATCCAGAGGAAGACCGCCATTCACTCGCCAGTCTCGATGAAATTCGAGTTGACCCGGGTGATGGAACGAAGCGTCCCATCACAGAAATCGCAAATGTGAACGTGAGTCGCGGCTACTCCGAAATCAACCGCGTCGATCAAAAACGTTCCATCACCGTTTCATCCGATCTCGACACCACCGTTGGAAATGCAAAGAATATCGTCCAGCAATTACAAAAAGATTTCATTCCAGAATTGCTGAAAAAACATCCAGGATTGCAGATTCGCTGGGAGGGCCAGCAAGAGCAGGACACCGAATCTGTCGGAAGCTTAGCGGTCGGCTTAGCAATCGCCATGTTTGCAACTTTCGTATTGCTCACTATGGAATTCAACTCTTATGGGCAACCGGTCATCGTGATGTCGATCATCCCGTTTGGGATCATCGGGGCAATCTGGGGCCACTACCTGATGGACCTTCCCCTGACGCTCTTTAGTACGTTGGGACTTGTTGCCTTAACAGGTGTTGTCGTCAACGATTCGATCGTCCTCGTTGATTTCACCAATGCAAGAACCCGCGCTGGAAAGTCCATCCACGAGGCAGCGATCGAAGCGGGACAAAGACGCTTTCGTCCGGTCTTGCTAACGTCGCTTACGACGGTGGCAGGACTGTTGCCGATCCTGACTGAAAAATCATTTCAAGCACAACTACTCATTCCAATGGCAACGAGTCTCTGCTTTGGATTGATGTTCTCAACACTCCTCGTCCTGCTTTTGGTGCCAACTTTTTACACAATGTATGCATCCCTGTTTGGCGTAAAAACAACTGAAGAGATCAGAGGAGAAGCCCCAGTTGAGGAAGAAAATGACACCGACCAGTTCGAACTTGCATCTACTGATTCGGTGTTGAATTGAGCCCGACAGCTTTCCCGTCCAGCTTCCATTGTGGATCAATCTTGACCCCCAAATGGGCGAGGGCCGTTACCGGTAGGTCGACCAGGTAAGTCTGTTCTTCAATCTTACCGGACAACGAATTGGCTCCACTAACAATCAGGAAAGTGTTGCGAATCTCCGGCTTGTCATGGCCGTCGCCATGCCCTGTCCCGACACCACCATGATCAGTGGAGACAACCACTAACCAGTTCTCTTTCTCGTAATCTGCACGGGACTTCATCGCCTTCAAGACTGCTCCAACGTGACCATCTACTGTTTCGATGGCAGACATATATTGCTGAACGCTCGGATGAAAGCCATGTCGATGTCCCGTCTCGTCTACGGCTCCGAAATACACCATCACAACATGTGGTTGATCGTCTTCCAGAAACGCGACAGCATCCTTCGCGATCTCGACATCTTTCTGGGCGTACTCGTCAGCTCCTTGGGACGGGTAAACTTTCCGCACGTCGGCGTCGCGAACGATGAATCTGTCGATCGGCTCCCAATCGACAAAAGAACCAGTCCGCGCCTTGGGAAACTGCTCCTTCACACGCGAAAAGAAGTGTGGGAACTCATCGTAGTTCCGGCCTTCGAAACTATTATCGTGAACTCCATGTTTATCCGCCCAGACACCTGTCAGAAAACTTGACCAGCCAGGCCCGCTGATTGTGTTATTCTTTGAATATCGTTCCCCAAGAATTTCAGTATTCTCGGAAAACGCCCCTTCCTTGATCAGACTTTTAAGGTTCGGTGTTTCTGCTTGCAGCAAAGCGTCCCGTCGAATCCCATCGATTCCAATCACCAGAACACGATTACGCGGGGCCTCTTCCGCAATGACAACTGTGAATGAACAGAGCACTGTAAGGCTAAGTTGGATAGAGAGAAGAATCGTCTTCATGGTAACCCTGAGAAACAAAGATTTATCGAACAGGCGTTCTGTTTCATCCGCGAGAGATGAGATACTGAGCATGGCGATTAAGAAGAAAGATTGTCAACCATCAAGAGATCAAAGTTCAAGAGCATCCTTCGAATCGGTTTGCAGGATCTGCCTCGTGACGAACAGTATTTTTCTAGAGAAATGCGTTCTTCACGGGCACACCGTAGAGCAAACGGCTCTAACTCTAAAGCTGACTCTTCGACTCACACTCTCCAATTCTGACTGAGTAACTGTTCTTCGAAAAAGACTTGAAGTCCGCCTCAGAAGTCCGCCTCAACAGTGACTCAATCAAACAGCTTTCCGGGAGAGGGCTTCTTTCTGGCGACTGGAACAGGGTCCGCAACGGACTGAGAAGTTTGACCATCCGGGGTTCCTGCCTCAGTAACCACCTGCTCAGCCTGAATACTGCCTTCACTGTTCAGGCTGAGTCGATAAATACGGTCTGCAAATTTCTCGAAGAGAGAGCTTTCGTGGTGGCTGATCATCAACACCTGAAATCCAAGTGCCTGGCCGGCCTCCTGAACCATTTTCACTAACCCGGGAACAAGATCTGGACGTAACCAACAGTCCTGCTCGTCGAGAACTAAAAAACGTCGATGCTCTGTCTCATCGAGAGTCATGAGTGCGAACATCCGCAAACCAACGCTCAAGATATTCGCAACCGATCCCCCCTGCCCTCGTAAAATGTCTTCTTCGTACCCCTCACGTTCCATGTAGAATTCGACCGTTGCCGCCCCTCGTTTGAAATCGGGACGTGCGCGAAACTTGACCGGCTGATCCAGAATCTCCTGCAAAGCAATGGTCAATTTTTCTTGAACCATTCCTAGCAATTGTTGAAATAACTCTTCACTCAATTGTTCTAGAGCCAGCGAGACATCATCAGCGATGTCGAGAAAAGCATTCAACTCACGAAAGCTTTTATCCAATCGTTGTGACTGCAACACACGTTCTTCTCGACGGTCGATGAGCCGATTTGTACGTCTTCGGACAGATTCAGGAGCCTGGAGATGCTCAGATTCTGACTTCACGTTTGTCAAATCATCGGAACTCATTCTGAACCCTCAGCTTCCGTGCTGGAAGTGGCTGCATCCGCAAATTTCTCGTCAACTTGCGTCAAGTCTTTTTCGATCCGATCCAGACTTTCCTGGTACTCACGTCGCTTGCGCTCGTTCTCAGCCTTCATTTCTTCCAGTTGCTTTCGCAATTCTGCAACATCATCAGTGCCATATTTTTCACGGGCTTGAGATTTATGCGTCTCCAATTGTTTCTGAGAATTTAGCAGATTCGTTTCTGCCTGAATCTTCCTTGTGTTGAGATCGTTGTAGCGTTTCTGAAGTTCTTCGATGCCTTGCTCTTTGATTTCACTCTGTTCGTTTTCACGCTTCTTACTCATGAGTCACTTCCTCTGCCAGTTTCCAGATTTCGTCTGCAACGTTGGATTCAAATTGATCAAGATTCTGTTTCAAAAACTCTTTTAGTCCAGCCCCGGTGCTGGTCCGCCTGGATTGCAACTCTGAAAGTCCCGCGATAAAAGCCGACGACCCGGCTTCCGGAACTGTTTCAATGACCGCGTCATGAAACACATCTTCAAACGCAGAGTGCGGAATTTCGATGTGGTTCGCCTGCCAGTCATTATCTGTAACATCGATTCTTAAAACCGACGGAATATGTTCTCTGGTGGCATCGCTGCGCGAGCGGCGTGAGATATTCCCAGGAGTCAGCCAATGCGTCCCTCCTTTTTGAACAGTTTCTAATCGCCTGTGAATATGTCCATTGATGATGACGTCAATGCCCGGAATTTCACTGGGCTTCACCCGGCCTTCGTCATAGCCTGGGATTAAAATGTCATGGTGCGTTAGCCAGAAAACAATCGGGGTTTGCTTCTTGCTTGCCACAAAACTAAGCGGATCAAACTTCTTCGGAATCTCCTGACGATAAGATGATCCACTCACAATGACTGGATGCTCATTGACGACTCCAACCCAGGGATTGTCGGCACTAACCATTCGTAAACACCCTGCTTTGACGAGCAGGCTCAACGAATCATGTTCGGTCAGCTCCGGTTGATAATGGACATCATGATTTCCATAAATGGAGAGGATTTCCCCTTTTAAAATTTCAAAGAGTTTTCCAATCATCCAAGTCGGATTGTCGCGTGGCTTATCGAAGAGGTCTCCCAGAATGATGGGTAAGAGATCGTGCTCCCGAGCATAGGCCAGCGACCAATCCAGTTTATCGAGAATGACGTTCGGGTAGTCATCTTTTCGAAAACCGGGTTGCCGACCTTCAAGGTGCGGATCGCCAATCATCAGTAATCCGTGATAACTGGTTTTGCTCATAACGATCCCCTCTCCGCCTGCTCAAGAAGTCGATCAACGTTGAGCTTGCCACCGCAGACCGGACAATCTTGATCTGTCGCCGCTTGCTGAAGTCCTGCGGTCACAATTTCAAGTTCTCGCTGAAATTTTGAGACCTCTTCTTCCCAATAATGGACTTCTTTGAGATCCTCCTCCAGCTGCAAACTAACTTCCTCGATATGACCTGACTCATCCACAATTGATGGTGATTCGAAAGAACTCAGCAAACTCAGTTGAGCCTCATACCGCTCACTCGTCAATGACGCTGCTTCTAGCTCACCCACAGTTTTTGCAAGCAATTTGACATCTTCCAACTCCAACGGTTTCAGTTCCTTCAAAATGAAGGAATGCTCTTGATACTGACTCACACGAAGCTCATCTTTCGAGAGTTCTTCGACCAGCCCCTTTAGTGACTCCGTTTCACCAATTGTTGGCACACTCTGTAACTTCGACAGCGAACTGAGACAATCAGATTCGTAGGCGACCCGCTGGGACGATTCGACAATCTGATCCATCAGGCTTTGCAGCTCATCAGTCGATGGCAAAGCTGGCGGGGAAACGAGCCCATCGAGAATTCCCTGCACTTTTTGAGACGCCTGGAGTTCCAGACTTTGTTTTTCAATGTCAAGAATTCGCTTCTCAAGTGACAAGACATCGCTGAGCTCGGGTGGAGCAGCAAGCGGCTTTAGCGCCTTGAGCTGTTCCGAAGATCGAGTGACGTCAAACTCCAGATCAACAACCTTTTGAACCACTTTTCCAAGTGGTTCTGTTGGAGTAATCACGGGTGGTGATTGAAGGAGGCTGAGAGCTTTCACCTCTGCGTTGAAAGCTGCAAATTTGTGAAGCTGCTTTTCTAAGGTTGACTCCAGTTGCGTCAGTTCTGCGACTGTTTGTTCGAGTTCTCTCAGTGCCGAAAAGTCATCTTCAAGCTTTTCGACACGTCGTTCGATCTCAACCGCTGGATCGAGGGCAGCGAGTTCTGCGTTGAGGCGTTTTGATTCAAGATCAAGTCTTACCCGCTCTTTCTTGGCATCGCGGAGTTTCTCTTTGTGCCGCTGCTGCATCGCGACTAAACGAATTGCATCAGAGGATGACGCAAAGAATCTTGCAGCGGTCGCACCCGACTCATCCAGGAGAAAGATCGGTGACTTTTGCGAACCGAAGTGGACATCGAATTCGTCGGCCCCGCTCCCTTTCACTTTCGGAAGTTTTAAGACCTGATGGAGTTCATCAGGGGTTCCGCTTCTTGCAAGGCGGTCGAATTTTTGACCATCGATTGTGTAGCTCGGCGACTTCTTGCGTCGCCATTCCACCAAATGCCCGTCATCCGTTTCAACAGTGATGGAACAGTCTTTGGTTCCATGACGCATCACATAGGTTGAATTGTCGTTGTAACACAAGATTTGCAGTGCCGCGATGACCGCACTTTTCCCGACATTATTCGCCCCGATCAACACCGTCAGCCCCGCCGCCGGTTCAATGACGGTGTGCTCGTGGGACATGAAATTCTTCAGCTCAATCCGTTTGATCATGGCGAAATAAGGAAGATTGGTCACGTGAACGGGTGTCAACTAGAGACTAGATTAGCGATCCCACACTCGGTTGCCAACTCCACAAATGAAATGACTCAAATTCTTGACATATGAATCGGATGGTTTGCGATCCCGACAGCGGCCACACTGGCTGAGGACCAGGCCCATTGAAAGTTGAAGCCACCAAGTCGACCGTCGATGTCAAGTATCTCGCCGCTCAGAAACAGGTTGTCGCAGCATCTGGACTCCATCGTCGACGGATTCACTTCAGCCAGCGGGACGCCCCCCGCAGTTGCTTCCGCATATCGAAATCCTCGGCTGTCCGTGACTGAAAGTTTTCGCTCGGTCAGGGTCTTGACCAAATCCTTGCGCTGCTCTTTTCGAAACTGCGAGAAGGTCATCTCTTTAGGGACCTGAAGTTCAGCCAGCAAGCTGTCCACAAATCGACCCGGCAACCGTTGCGACAGAAACTTTCTGAGTGAGCCTTTCGAATTCTGCTCCGCCGCCTTCAGAATCTCCTCATGAATTTGCTGCGGTTGAAGATCTGGCAGGAAGTTACAGATCACTGACTGCGCCGCCCCGGTGTCATGGGCTGCGTGCCAATGCCTGGAAAAGTCGAGAACGACCGGCCCACTAATCCCGAAGTGTGTCCATAACATCGAACCAGTGAACCGTTTTGGCTTCTCACCCTGAACCTCCAGCGTGATCTCGACCTCTTGCGCGATCCCGGAGAGCCCTTCATGGAAGTGGCCATCGAGAAGCATTGGAGCGAGTGCCGGGAATGTAGGCAAAATGGTATGCCCAAGCGATTTCGCCAACTCAAAACCAAAGCCATCGCTCCCTGTCTTCGGGACCGACTTCCCACCTGTGGAGAGGACGACAGAACGAGCCTGAAGCTGACGAAGATGCGTTTCCACGCAAAATGATCCTGAGTCCTTGCCGATGCGATCAACACGATTTTCCGTCAGAATTTTCACACCGCGTGAGTCAGCCTCATTGATGAGAGCATCCAGCACGGAACGTGCTTTGTTCGAGTCCGGGAAAAGCTTGCCATGTTGTTCTTCATGCAGCGGGACGCCGAGCGACTCAAAGAACTCGACGGTTTTGTTGGCTGAGAAAGCTTTCAACACCCGTTTGACGACATTCCGACTTCCACCGTTAAAGTCTTTAGCGGTGACAGCTTGGTTCGTCACATTACACCGTCCTCCCCCGCTGATCAGGATCTTCGCCCCCAGACGTTTTGCTCCATCCAAAACAGCTATGCTAAGATCTTCGCGCAAACGAGCAAGCTGAACCGCAGCCATCAATCCGGCAGCTCCTCCACCGATGATGGCAACGTCATATGTTTCCGAAACGGTTTTCATTTTGAATGGGTCTTCAATAAATAGCAGTGCGAAGACTCGATGAAACTGATGTCCGAGATCTTATAAAGTCGTTGCGACCGGATCGTCGTCTCGTCAGACAAATTTCATGCAAATGCCCCGGATGCACATCTTGTTTATGGAACGACTAAGAACACTCCAGAGATCAGCCTCAGGTTTTCCCAGAACTTGTTAAGTATCGCGTAATGATTGGCCAGCCACCATAAAAACTGAAGACGACGAGTAACACTCCCAGCAGCATCCCGTGATCTGCAATGGATTCGAGCCCATATTTGTACTGAAACAATCCTAATGCAATCGCTGTGCATAAGAACGAGTACGCAATATTCGCACGGGCGCTGTACCCAAACAATCCAAGGATGCGTCCGTCGAAACGACCGATAAGATAATGTGGCAGTGCATTCGCTGCAAATAAACCAATCAGAAAATCGATGAACATCGTCGGAGCTTTGTCAGGACAAATTGAATTCGTTGAACTATGAGTGACTTCACATCTTATTCGGTTTGAGTCGACGCTTGAGCCGCCCGCTTTCGGCGATCTTCTTCCCAACTGGAGAGCGGTTGGCTCATGTCGATTGGAAGAATCTCGACATCCTCGGTTTCTGTATCAAGCACAGCGATTGTTGGAGCGTTGAAGGTCCAGCCCGAGGTCTCTCCGGGGTTAATAAACAAGCGATTCTGATCGTCTCGTTTAATGTTGGGACGATGTGTGTGACCATAGATTGCGATATCGAACTCTCCATCGAAACCGTTGAGTTGACGCTCCATGTGCACAATGACGACACGTGTTCCATCCTGCAAAGTGTATTGTGCAGGAGCATCCTGAATTTCGCCCAAGACTCGAAACCCACCTTTCAGGCCAGTTTTGTTTCCTTCATTATCTCCAAAGCAACCATACATTTTGCAATTGAGTTGACGCAGTGGAGGGACTGCAAATGTCGAAACAAGGTCCCCCGCGAAGAGGACCACGTCGACTTTCAGATCGTTGAACATCTTGACCACCCGACGAATGTTATCGAGATGATCGTGCGAATCGGAGAAGATTCCTACCTTCATTTGTGGACACCTGCTGCATTAAATATTTGGTACGCTTTCTCAAAATGATAGAGAATATTGTCATCAACTCAGTATTTTCATTTCTGCCTCAATCGCAGTTTCCTAAACATGAAATAAACAGATCCAGCAATGCAATTTTCGATATGAATTTCAGTCGCAGAAAGTCTATCCCTTTGCATCAGAATTGAGGACAGGAATTTCGAACTGTCGCGTCTTTGCATCGAAGAGCAGCACGAAACGTTCGGGGAACAACGCGGCGACTTCGCTGAGTTGATTGCGGTCTTTGAGTCTTGCAACAAGGACGGGGCCATCCAGATGCGCGGAATTGGTTACGAAGTCCATACTTCGATCCGCCTCATCTGGAACAACGAAGACAATAGCGTCTTGTCCCTTCCGCAATGTTTCAATTTGATCATGAAAGCTCTTGTACAACTGACGGGGAAATTGGAGTTCAGCGACTCCGCGGTCCAATCGTGCTGGCCAAACAGGTTCGATTGTCCAGAGGTTCGTAGAAAGTGCAACGGCAATGAACAGCCCCCAGCATGGTTTCATCATCCACCGACCAGAGGCATTCCATTGGACAAAGAGGCGGCGGGTCACTTCAGCGAAGATCAAAAGCCAGAGCGAAGCGGTTTCAAAAACGTAATGCCATCCCATAATGCCGTCGAACCAGTACGGAATATGTGCCACATGCAGACTGAGAACCGAAAGGCCAACGAGCCCCCAGCGACGATCTCCGGCACGGAGAATCAACAGAAAGATCAGACCAGCAGCTAACAAAGGGACGACTCCCAATGTCCAGCGCCAACTATTGAGAATTCGGGTCTGAACATTTGTGAGAGCGAGTTCAGGCGTGAGATTTTTTGCCCAGCGATCATAGTTGTCGATCACCTTCGGTCCGAGATTCTGTTCACCTCGCTCGACGTTGTTGAATCCGTAAACATGTCGCGGAGTGTAGGTCTCAGTATAAACCTGATACGGGGTCTTGAATGCGTTTCCTGTAATTGCCAGATTCTGAATGAAGATCAACACAAAACCGAGAACCAGCGGGACTCCCATCACGACGAGACGCCCACACCTTCGGACGGGTGATTTCATTTCAGCTGCAGAGTTTCGCCTCCGCATGAGAGGCCAGAAACCTGTGATCCCCCACCAGACGAAACAGACTCCAAACGGCAATGCGAACCCGGCGGCTGTCATCGGTCGACAAACCATTGCGAAAGCAAGCCCAAGCCCGGCAAGTAACGTTGCCAAAACGGAATCGGTCCGCATCATCCGCAAGAAAGCCCACAAAAAGAGAGTGAGACCGACGAGTGTAGGATGATGAGCTAACAGAAGATTACTGAAAAGAAGTAGACCAGGCGAGAAGGCAAACAACAGCCCGGCGAGAAGACCGGTTCCACTATTGGAGAGTTCTCGGCCACTCCAGAAGAGCATCATCGCTGCGAAACCCTGAGCCAGTTGGTGCCCTAACCACGGAAGCCCCAGTGCAAAAAACGGGGCAATCCACAGTCCGGTTCCGGGAAAGTATCGACTCGCAAACTTGCCTTCGTTCAACACATGCATCTGGTCAAAAAGTTCCGGCATCAGCTGAAAGCTTGGAAAAGACCAACGCCAGTTTGCGAACGTTTCTGCCTGAATCAGATAGCTGTATTCATCATGATAAGCAGGTGGCAGATCATCGAATCTTTTGCCGACGTTCCAACTCATCCCGAAAGCGACGATGAAGACAACCAGCGCCATTGACCATGCTCGAATCGGAGAGTGATTCTCCGAGACCGGCGACTCTACCAACCAGCGTTTCTTTTCTTTCAGCCCTGATGCATCCGTTCGGCGACGAAACCCAATCCAGCAGAAAGGAAAGAGAAATAAGAATAAAATGAACGGAAACCAGTCAGGATCATTCCCCGACATCCAGCCGTTGAGGCGTTCGACTCGTGTCTGTTCATCCAGCCAGACCGGTAACTCGAACCACAACAATGCCCCGAACGTAACGACGTACGCAACCAACTGAACCCAGGCGGGAACCCTCAACAATTCAGGCTTTTCTGGTTTGAAGTTCGTCACAAGAAATTGGTTCTCAAAGTCGCAAAAGGGTACGCTGAGCATCGCACCAGACTGTACAATCTTCGTATGTTCGTTTGAGTAGATTGACTCCAGCTCATCAACTACGAAATGGAGGACGCTCAACGAGTGAAGAATCGTTGATCGTATCAGGTTTGTCGAGAACCCCCTTGTCAACTTTGTGTAACTGGAGAGAAAATGTTACCCGGAATCAAGCTCTTTGATATGACTGGCCGTGTCGCCATCATCACTGGCGGATCGAAAGGTTTAGGCAAGGCGATGGCAGAAGGACTTGCCAGTGCGGGAGCAAGTGTTGTTCTGGTCAGTCGAAATGAAACTGAAGCACAAGCAGCAGCCGAGCAGATTCGCAACGAGTATGGAACCGAAGCAATCGGATTCGGAGCCAATGTCACGAAATCGCAAGAGATCCAAGCTGTCGTCGATCAAACAATTCGCGATCAAAATCGCATCGATGTCCTCATCAACAGTGCTGGAATCAACATTCGTGGATCAATTGAAGACGTGACACTTGAACAGTTCAGAGAGGTTCAAGAAACAAATGTGACTGGAACCTGGATTTGCAATAAAGCTGTCATCCCGCACATGAAGCAAGCCCAATACGGACGGATCATCAACCTGGCAAGCACATTGGGGTTGGTCGGTCTGGCGAACAGAACACCTTACACATCGAGTAAAGGGGCTGTCGTGCAAATGACTCGTGGATTGGGGCTCGAACTTGCTGATTTCGGAGTGACATGTAACGCCATCTGTCCCGGTCCGTTCCTCACACCGATGAACGAACCGATCGCCGATTCTGAAGAGGCCAAGAAATTCATCGTAGGGGCAGTCGCCTTGAATCGCTGGGGCAGGATGGAGGAAATTCAGGGCGCAGCCCTGTTCCTCGCCAGCAATGCATCCAGTTATATGACCGGCAGCATGGTCACCGTCGATGGTGGTTGGACCGCCCGATAAGTCATCACGCCCCCCTGCACATCCTCTCGCCAGAGACTTCAATTCTCCTCAAAATTTCCTTACCTGGAGAATTGACTCATCCTTGGAATCTCAACATGAACATTGACCTCTCAAATCGAACAGCTGTTGTTACCGGAGCAAGTAGCGGAATAGGAAAGGCGACAGCGATTCGTCTTGCCAAAGCCGGAGCCAACGTCTTCACCGGCGATGTCCAGCTTCGTGACGAGACCACAGCGGAATTTCAATCGCTGGGAATCCATCAACAGGTTTGTGATGTGACAAATCTCGACCAGTTAAAGTCTCTCATCAACGGAGCTGCAAAGGCGACCGGTCGGCTGGATATCCTCGTCAATAATGCGGGGATTATCATGGTGAAACAGATCGATGACGTCTCAGAGGAAGACTGGGATCGCTGCATCGACACGAACGTGAAAGCAGTCTTCTTCGGGACGAAATTCGCTATTCCCCACATGCGGAAAGTTGGCGGCGGAAGTATCGTCAACACGGCCAGCAATGCCGGAATCCTGCCCAGGGCACACGATCCGGTCTATTCCATCAGCAAACAATCAGTTGTTGGAATCACGCGCAGTCTGGCATTGTGCCATTCCAAAGATCGCATTCGCGTGAATTGCGTTTGCCCCGGACCTGTCGGTGAGACCGAGATCATGGAAGAAGGCCTCCGCGAATTTGCCGACCGAGAAGCGGCAGTCCGAAAGTTTATCTACGCCAGCCCCTTAGCTCGCGCACTCGATCGTATGATTAGCCCAGACGAAATCGCGCAGTCGATTCTGTATCTCGTCAGCGACGCTGCGGAAATGGTGACCGGAACTTCCGTAACCATCGACGGCGGAAAGTCTCTGGGAGTCCCCCCGGAAGCTTGAACTCAAGCATTTGCAGTGTAAGTGTATTCGTAGCTATGAAGATCGATTCCGCAGCACCGTAAGTTGCTCGCTGGGAGGTAGATCGCGAATAACAATTCAAGATCCGCGAAAGCTCAGAGCACAAAAAAACTCTCTCCTCAACTTGAGCAGAGAGTTTTTCCTGTGTGATCAGTGAGCGAACTCAGTTGAGTTCATGTTCCTCAACACGCATGTTACGTTTGGGCCAATAGTCGCCACGGCGAAATTCATAAGCTGTCGGTTCAAACTCGCCGACGATATCAACGTTTGTTCCTGTCTCTGGAATTTTGTTTTCCAAACCTGTGAGAGAGTACGCGGCATTCACAAGAATGCGACGAACACCTTCGTTGAGGAAGTCAGTTGATGAGCCCATCGTGGTGTTGACAACTTGTCCTTTTTTGCCGTCGGGAAGCTCGTATGTTTTCGTCCATACCACTGGCATCATGGGTGAGTTTTTACTTTTGTCGGGCTCGGTATCTGTTTCTCGCATTCCGTAGAGTGGGTCACCTTTCTCGGCATCTCCTTTGCGATTGACGACTTGTCCAAGAACGAGCGGTTGAGAGTCCCCCGGGAGTGGAAGTCGCACACCATAGACGTCGGTTGGTCCCCAGATCTTCCCAACACCTTGCAGAATGGGGTGATCTTTTTGTTCGTCAACGATCACTCCTCGAGTGCTTTGAACTTTGTGTTTTCCATGGTGACTAATCCAGTGTTCGCCAAGAACAAGACGACCGAAACCATCTTGCCACTCTTTCATCTCGCCATTGTAATAGTTTCCGTAATGTGCCCACTTGCTCTCTTTGGGGAAGTTGAACGCATGTGTCGAAGTTCGCATCCCGATGACCGGCTTCCCGCTCTTCAGATAGTTATCGATGTATTGCATCTGGTCATCCGGCAATGCACGGAAGCGAGTTAAAATGATCATCAAGTCCGCATCTTCGAGAGCTTCCAGCCCGGGGATATTCTTTCCGTAATTTGGATTAATCTGTCCAGACTCAGGATCAATGGGAAAGACAACCCGGCAGTCAAACCCGTGTCGTTGTGAAAGAATTTTCCCAAGTTGCGGGAGGACTTCTTCCGATCGATATTCTTCATCACCCGCGATGAGGACAACCTTCTTCCCCTTCCCCGGTCCCGCTTTGCCTTTGTATTCAACGTACTGCTTGTCCTCTTTTTGCTTGTCAGCTTTTTGCTTGTCAGCTTTTGCGAGCTTCACTTCTTGCAGCTTGATATTCCGCCAACGAATTTGCTTTCCGACTTTTTTTTGATCTTTACCAATCCCATGAACTTGCAGCGCAATGAAACCAGAGGGGGTCATATCATCTTTCAGATCCGCAGCTGGAACGCCATTGATCCACGTTTTGATGGAGTCTCCGATGGCTGCGACTTTGTAATGGTTCCACTCGTTTTGCTTGAATGCTTCCCGCGCAGGTTTGTTCTTTTCACCTTCGAGATTGTTCAGCCAACCACGCCGTCCTTCGTCGTAAATTCCGCCTGACCAGGCTCGTGGAGATGGGTCAATCTCCACCTGATATCCATGGACACGACCAGCTGCGACTTTTCTTTTTCGAGTCTTCCCGTCTGAAGCTTTTGTGACAACTTCACGATCTTCGTCGTAGACGTTGCTGCGAATTTGAATCCCCGAATTGAGTCCGGGATCGACTTTGAATTCGACTTCCAGAATGAAGTCCCCGTAATGTTTTTTTGTACAGAGAAAGCTGTTGGGGGTATCCTGAACGGACGTCCCTACGATCACATCGCCTTCGATTGTATACTCCGCCTTGCCGCCATGCTGCACCCATCCATCGAAATTTTTCCCGTTGAAGAGGTCGACCGTTTCGCCACCAATCGAAACCGATGTCGTAGCGATCAGGACAAAGCAGGCGACTAGCGCATCGAGCTTGAAACACGGAAGCATATTGGCACTCCAAAGGATGAATCGATCAATCTCGTTCCAGTTTAGCTGCACACTTCAAGTGTGCAACCCGCCCCCGATTGTTCGGTGAATTACCGACTGTGAAGCTGAGATAGAAGCTGAACTGAAGCGAACAGTGAAATTGAATGAAATCAATCAAAACGCAGGGGCAAAGGCTCGGCGCACAAAGCAAGATGACACCCTTTAAAATCAAGCGCCGTCTCACTTAAGCCTTGAATGACTGCCTCGCAACGCTCAATCCATGCAGCCGGGAAAGTGATCTTCACAGGCTACTCGAAGAGTTTTACTCGGACCGATGTCGTAGCGGTTCGAAGTGACAATCTTCGGCACCGCGATAGCGCGCGCGCGGACGAATCACTTCGTTGGTTTCGCACTGTTCGACAGCATGGGCACTCCAGCCTGCGATGCGAGCAGCGGCGAATAATGACCGAAACAGATCCCGCTCCACGCCAAGATAGGAGAGCAGCCGACACAAAGGCCAATCGATATTCGGTGGAGTTTTGCGTACGTTCCAGACAGCTTGTTCGATTGAATCTGCAAGCGTTTCCATATCCATACGCTGACACGCACTCGCCAAACGCTCACATTCCGTTTCCAGAATCATTGCGCGAGGGTCGCAGTCTTTGTAGACGGGATGACCAAATCCGGGGATTGGAGTTTCTGGACTGAGACCTTCCACCCAGGCTTGTGCGTTCTCCGGGCAACCGACTTCATCCAGAACATCGAGTGGATGATCATCACCACCACCATGCGACGTCCCGATAAACGCATCCATCGCAGCCAGGATCGGACCATATTGATTGCTGCGCGTCGACCCGACGATTCTTGCGACATAGGTCGACGGGTTAAATTCATGCTCAGCACACGTGATGAACGCAACTTCCAAAGCACGCTCAAACAGCGCGTTGGGAACGCTCCCTGTGAGCAGGTAATACATATTGCCGATGTAACTGAGTTCCTGCTTGGCAGCGAGGACCGGCAAACCGAGCCTGAGTCGATGCCATGCTCCAATCACCAGCGGCAATCGGGCCAGCAAGCGTATCGTTTGATCATGTCCCGCAAGCATCAAGTTTTCGCTCGACTGCGGATCGAGATGACTCAGCAAGCCAACGCCCGTGCGTAGTACTTCCAACGGAGGAACGTGAACGGGTATTCTCTCGAAGACTTCTTCGATGATGCTGGGGAGCTTTTGCTCTTCAGTCAAGATGCTCAGAAAATCTGCGTATTGTTCTTCTGAGGGAAGCTCATCAAACAGAAGTAAGTAAGCAACTTCAAGAAAAGTCGCACCTTCAGCTAAGTCGTGGAGGCAGTATCCACGGTATTGAATTCCATCTTCAAGACGACAGATTTCTGTCTCACCAGCGATCACCCCTCGTAAACCGGGATGATAAATTTCCTGAGACATAAAAAGATCCCTCCATGGCTCAAGGCGACTCCGTCCTTAGCGAGCATGCTAACCATACTCAGGGCCATTTGTCACGCGACTTGAAGAGGATTTTTTTGAACACATGATTTAGATTCCGGAATTCATTCTGGCTCAACAACAATTGATGTGCGTTCCGAAGAGAGCGCCATATCTGAGAACCGAAACAGGCTCCACTTTTTGAAAGTATAAGAATGCGAATGGTGCGAATGAGGCAAATCAACACGATGACTTTTCATTGATATCAACGAGACTCGATTTCGATTTTCAACTTGTCTCTTTCAAGTATTGCTTAAGAAACTTCCGATCGTTCTCTTCTAACGAGCAGTTCACAAAACGAACTCTGTATACGATCGATTCAATTCTGAGACTTCTTCTTCGGAGGCTTTTTCTCTTTCGGCAACCGCCCTGCTTTGCTTAATGCATCTCGCAGAACAAAGTCGAGTTGAGCATTCGAACTGCGGAGTTCATCATCCGCCCATTGACGCAATGCGTCCAGGATTTTTGGATCAGTCCGAAGAAGAAACGATTCACGAGCCATGAAGAAACCACTGAGTCCGTTGCGTTCACAAAAGAGCTGAGCCCGCCATTCCTCGCTGCCCAACCTGGCGGAATCGAACAAGATCAATTGTAGAGCGAACCTGTATTGATCACCGGTTGTGTATGACGATCACTACACAAAACGACAAGCAGATTGGAAACCATCGACGCTTTTCGTTCATCATCCAGATCAATAATCTTGTCTTTTTCCAGATGCTCGAGTGCCATTTCGACCATCCCGACAGCACCTGCAACAATCTGGGTGCGAGCTGCCACGACGGCCTGAGCCTGTTGACGTTGCAACATCGCAGCGGCGATTTCGGGTGAGTACGCTAAATGACTGATGCGAGCCTCAATCACTTCCACACCTGCCTGATCCAAACGCTCCTGGATATCAGTTTGCAACTGATCGCACACTTCAGAAGTGCTTCCGCGAAGTGAAACTTCATGGTCTTCACTATCGTACGGGTGCCGACTCGCCAGAACTCGCAAGGCAGCTTCACTCTGAACTTCGACATAATTTTCGAAGTCATCAACTTCAAATAAGGCCTCAGCGGTATCAGTCACTCTCCAGACAACGACCGCAGAAATATCAATCGGGTTGCCATCACGATCATTGACTTTCGAGGGCTTTCCACCTGAACGCCTTCCTTTTTCAATCACCATTCCGGCGTCATTCTTCTTGTCATGCCCCTGGCTGGAACCGGTCTCAAAGTTACGCACTCTCAAAGAGAGTTTTTTCTTGGAGTAGAACGGATTCACCCAATAAAATCCGGAAGTTCGCACAGTCCCCTTGTAATCGCCGAACAACAGCAAGACCCGCGAATCGTTGGGGGCAACTGCAAGAAACCCAAACAGGGATATGAACGCGAGCAGCATCATTCCGATCCCAACAAATATCAATGGAACGATGACGCTGTACTGATTCGCATTCCAGATGATCAGCCCCAATCCTCCAAAAAACAAGGCAAAGACTGCCACCAACATCCCCCAGCCCGGATTCGGCTTGAACATTTTTTCTTTGATCATTGCAGTGATTCCTACCCAGAAAACGCTTGCGAAAGAGTGATAACAGAGTGATATCACTTTGATATACCTTCGTCAACGGCGAGAAAATCATAACGGATCAAAGATTTCACGATCAAAAGAAATGAAAAAAGAAAATTTCTAGAGCATCTTTCGAAGTGGTTTGCAGGTTCTGCCTCGTGGCGAACATCATTTTTGCTAGAGAAATGCGTTCTTCACGGGCAAACGGTAGAGCAAATTGCTCTAATCGCCTCACTGCAGAGACGGGAGTCCCAAACAGACTCAACCAGTGCAGTGAGCAGCAAAGAAGTGATCAGCCCCTTAAGCCGAATCGAGAATCCAAAGCGTGCGTAATTTCGGCAATTGCATTCACATCGTAATCTCTGGACTCGCTCAAATTCCCCCAAACAGGGCTTGGCCAACACGAATCGTCCGGTGACCGTCCAATGACATGCAAGTGCATTTGTGGGACGAGATTTCCGATCGCACCGAAATTCAACTTGGGAGAACCAAAATGATCACGGACGAACTTCCCGATCTTTGAGCACTCTTCCATCACTCGCCCCAACTGCGCGGTCGGCAAATCGAGAAGATCAACTGCATCAGTTACCGGAACAAGAATGAACCACGGAACAACCGCATTCCGACGCAGCAGCACAATGCATTCTTTGAACTGCCCCAATAAATGACAGTCAGCCACAAGCTGCGGATGAAGGTTGAAATCACTGGAATTCATAGTTGCTCGATTCGCCACAGATGGTGGATCTTTCAGATCAAGCCCCATCACTTGATGAGGTAAATCTTCCCGCGAAATTTGACGAGTAATTCTTCGTCCTCTTCCTGAAGCGTCAGCACTTCGTTTTCTGCGGTGCTGTTGGCATCGGTCAGTTCGAAGTACTCTTTCGAATAACGTTTGATCTCGATGACCTTGGCTTTGTCTTCTTCCTTCTCCAGGTCGAGTGAAGCCGTTTCCGGAGTCACCAGCAACTTGCCACGTTTGTAGACAGTTTGCGTCCCTGCCTTGCGAACGATTTTTTGATAGTCCACAGGTGCTGTTTCAGAAGTTGGGCTATTCACTTGAGCGCTACTGCCAAATCCAGCACCGCCGCCGTTCGGAGGTAACGGGCTCGAAGGCTGCTGCCGAGACAATGAACGTCCGGGAGCCGGCCCCGATAACGTTCCTCCGGAGGCAGGTCGGGATTTGAATTCGTCAAGAGTTCGCAGCGACTCAGAAGCGTCGGAAGCAGAGTTATTTGCGTTTTTGAATCGTTGCTTGATCCCTCGCTGCAGGAATCCTCCACGTCCCTCAGCCTCTTCCAAATCACTCAAATTTGAAGTCGTCAGTCTGCGATTACTGCTCGAGGCCAATTCTGGCCGGACCGTTTCATCAGCCAGAAATGAAGTGTACGGCGTAAGAATGCCATGTTTCGTCGAGAGCATCACCAGTTCATTGACGAGTTCTTCATTCTTCCCTTTGAGATCGAGTTCATCGATGATCTCCCCAATCCGCCGCGTTGCCCAGAGCTTTTCGATAAACGAATTCGAAGAATTTCCAACCTTCTTGGTGAATTTGCCCTCGAAACTCAGCGTCTCCTCTTTCTCTTGAACAGTTCCCGTCAGTTGAATTTTGGCAGCCCCAAACTCTCGATAGCGGCCCACGATCACCAGCTGTTCTCCTTCGAACAGGTCAACATCTCCACCTGGATAAACCCGATTGACCGGTTTTCCCGGCTTGGACTTATCGAACTCATAAGAGATCTTCACATTCGTCATCACTGGCGAACTGATGCGATTGAAGACCTTCGCAACATGCTCTTCGATATCCTGATCAGGCCGAACATATTCACTCAGGCCATGATGGTCACTCGAGATCCGGTCCAGCAGACGACTGTTCACATCGTACCCTACACCGAAACTCATCACGCGAGCACGGACTCCGTTTGCCTGGCGGGCAGCCTCTGCGATCAAAGCTTCTTTGGTCTCACCTGATGTTGGTCGCCCGTCAGTCATAAACAGGACGTAGCTCGGTTGTGATTTGTCTTGCAACCCAGAGAGCGCCGTAGTCAGTGCTTCATGAATGTTTGTTCCACCGCCAGCAAAAAGAGAATCCACATACGCCAGGGCCTCTTGGCGCGAACGTTTGTCGAAGACCTCCAACTCTGGCAAAAACGATTGCACCTTGCTGTCGTAAGAGACGATGTTAAAGAGATCTCCCTCATGCAGGTTATTGAGAATAAACTTGGCTGCGTCACGAGCCTGCTCGATTTTCTTTCCGGCCATGCTGCCTGATTTGTCGACAACGAAGATGACTGTCTTCGACTGCTTCTTATCTTTATCCGCTTTAATTTCCGGCGTCGCCAAAAGCAGGAAATAGCCATCCTCATCCCTCTCTGGGCGATAGGTCAACAACTTCGCACTGACATCCCCCGGCTTTGCGTCATAAAACAATCTGAAGTCCGAGCTCGGGACGATGTTCTGTTTCTCATACTTGACAGTTGCCCTTTTCCCGGTGGGACGTTGAATGCTCACATCGTGAGTCGGGCTGTAAATGTTCTTGATGTTCGTGTCACTTTCGATTGCGAGTTGGACACGTACTTTCTTGACCGAAGTCGATGTGTATTTCGCTGTGCTGAGAGGGAACAGGAATTCCGTCAACTCATGATCTTTACGAAGAAGTTGGCTGTAATGAATCGAAACAGTTCTGGACTCCCCTGCCGGGATGGGAAAGACGCTTGTTTGAAACATGCCCGTGCCGACCCATTCAAGTAGAGCGGGATCTTTCTGAGAGCGAACAATTGACTGATACCGATCGCGGGCTTCGTCTGCTTTCATCAGCTTCGCAGGCAATTCTTTTCCGTTGACCAGCAGAGTCATTGCATCAATCGCTCCATCATATGGAAGAGGGAACACGAACTGTGCCTGAATCGTCCCCGTTCCAGAGTTTCGAAAGGTTTGCGAGACCTGCACATCTGCCAGCTGATTCTTCAGCGTCGCTTCGACGACCACTTCATCCAGAGAATAAGAAATCGGCTGCGGGCGCGGTGTCGGACGGGGAAGCCGAATGTTTTCGTTCGTAATAACGAGCACTCCTTGTGCCTGCAAAGCCCCGGGAGTCAACAACGCTCCAGCCGAACTCGCGACCAGACAAACCGCATAAGCTAATGATCTCATCGCTCTTATCCCTCAAGAAACGGTAATTCCCTCCTGAGTAGACGATGATAAACGATCAGAGTTCCAGAAATCACGAAGAAAGTCTCAGAGAAAACAAGATCCTCACAGGAATTGTAAGTTCCTGACAAAATTTGACAGATGAGCCCTCCGAACAAAACAGGTCTTACTCACGACGCCTTGAAACTATTTTTCGTTGCCAACGATCCCAAGTACCTTCTGCAACACGACAACGAGCAGAACCATTCCGAGAAAAACTTCAAAAACAACAAGACATTGCCCGATCGGCTGCTCAGGAGAATAGTCGCCATATCCAAGAGTCGTGATCGTCACAAAACTGAAATAAAGCGGTTGAAGGAACAACTCGCCTTGGGGAGGCATCCGAAAGCTTTCGCCTGTGGACCAGATTGCGATCAGAAAGAAAGAAGCGAATGCAATGACGACTTCACCATAGTGCCAAAGCACATTCACCAAAGCCCGCATCGGCTCTCGTCTTTTGTAGACAGCTTTTAAATGGAGCGAGGCGTTCGATGAAAAGACCTCGTACATCCGAATCACAGGGATCGCCAAAGCGAGGATTGTCTCTCCCGACATGGAATGAATATCAAAGCGCGATGGCTGAAGAGTGACCTCACGCAAAATCGTAAAGTAAGACCACAACAATCCAATTGTCCACGCAAACATGTACAGGTCAGTCGCGAGTCGCAATGTTTCGTGACTCTGCTTTTTGACATCCACTCTTTCTGGTTTTCGACAAAGCCAGACGAGACATCGACCGCAACACCTCGAACGACAGATGCAACTCTTTTTCCGTCGACATTTGAAACGCCGGTTCGCCAAGCCTCTGCGACACCGGGTAGAGATGCATTTTCTGAGAGAACAACCATTACCAAGGCACAATAGTGACGCCAGGACGTACATGACGCCAAAGTAGAAAAGATGAATCAGCACCGACGGGAGAAAAATGAGCCGCATAAAATTGATGAGCAGCCCCTGCTCACGTCGCAGACTTACCTGCTTCATCGCATTTTGAAAATTTACAGAATTGGCCTCACAGACTCCTGCCAGAAGGGGGCGAAAATTACGACATTCTAAAGAGATCTTTTTTCTCGAAACCGTTTTGAGATTGCCCATCTTTTTTCAATGCTGAACAGACGCATGAGAACGAAAGTGAATTCTCATCTTATTGAGGAGCCCGCCTGTTTGACCAGTTTGAACCGTTTTTGATAGAACCAATCTGTTCTCACTGAGTTGTTGTAAACGTGGACTATATTCAATGCCCTGGATTCAGAAACAGATTTCACTTCCGAGTTACTCCCGAGGTTTTCATATTGTCACTCGACATGTCGTGGAGGCGATTCCTGAAATTCGAGAGATTCAGGTTGGGCTGCTGCATGTCTTCATCAAGCATACGTCTGCAT